>NZ_JANJFL010000001.1:143829-572334 GCF_024584215.1 Pseudomonas sp. LJDD11
CAGATCGTTCTTTAAAAATTCGGATATGTGAAACATTTTAGACTGTGCACCACTTTCACTGGTGGGGTGCAGGCTAAGGCAAAGAAAGTTTGTTGAATCAAGCTTTCGGCGAATGTCGTCTTCACAGTATAACCAGATAGCTTGGGGTTATATGGTCAAGTGAAGAAGCGCATACGGTGGATGCCTTGGCAGTCAGAGGCGATGAAAGACGTGGTAGCCTGCGATAAGCTTCGGGGAGTCGGCAAACAGACTTTGATCCGGAGATCTCTGAATGGGGGAACCCACTCAGCACAAGCTGAGTATCTTGCACTGAATACATAGGTGCAAGAGGCGAACCAGGGGAACTGAAACATCTAAGTACCCTGAGGAATAGAAATCAACCGAGATTCCCTTAGTAGTGGCGAGCGAACGGGGACCAGCCCTTAAGTGGCTTGGAGATTAGCGGAACGCTCTGGAAAGTGCGGCCATAGTGGGTGATAGCCCTGTACGCGAAAATCTCCTTGTCATGAAATCGAGTAGGACGGGGCACGAGAAACCTTGTCTGAATATGGGGGGACCATCCTCCAAGGCTAAATACTACTGACTGACCGATAGTGAACCAGTACCGTGAGGGAAAGGCGAAAAGAACCGCGGAGAGCGGAGTGAAATAGAACCTGAAACCGTATGCGTACAAGCAGTGGGAGCCTACTTGTTAGGTGACTGCGTACCTTTTGTATAATGGGTCAGCGACTTATATTCAGTGGCAAGCTTAACCGTATAGGGGAGGCGTAGCGAAAGCGAGTCTTAATAGGGCGTTTAGTCGCTGGGTATAGACCCGAAACCGGGCGATCTATCCATGGGCAGGTTGAAGGTTAGGTAACACTGACTGGAGGACCGAACCGACTACCGTTGAAAAGTTAGCGGATGACCTGTGGATCGGAGTGAAAGGCTAATCAAGCTCGGAGATAGCTGGTTCTCCTCGAAAGCTATTTAGGTAGCGCCTCATGTATCACTGTAGGGGGTAGAGCACTGTTTCGGCTAGGGGGTCATCCCGACTTACCAAACCGATGCAAACTCCGAATACCTACAAGTGCCGAGCATGGGAGACACACGGCGGGTGCTAACGTCCGTCGTGAAAAGGGAAACAACCCAGACCGTCAGCTAAGGTCCCAAAGTCATGGTTAAGTGGGAAACGATGTGGGAAGGCTTAGACAGCTAGGAGGTTGGCTTAGAAGCAGCCACCCTTTAAAGAAAGCGTAATAGCTCACTAGTCGAGTCGGCCTGCGCGGAAGATGTAACGGGGCTCAAACCATGCACCGAAGCTACGGGTATCACCTTTTGGTGATGCGGTAGAGGAGCGTTCTGTAAGCCTGTGAAGGTGAGTTGAGAAGCTTGCTGGAGGTATCAGAAGTGCGAATGCTGACATGAGTAACGACAATGGGAGTGAAAAACTCCCACGCCGAAAGACCAAGGTTTCCTGCGCAACGTTAATCGACGCAGGGTTAGTCGGTCCCTAAGGCGAGGCTGAAAAGCGTAGTCGATGGAAAACAGGTTAATATTCCTGTACTTCCGGTTATTGCGATGGAGGGACGGAGAAGGCTAGGCCAGCCTGGCGTTGGTTGTCCAGGTTTAAGGTGGTAGGCTGGGATCTTAGGCAAATCCGGGATCCCAAGGCCGAGAGCTGATGACGAGTGTTCTTTAGAACATGAAGTGGTTGATGCCATGCTTCCAGGAAAAGCTCCTAAGCTTCAGATAATCGGGAACCGTACCCCAAACCGACACAGGTGGTTAGGTAGAGAATACCAAGGCGCTTGAGAGAACTCGGGTGAAGGAACTAGGCAAAATGGCACCGTAACTTCGGGAGAAGGTGCGCCGGTGAGGGTGAAGGACTTGCTCCGTAAGCCCATGCCGGTCGAAGATACCAGGCCGCTGCGACTGTTTATTAAAAACACAGCACTCTGCAAACACGAAAGTGGACGTATAGGGTGTGACGCCTGCCCGGTGCCGGAAGGTTAATTGATGGGGTTAGCGCAAGCGAAGCTCTTGATCGAAGCCCCGGTAAACGGCGGCCGTAACTATAACGGTCCTAAGGTAGCGAAATTCCTTGTCGGGTAAGTTCCGACCTGCACGAATGGCGTAACGATGGCGGCGCTGTCTCCACCCGAGACTCAGTGAAATTGAAATCGCTGTGAAGATGCAGTGTATCCGCGGCTAGACGGAAAGACCCCGTGAACCTTTACTATAGCTTTGCACTGGACTTTGAATTTGCTTGTGTAGGATAGGTGGGAGGCTATGAAGCGTGGACGCCAGTCTGCGTGGAGCCATCCTTGAAATACCACCCTGGCAACTTTGAGGTTCTAACTCAGGTCCGTTATCCGGATCGAGGACAGTGTATGGTGGGTAGTTTGACTGGGGCGGTCTCCTCCCAAAGAGTAACGGAGGAGTACGAAGGTGCGCTCAGACCGGTCGGAAATCGGTCGTAGAGTATAAAGGCAAAAGCGCGCTTGACTGCGAGACCCACACGTCGAGCAGGTACGAAAGTAGGTCTTAGTGATCCGGTGGTTCTGTATGGAAGGGCCATCGCTCAACGGATAAAAGGTACTCCGGGGATAACAGGCTGATACCGCCCAAGAGTTCATATCGACGGCGGTGTTTGGCACCTCGATGTCGGCTCATCACATCCTGGGGCTGAAGCCGGTCCCAAGGGTATGGCTGTTCGCCATTTAAAGTGGTACGCGAGCTGGGTTTAGAACGTCGTGAGACAGTTCGGTCCCTATCTGCCGTGGACGTTTGAGATTTGAGAGGGGCTGCTCCTAGTACGAGAGGACCGGAGTGGACGAACCTCTGGTGTTCCGGTTGTCACGCCAGTGGCATTGCCGGGTAGCTATGTTCGGAAAAGATAACCGCTGAAAGCATCTAAGCGGGAAACTTGCCTCAAGATGAGATCTCACTGGGATCTTGAATCCCCTAAAGGGCCGTCGAAGACTACGACGTTGATAGGTGGGGTGTGTAAGCGCTGTGAGGCGTTGAGCTAACCCATACTAATTGCCCGTGAGGCTTGACCATATAACACCCAAGCCATCTGCACAGCAGTGGCGGTGTGTGAAGACGATACAGCCGAAAGCTGATCAACAAACGCCGAAAAATGTTCACATAACCGAATTTGCCAGCGTGTGAACACGCACTGGCTACCGAATTTCTTGACGACCATAGAGTGTTGGAACCACCTGATCCCATCCCGAACTCAGTAGTGAAACGATACATCGCCGATGGTAGTGTGGGGCTTCCCCATGTGAGAGTAGGTCATCGTCAAGATTCAAACACAGAACCCCTGATCGCACTGCGATCGGGGGTTTTGCTTTGCGCGAAAGAAAAGTCGGCCGCTCCTGCCGGGCAAAAAAAGACCGCCTCAGAGGGCGGTCAACAACGTCAATTCTGTTTCAGTCGCCTCGGTATTCACACCCGCTGGTGCAGGTCTCGTGAATACGAATGGCAGACAGCTCAGGTAACAGCGGCTTCAACTCATTCCAGATCCACTTGGCCAGATTTTCGCTGGTCGGGTTCTCCAGGCCGGGAATGTCATTGAGGTAATTGTGATCCAGTCGCTCGTACAGCGGCTTGAATATCGCCTTGATCTCTGAGAAGTCCCGGATCCAGCCGGTATGGGGGTCGACCGGGCCGGACAGATGGATACCTACGCGAAATGAGTGGCCATGCAGGCGACCGCACTTGTGGCCTTCCGGCACGTGGGGAAGGCGATGCGCGGACTCAAAAGTGAATTCCTTGAAAATTTCCAAAATCTTGACTCTGAAACGAGATACAGCACACGAGTGTAACAGCAATACACTCAACACGGCATGATCAGTACCATTGCAAAGCTAATGGCATGTGGCCAGAGTCATTCAGTTTGAATTAAGTTCCTGAAGGTATGGTGACGGCATCAACATTAGCTGACTGTGGAGCCAACAATGAAAGCTTTGCTGACCTTTACAACTGCCTTTGCCTGGGCCCTGACGGCCAATCTGGTACAGGCCAGGGACCTGGGTCCGGATGAAGCCCTGCGACTCAGAGATAACGGTGTTATCCAGTCGTTCGAGAAACTCAATGCCGTTGCGCTGGCCGCTCATCCTGGTTCGAGCATTACCGATACTGAGCTCGAAAGTGAATACGGCAAATATGTTTACCAGGTGGAATTGCGCGATACTAAGGGCATTGAATGGGATCTGGAACTCGATGCGGTAACCGGGCAGATCTACAAGAACCATCAGGATAATTGATGACTGCTGCTAAGCGTCGTATCGCATTACTGGGTCTGCTGTTTACCTGCACCTTGGTTCAGGCCCGTGACCTTGACCAGGATGAAGCCCTGCAACTGCGCCAGCGTGGCGTTATTCTGCCACTCGAACAGTTCATCGGGCAGGCCTTGGCGCGGTATCCCGGCGCCAGGTTGCTTGAGGCCGAACTCGAAGAAAAGAACGATGTGTATGTCTATGAGGTTGAATTGGTTACTCCTGAAGGCGTGGTACGTGAACTCAAGTTCGATGCCCGTGACAGTCGGTTACTCAAAGACGAGGAAGATGACTGATGCGTCTGTTGCTGGTTGAAGACCATGTATCTCTGGCTGATGAGCTAATGGCGACCCTGGCCCGCCAGGGTTATGCGGTTGACTGGTTGGCAGATGGCCGGGATGCGCAGTATCAGGGGCTGAGCGAGCCCTATGACCTCATCGTGCTTGATTTGGGATTGCCGGGCATACCCGGCCTGGAAGTTCTGGCGCACTGGCGCAGCAACGGTCTGGCGACGCCGGTGCTGGTGTTGACCGCGCGCGGCTCCTGGTCAGAGCGCATAGAGGGACTCAAGGCCGGTGCAGACGATTACCTGACCAAGCCTTTTCATCCTGAAGAACTGCAATTGCGCATTCAGGGCCTGCTGCGCCGCGCCCGGGGCCTGGCCAATCAGCCGAAACTGGAGTCGGCAGGCTTGCACTTGGATGAGGGACGTCAATCGGTGGCACGCGACGGCGTCGATATCCAGCTGACTTCCGCAGAGTTCCGCTTGCTGCGCTACTTCATGCTGCACCCGGAACAAATCCTTTCCAAGAGTCATCTGGCCGAGCATCTCTACGACGGCGAGAGCGAGCGTGATTCCAATGTCATCGAGGTTCACGTCAATCACTTGCGCCGCAAGCTGGGCCGCTCAGTGATCGAAACCCGCCGCGGTCAGGGTTATTTGTATGGTGGGGCTGGCGGTTGAGGTCCATCCAGCGACGTCTGAGCCTGGGGCTGGTCACGATCATGCTGGTGATCGGCCTGGTCATGGCGCAGACCAGTCTGTGGTTGTTCGAGCTGGGCCTGCAGCGTTATCTGGAGTCAGGACTGCGCAACGAGAGTGAGAACCTGTTGGTCGCTATCGTGCGCGGCCCGGTGGGCTTGCAACTTGACGAGCAGCGGTTGTCCGGCGCCTACCATCGGCCTTTCTCGGGTCACTACTTTCGCGTCGATTTTGCCGATGGCCACTGGCGCTCGCGATCCTTGTGGGATTTCGAGCTGCCCAAGCCACAGAGCACAGGGCTGCACAGCGACCTCGAACTGGGCGAGACTGGCCAGTCGTTATTGGTCCTGACAGCCGATTACCGCAAGTTCGGCCAGCAGTTCTCCATCAGCGTCGCGCAGGACTACACGCCAGTACGCCAGACCTTCAAGCGCGTGCAGCAGATTGGCATGGGGCTGGGGCTGGCGGCGTTGTTACTGGTTTTGGGCTTGCAGCGGGTTACTGTGCGCAGGGCACTGCGGCCTCTCAATACCGTACGTGAACAGATCTTTCAGTTGCAGCAGGGCCAGCGTTCGCAACTTGATGATCAGGTGCCTCGTGAGCTTGAGCCCTTGGTCGACCAGATCAACCATCTGCTTGCCCATACTGAAGACAGCCTCAAACGTTCGCGCAATGCCTTGGGCAATCTTGGCCATGCACTCAAGACTCCGTTGGCGGTGCTGCTTAGCATTGCGTCCAGCTCGGCGCTGGAGTCCCAGCCTGCGCTGCGCAAGACCTTGCATGAACAACTGCAACAGATTCAGCAGCGTCTTGAACGTGAGCTTAATCGTGCACGCCTGTCGGGAGATGCGTTACCGGGGGCACGCTTTGATTGTGATGTGGAGCTTCCCGCGCTGTTTTCCACCCTGAACATGATCCATGGCGAACACTTGCAACTGGTCAACGACACCCCACCCGGGTTGACGCTGCCCTGGGATCGCGAGGATCTGCTGGAACTGCTCGGCAATTTGCTGGACAACGCCTGCAAATGGGCCGACAGCGAGGTGAGCCTGAGCATCAGTGTCAGCGCAGCAGGAACATGCCTGTTGATTGATGACGACGGTCCGGGTATTCCTGAGTCACGCCGTGAAGGGGTTTTCAGCCGCGGAACCCGTCTGGATGAACAGATTAGCGGCCACGGGCTTGGCTTGGGCATTGTTCGTGATATCGTGGAAACATGGGGTGGCACATTGCAACTGCTGGTGAGCCCGGCAGACGGGCTACGCGTCCGTATCGATTTGCCAGAACGTAAATGAATTGCCAAAGGGGCATCAGTTTCCTGGCTATCAGTCGATAGCTGATCAAGAGCGCTTGTTTCAAGAACGACAATAACGATAAGGCAAAGATCATGCGACCCAATCTCAAGGCCAAAGTGCTGTCACTGGCGATTGCGCCGGTTCTGTTATTCGCCCTGGTCGTCAGTGCCTCGACGATCTATATCCTCCACCAACAGGCTGATATAGAGGTCAACGAGACCCGTGAACGTCTGCTTGAAGAAGCCAAAAGCAATCTCAAGGATCACGTCTCCGTCGCCATCAGTGCGATCAAACCCCTTTACGATGCTGCCGCGCCTGGCGATGAAGCGCCCCGCGCCGCTGCGATCAAGCAGTTTGCCTCTGTCAGCTACGGCAAAGACGGTTATCTGTTCGGCTATGATTCGGAGATTATCCGGATCTTTCGCAGTAACAGCGCCGATGGTCTGGGCAAAAGCTTCAAGGACACCAAGGACCCCAACGGCATCTACCTGAACCGCGAACTGGTGGCGGTGGCTAAGAACGGCACTCACTACGTACGCTACGCTTCGGCATTGCCCGGCAAGAGCGAACCGGTACCTAAAGTGGGTTACACCGAATACCTGCCCAAGTGGGACCTGGTGGTTGGCAGCGCGGTCAACCTTGATGGCATCGAGGCCCAGGTCGAACAGGTGCGCAAGAATGTCGATGCTCGCCTGCAGGACATGCTCTACAGCATTGTCGGCATTACTTTGGTGGTGCTGGTCATCATCAGCGTGATTGGCGTGCTGGTGACAGGCACGCTGCTGCGCCCACTGCGCCTGATGAAAGCCAGCCTTGACGATATTGCCGCCGGCGAAGGCGACCTGACCCGCCGTCTGCCTGTCACCAGTCAGGACGAGTTGGGCGAGCTTGCCGGTTCTTTCAATCGCTTTGTCGACAAGATCCATTCGTTGGTGCGGCAAATGACCGAAGTGACCTCGCAACTCACCGGGCTGGTGGCTGAGGTGTCCTCCCAGGCTCAGCGCTCTGAGCAGGCCATGGAGCGCCAGCGCTACGAAACCGATCAGGTGGCCACTGCCATCAACCAGATGTCTGCAGCTGCCCACGAGGTGGCCAGCAGCGCGCAAAATGCCTCGAACGCCGCGCAGCAGACCGACGAGCAGGGGCGTACTGCCAAGCGGGTGGTGGACGGCAGCATTGTGCAGATCCATTCGCTGGTCGAAGACATTCGCAAAAGTGGTGTGTCGCTCGACAGCCTGCAGCAAGACGTCGGGTCGATTGTCAGCGTTCTGGGGGTGATTCGTTCGATTGCCGAGCAGACCAACCTGTTGGCGCTCAACGCAGCCATCGAAGCGGCGCGGGCCGGCGAGGCGGGACGTGGCTTTGCCGTGGTTGCCGATGAGGTTCGGGCGCTGGCTAGCCGAACCCAGCAGAGCACTCAGGAAATCCAGGGCATGATCGACCGTCTGCAGTCTGGCACTCAAGAGGCAGTCAGTGCCATGCGGCGTTCCAGTGAGGCGGGGGAGGGCACCTCGGTGCAGGCCAACGAAGCCGGCCGTTCGCTGGTCACCATTGGTGAACTGATCGCCACCATCAACGCGATGAACGCGCAGATTGCCAGCGCCGCAGAGGAGCAGACTGCCGTGGCCGAAGAGATCAACCGCAGCGTGCACCAGATCGCCGTAGCAGTGGACAGCGTTGCTGAGGAAACCCGCCAGAGCGCGATCACTTCACGCAGCCTGTCCGATCTCGGCCAGCGGCTGGGAGGGCTGGCGGCACAATTTCGCGTCTGAACCATTGCCCGAAGGCTTCGGGGCACTCCTGCGTGTCGTGGCTGACTAATGCTCTGAGCGGGCATCTAGCCAGCCTGACGACACGGATGAGACATGAACGAAACCTCCCTGCATTACAAGACCTTTCTGCTCCTGTTGGTGCTGGTCAGCATCGCTTTTATCTGGATCCTGCTGCCGTTCTATGGCGCGGTATTCTGGGCGGTGATCCTGGCCATTATCTTTTCCCCCATGCAGCGTCGCCTGCAACTCAAGCTGGGCTGGCCACGTAACCGTATCTCGTTGCTGACCTTGGGAATCTGTCTGGTCATCGCCATTTTGCCGGTGATCGTGATCAGCGCCATGTTGGTTCAGGAAGGCGCGCTGCTGTACAAGAATGTCGAGAGCGGCAAGCTGGATGTCGCGCAGTACCTGACCGAGTACAAGGAACTGTTGCCGGCCTCAGGGCAGCGTCTGCTGGACCGGATGGGCATGGGCGATTTCAACGGCTTGCGCGACAAAATCTCCAAGGGGGCCATGCAAGGCAGCCAATACCTGGCCGGCCAGGCGTTCAGTTTTGGTCAGGGCACTTTCGATTTTGTGGTCAGCTTCTTCATCATGCTTTACCTGCTGTTCTTTTTCCTGCGTGACGGTCAGGAACTGGTCCGCAAGATGCGCAATGCAGCGCCATTGGCAGACCAGCACAAGCGCCGCCTGCAATTGAAGTTCACCCGCGTGGTGCGCGCCACGGTCAAGGGCAACCTGGTGGTTGCGGTCACCCAAGGCGCGCTGGGCGGCCTTATCTTCTGGTTCCTCGATATTCCCAGTGCGTTGCTCTGGGCAGTGATCATGGCCTTCTTGTCGCTGTTGCCGGCGGTGGGTGCAGGGATTGTCTGGGCGCCGGTGGCAGTGTACTTCCTGCTCAGCGGGATGATCTGGCAAGGTGTGGTACTGGCCTTGTTCGGCGTGTTTGTGATCGGCCTGGTAGATAACGTGCTGCGCCCGGTACTGGTCGGCAAGGACACTCGGATGCCGGACTACCTGATCCTGATCAGCACCCTGGGCGGCATGTCGGTATTTGGCCTCAATGGCTTTGTCATCGGGCCGTTGATCGCTGCCCTGTTCATGTCGTCCTGGGCACTGTTCAGCAGCAATAAACGCCCGGTACGCCTGCCGGGTTAAAAAACCCAGGCAATAAAAAACCCTGCCGAGGCAGGGTTTTTTTATGCGCAGTGAATCAGCTCGGTACTTGCAGGCCGGTACTAAGTACCAGATCCAGCAACGGCTGCGGGTACACACCCAGCACGAAGGTCAGGATCGCCACGGCCAGCAGCATCACACCGCCGGTACGCTGTGCCCAGTTGAAGGCGGCGTCATGACGCGGCAGTTTGTTGTCGACCAGGTACATGGTGACCATCACCCGCAGGTAGTAGAACACGCCGATGGCGCTACCCAGCACCAGCGTACCGATCAGCCACCACAGGTGCGACTCGACACCGGCAGCGATGATGTAGAAC
This sequence comes from Pseudomonas sp. LJDD11, assembly GCF_024584215.1. NCBI lineage: Bacteria > Pseudomonadati > Pseudomonadota > Gammaproteobacteria > Pseudomonadales > Pseudomonadaceae > Pseudomonas > Pseudomonas sp. LJDD11. The sequence goes on from NZ_JANJFL010000001.1 coordinate 153,640, forward strand.
TTGCCGATGAAGCCTGCAGTGAGCGGAATACCCGCCAGCGACAGCATCATCAGGGTCATCACTGCGGTCAGGTATGGACGACGCCAGAACAGGCCGCGGTACTCGAACATGGCATCAGCGTCACGGCCGCTGTACGGCGAGGACATCATGGTGATCACACCGAAGCTGCCCAGCGAGGTCAGCACATAGGTGGTCAGGTACACGCCGATGGCTTCTACCGCCATGCCCTTGCTTGCCACCAGCGCGATCATCAGGTAACCGAAGTGGGCGATCGAGGAGTAACCCAGCAGCCGCTTGAGGTTGTTCTGCACCAGTGCCAGCAGGTTGCCGACCAGGATGGATGCCACGGCCACAACCGCCAGCACGTCCAGCACCACACCGCCGCTTGCCGCCGGCGACATCTGGAACAGCCGCACCAGCACCGCGAACACCGCCACCTTGCTGGCAGTGGCCAGGAAGGCCGCGACCGGCGCCGGAGCACCTTCATAAACGTCTGGCGTCCAGAGGTGGAACGGCACCAGCGAGAGCTTGAAGCCCAGGCCGATGACCATCATGCCCAGACCCATGCTGGCAATCGGGCTAGGCAGGCCGGTGGCCTCCAGCGCCTTGCCGATCGCGTCGAAGCTCAGGCTGCCGGCTTCGGCGTACAGCAGTGCCATGCCGAACAGCAGGAACGCTGAGCCGGCTGCCGACAGCACCATGTACTTGATACCGGCTTCCAGCGAACGCTTGTTGAAGAACGCATAGGCTACCAGGCCATAGACCGGTACCGAGAGCAATTCCAGGCCGATGAACAGGCCGGCCAGGTTCTGCGCGCAGACCAGCACCATGCCGCCGGCTGCCGCCAGCAGAATCAGCAGGTACAGTTCTTCGCGGTTGCCTGGATAGCCGGTCTTGTCATCACCCAGATAGGCATGAGCCATGGTCACGCAAGCCAGGGTCGAAGCGAGGATCAGCGCCATGTAGAAGCAGGCGAACGGATCGACCAGCAGCAGTGGGGTGACCACCAGTGGCGCGACCTTCAGGGCCGGGTAAACCGACAGCAGGGCCAGGTTCAGGCCGGCCACGCTGAGCAGGAAGGTTTGCGAGTGATTGCGGCGCCATGCGATGGCCAGCATCACCACCACAAGGGTGATACTGGTGATCAGCAGAGGGCCTAGCGCAATAAAGTGTTGAATCGTCAGGTCCATAGCGCTCTTACCGGGCCGAAGCGAGTTGAGTGAAGGCAGTGCCTAGCCATTGCTGCACGCCGTGCATGGTCGACGCCGAAGTGTCCAGGAACGGCTGCGGGTAGACCCCGAGCACGATCAGCAGGACGGCAAGACCCAGCACCATGATCATTTCCCGTGCATCCAGGCCCTTGTAGACCGCATCGGACTGCGACGGGCCGAAGTAGGCGCGGTGGATCATGATCAGCGAATAGACCGAACCGAACACCAGACCGGAGGTGGCGATGGCAGTGACCCATGGCGAACTGACGAAGGCACCCAGCAGGATCAGGAACTCACCGACAAAGTTACCGGTGCCGGGCAGGCCCAGCGACGCGGCTGCGAAGAACAGGCTGATTGCCGGCAGGTAAGGAATGCGCGACCACAGGCCACCCATCTGGCGCATGTCACGGGTGTGCAGACGCTCGTACAACTGGCCGCTGAGGATGAACAGTGCCGCTGCCGACAGGCCGTGGGCGATCATCTGGATCACCACGCCCTGCAGGGCTTGCTGGCTGCCCGAGTAGATACCGATCAGCACGAAGCCCATGTGCGAGACGCTGGAGAACGCGATCAGGCGCTTGATGTCGCTCTGGGCGAACGCCAGGAAGGCACCGTAGAAAATCCCGACCAGACCCAGGGTCATGGCAATCGGCGCGAACTCTGCCGAAGCATTCGGAAACAACGGCAGAGCAAAGCGCAACAGGCCGTATGCAGCAGTTTTCAGCAGGATACCGGCCAGGTCCACGGAACCTGCGGTCGGCGCCTGGGCGTGAGCGTCAGGCAGCCACGAGTGCAGCGGCACCACCGGCAGCTTCACCGCGAAAGCGATGAAAAAGCCCAGCATCAGGATGTACTCGGTGCCAGGTGCCAGTTGCGTTTTGAGCAGCTCGGCATAGGCGAAGGTCAGGGTGCCGGTCTGGTTGTAATGCACCAGAACCAGACCAAGGATCGCCACCAGCATGATCAGGCCGCTGGCCTGGGTGAAGATGAAGAACTTGGTCGCGGCGTAAATCCGGGTCTTCTTGCCGTCCGAGGAGCTGTGACCCCAGAGTGCGATGAGGAAATACATCGGCACCAGCATCATTTCCCAGAAGAAGAAGAACAGGAACAGGTCGATGGCCAGGAACACACCGACCACGCCACCGAGGATCCACATCAGGTTGAGGTGGAAGAAGCCGACCTTGCGGTCGATCTCTTTCCACGAACACAGCACCGACAGCACACCGAGCAGGCCGGTGAGCATGATCATCAGCAGCGACAGGCCATCGAGCGCCAGGTGCAGGCTGATACCGAAGCGGGTGATCCACTGGGCCTGGAATTCCAGGGCCCAGGCAGGATTACCGCCCGGCGCAGGGGCCAGGGTGTAGTTGCCGACAGCCCACAGCCACAGGCCGAGGCCCAGCAGCAGGGACATGGTCGCCAGCGCGATCCAGCGTGGCATTGTCGCGCTGACGCGCTCGAACTGCCAGCAGAGCAGGCCGCCGATAAAGGGGATCAGGATTAGCCAAGGCAGAATCATGACGGGCTCAATTCCTTTCGCAAATTCGCAAGGTTCATGTCAGACCGCAACCAGAATGCCGCCCAGTACCAGAACGGCACCAAACGCGATCGAGGCAGCGTACCAACGAAGCTGACCAGTCTCGGTGCGGCTCATGGAAACATGACCGCCTTTGACCAGACGCGGGATCACACCAATGAGACGGTCGAACGGATCACTGCGCAGCAAGTGACTGATCGCCAGGTATGGCTTGACGAACAGTTTGTCGTAGATCCAGTCGAAGCCCCAGGCGGCGAACCACCAGGCCGAGAGCAAACGGCCGATACGGCTGTTGGCGATGGCGGTAGCCAAGGTGCGTTTGCCCAGGAACAGCAGCGCGGCGAGCACGATACCGGCAATGGCAATGGCCCCCGAAGCGATCTCCAGACTGTGCTTGGCATCGCCGCCGGCATGGCCGACGCTTTGCGGCAGCACGCCTGCCAGTGGTGGAGTGATCCAGGCACCGATGAAGGTCGACAGCACGATCAGCACCGACAGTGGCAGCCAGTGCGAGATGCCATGGCCTGCATGAGCTTCGGTCTTGGCCTCGCCGTGGAAGGCGATGAAGATCAGCCGGAAGGTGTAGATCGAGGTCATGAACGCACCGGCAAGACCGGCATACAGCAGGCCGGTATGGCCGCTGGCGAAAGCCTCCCAGAGGATCTCGTCCTTGGAATAGAAACCGGCGGTCAGCAGCGGCAGGGCGGCCAGGGCGGCGCCGCCGACGATGAAGCTGGCGTAGGCCAGAGGCAGTTTCTTCCACAAGCCACCCATCTTGAAGATGTTCTGCTCGTGGTGGCAGGCGACGATCACCGCACCGGAGGCAAGGAACAGCAGGGCCTTGAAGAACGCGTGGGTCATCAGGTGGAAGATCGCACCTTCCCAGGCACCGACGCCCAGGGCCAGGAACATGTAGCCGATCTGGCTCATGGTCGAGTAGGCGAGAATCCGCTTGATGTCGGTCTGTACCAGCGCGGCGAAGCCGGCCAGTACCAGCGTCACACCACCGACGACGCCGACCAGATGCAGGATATCCGGCGCCAGGACGAACAGACCGTGGGTACGGGCGATCAGGTACACGCCGGCGGTGACCATGGTCGCGGCGTGAATCAGTGCCGAAACCGGAGTAGGACCGGCCATTGCATCAGCCAGCCAGGTCTGCAGCGGCAGTTGCGCGGATTTACCTACGGCACCGCCAAGCAGCATCAGGGTCGCCAGCACGATCCAGAAGTCGCCGGCCTTGAAGTGCTCAGGCGCACGCACCAGCAGTTCCTGGATATTCAGGGTGCCCAGTTGCTGGAACAGGATGAACAGACCGATCGCCATGAACACGTCGCCGATCCGGGTGACGATGAAGGCTTTCAGTGCGGCATCGCCATTCTTGCGCTGGCCATAGTAGAAACCGATCAGCAGGTAGCTGCACAGGCCCACGCCTTCCCAACCGAAGTAGATGAACAGCAGGTTGTCGCCCAGGATCAGGAACAACATGCTGGCAATAAACAGGTTGGTGTAGGAGAAGAAGCGCGAGTAGCCCTCTTCGCCGCGCATGTACCAGGAGGCGAACAGATGGATCAGAAAGCCCACCCCGACCACCACGCCGAGCATGGTGACCGACAGGCCGTCCAGGTACAGGGCGAAGTTGGGGCTGAAGCCGTCCACGTCCATCCAGCGCCACAGCACCTGGGTGTAGTGGCCGCCTTCGGGTGGTGCGACGTTGAACTGCCAGATGATCCAGGCAGTGACAATGGCCGACAGGCCGACCGAGCCGACGCCGATCAGTGCCGCGAGGTTCTCCGAGATACGGCCACGGGAGAACGACAGCAGCAGCCAACCGATCAGGGGAAATACAAAAGTCAGAAAGAGAAGGTTCATCCGCGCATCTCGCTGGCAGCATCGATATCGAGAGTGTGGAAGCGGCGATACAGCTGCATCAGGATCGCCAGGCCGATACTGGCCTCGGCAGCTGCGAGGCTGATCACCAGAATGAACATTACCTGTCCATCCGGTTGACCCCAGCGGCTACCGGCTACCACGAATGCCAGGGCGGCGGCATTCATCATGATTTCCAGGCTCATCAGCACGAAAAGGATGTTGCGGCGCACCATCAGGCCGACCAGGCCAAGGCAGAACAGCACCCCGGCAACCGCCAGGCCGTGTTCGAGAGGAATTGCATTCATGGCTGGGCTCCTTCTTCCTTGGTATCGGTACGGCCAAGGTGGAATGCGGTCACGGCAGCCGCCAGCAGCAGCATCGAGGCCAGTTCCACCACCAGCAGGTAAGGACCGAACAGGCTGATGCCGACGGCCTTGGCGTCCACTGTGGTGTGGCCCAGGCCGGCACCGCTCGGGTTGGCAAACAGCACATACAGCAGTTGGAACAGCAGCATGCCGCCCAGGAACACAGGTCCCGCCCAGATCCCAGGCTTGAACCAGTTACGTTCTTGCTGCACCGAGGCAGGGCCCAGATTGAGCATCATGACCACGAACACGAACAGAACCATGATCGCGCCAGCGTAGGCGATGATTTCCAGCACCCCGGCAAATGGTGCGCCGAGGCTGAAGAAGGTCATAGCCACGGCGATCAGTGAGATGATCAGGTAGAGCAGGGCATGCACGGGATTGGTGTTCGTGATGACCCGTAAGGTCGACACGACAGCAATGCCGGATGCAAAGTAGAAAGCGAATTCCATCTGGACTTCCTTAAGGCAGCAAGCTCTTGACGTTGATCGGTTCGGCTTCACTCTGCGCGGCGCCTTTGGGCTTGCCGGAGATTGCCATGCCGGCAACGCGATAGAAGTTATAGTCGGGGTTCTTGCCGGGGCCGGAAATCAGCAGGTCTTCTTTCTCGTACACCAGGTCTTGGCGCTTGAAGTCAGCCATTTCGAAATCCGGGGTCAACTGGATCGCGGTAGTCGGGCAGGCTTCTTCGCACAGGCCGCAGAAAATGCAACGCGAGAAGTTGATGCGGAAGAACTCCGGGTACCAGCGACCGTCTTCGGCCTCGGTCTTCTGCAAGGCGATGCAGCCGACCGGGCAGGCCACGGCGCACAGGTTGCAGGCCACGCAGCGTTCTTCACCGTCGGGGTCGCGGGTCAGGACGATCCGGCCGCGATAGCGTGGTGCCAGATAAACCGGTTCTTCCGGGTATTGCAGGGTGTCGCGCTTGCGAAAGCCGTGACCGAAAATCATCACCAGGCTGCGCAACTGGGTACCGGTACCCTTAACGATGTCGCCAATATATTTGAACATGGGTCAGTTACCTCACTGAACCGCGCCTGCCGGCGTGTTGAGCAACACGATCGCGGCAGTCACCAGCAAATTGATCAGGGTCAGCGGCAGGCAGAATTTCCAGCTGAAATCCATCACCTGGTCATAGCGCGGGCGCGGAATCGAAGCGCGCAGCAGGATGAACAGCATGATGAAGAACGCGGTCTTCAAAGCGAACCAGATGAAGGGGATCTGCGGCAGGATACCGAACGGACCATGCCAGCCACCGAAGAACAGGGTGACCAGCAGCGCCGAGATCAGCACGATGCCGATGTACTCGCCGACGAAGAACATGCCCCATTTCATGCCGGCATATTCAATGTGGTAACCGTCGGCCAGTTCCTGCTCGGCTTCGGGCTGGTCGAACGGGTGACGGTGAGTCACGGCGACGCCAGCGACGAAGAACGTACAGAAGCCGAGGAACTGTGGAATGATGAACCACAGGTTCTGCGCCTGATACTCGACGATGTCGCGCATGTTGAACGAGCCGGCCTGAACCACCACGCCCATCAGCGCAAGACCCATGAACACTTCGTACGACACGGTCTGGGCCGAGGCCCGCAGGCTGCCCAGCAACGCGTACTTGTTGTTACTCGACCAACCGGCGAACAGCACTGCGTACACCGACAGACCCGCCATCGCGAAGAAGAACAGCAGGCCGATGTTCAGGTCTGCGACACCCCAGGTCGGGGTGATCGGGATGACGATGAACGAGATCAGCAAGGCGCTCATGGCCACCACCGGTGCCAGGGTGAAGATCACCTTGTCGGCAAACGGCGGCATCCAGTCCTCTTTGAAGAACATCTTCAGCATGTCGGCAGCGATCTGGAACATACCGAACGGGCCAACCCGGTTCGGGCCATAGCGGTCCTGCCACCAGCCCAGCAGGCGTCGCTCGACGAAGCTGAGCAACGCGCCGCTGATGACCACGGCAAGCAGGATGACGATGGCCTTGAGGACCGCAATGATCACATCGATCACTTCAGGGGTGAACCAGCTCATTGCGCTGCCTCCTGCAGACCGGCCACGGATTTGCCGGAAAACGCCGGCGGAATGCCTGCCAGACCGACCGGCAGGGCGACCAGGCCAGCGCCCAGTTCTTCATTGATGCGCAGCGGCAGACGCAGGGTCTGGCCGGCCACCTCCAGGCTGACCAGCGCGCCCTCGTTGACGCCCAGACGATCGGCTTCTGCTTTGGCCAGTGCAACGTAAGCAGCCGGGATGCGCTCTTGCACCGGTGCGGCTTTCGAAGAGTTCTCTTCGCTGCCGAACAGGTGGTAGAACGGCACCGCTTGCCAGCTACCCTGCGCCGGAGCGAAGGCGCGTGGCACGCTGGCAAACCAGCTCAGCTTGTCGCCGGTGCTTTCGATCAGGCGCACGCCCGGGTCACCGGCACGCAGATGACCACCGACCTCGTCCTGGAACTTGTTCCAGGCCTGCGGTGAGTTCCAGCCCGGTGACCAGGCGAATGGCACCTGCTGGCGTGGTTCGACCGAGCCCGAATAACCTTCCATCGAGAACGAGAACGCCGTGTCCTTGTCTTGTGGCGTGCGCGGCTCGTGCACGCTGATATTGGCGCGCATCGAGGTCCGGCCGCTGTAACGCAGCGGTTCGCGAGCCAGTTTCAGACCTTTGATACGGAACGACGCGGACGGTGCGGCATCGACAATACCTGCCAGGCGGGGGTTGGCCGCGGCGCAGGCTTCGGTGACCTGGTCGAGCTGGGTCCAGTCCACCGGCTGATTGAGCAGGGTCGAACGCAGCGCGTGCAGCCAGCGCCAGCCTTCGTGGACCAGAATGCTGGCGTCCAGATAGGTCGGATCGAACACCTGGAAGAAACGCTGGGCGCGGCCTTCCTGGCTGACCAGGGTGCCATCGCCTTCAGCGAAGCTGGCCGCTGGCAGGACCAGATGGGCACGGTCGGCGGTCGCGGTCTTCTGGTGATCGGCAACGATCACTACCTTGGCCGCGTTCAGTGCGGCGTCCACGGTGGCGGCATCGGTACGGCTGTACAGGTCGTTTTCCAGCACCACGATGGCGTCGGCCTGACCCGAGATCACCTGCTGCAGCGCAGCATCGAGCGAATCACCACCGAGCAGGGCCAGGCCCATGCTGTTGGCTTCCGGCACCACCAGGCTCAGCGAGCCTTCTTTCTCGCGCAGTTTCAGCGCTTTGGCGATGTTGGCGGCGGCTTCGATCATGGCCTTGGAGCCCAGCGAACCGCCGGAGATGATCAGTGGGCGTTTGGCGGCCAGCAACGCATCGGCGATGGTTTTCACCAGTTCCAGCGCTTCGGCGTCCAGGCCAGCAACAGCCGGGGCGCTGGCGTCGATGGCGTGGGCCACGGCAAAGCCGAGACGGGCGAGGTCGTCTGGCGCGGCGTGCACGCAGTGCTCGGCCACGTCGTCCAGACGGGTGTCAGTCAGGCTGGCAATGAACAGCGGGTTCAGTTCGTGCTGGGCAATGTTACGCACCGCAGCATCAAGCCATGGCTGGACCTTCATGGCGGCGGCCATGTCGCGGGCCTTGCCCTTGACCGCCTGACGCACGGCCAGGGCGACCCGGGCAGCCGTCTGGGTCAGGTCTTCGCCAAGAATGAAGATCGCGTCGTGATCTTCGATGTCACGCATGTTCGGCACCGGCAGCGGGCTGTCGCTCAATACCTGGGCGATCAGGCGCACGCGCTCAAGCTCACCGGCTTCAATACCGCTGTAGAAGTGCTCGGCACCGACCAGTTCGCGCAGCGCGTAGTTGCCTTCCAGGCTGGCGCGTGGCGAGCCGATACCAACGATGTTACGACCGCGCAGCAGGTCGGCGGCGGTGTCCAGCGCGTCGTCCAGGCTCAGTTTCAGCTGCTCCTGGCCCTTGTTCAGCAGCGGCTGGCGCGGACGATCCTTGCGGTTGACGTAGCCATAGCCGAAACGGCCACGGTCGCACAGAAAGTACTGGTTCACCGATCCGTTGAAACGGTTTTCGATGCGCCGCAGTTCGCCATAACGCTCACCGGGGCTGATGTTGCAGCCGCTGGAGCAGCCATGGCAGATGCTCGGGGCAAACTGCATGTCCCACTTGCGGTTGTAGCGCTCGGAGTGGGTCTTGTCGGTGAACACGCCGGTCGGGCAGACCTCGGTCAGGTTGCCGGAAAACTCGCTCTCCAGCACGCCGTCTTCAACGCGACCGAAGTACACGTTGTCGTGAGCGCCATACACGCCCAGGTCGGTGCCGCCGGCGTAGTCCTTGTAGTAACGCACGCAGCGGTAGCAGGCGATGCAGCGGTTCATCTCGTGAGCGACGAACGGCCCCAGGTCCTGATTCTGGTGCGTGCGCTTGGTAAAGCGATAACGGCGCTCGTTGTGGCCGGTCATCACGGTCATGTCTTGCAGGTGGCAGTGACCGCCTTCCTCGCAGACCGGGCAGTCATGCGGGTGGTTGGTCATCAGCCATTCGACGACACTGGCGCGGAACGCCTTGGACTCTTCATCTTCGATGGAGATCCAGGTGTTGTCGGTGGCAGGGGTCATGCAGGACATGACGATCCGGCCGCGGGTATCGTTTTCATCGTTGTACTGCTTGACCGCGCACTGGCGGCAGGCACCGACGCTACCCAGCGCGGGGTGCCAGCAGAAATACGGAATGTCGAGGCCCAGGGACAGACAAGCCTGTAGCAGGTTGTCCGCACCGTTGACTTCGAGCGCTTTGCCGTCTACGTGGATAGTGGCCATGGTTCAAAGTTCTTCGTTGGCCCGTTGTCAGCGGGCGTGGCTAATGGAATCCGGTGGTACCTGCTTCGCTCGGCCCCTTCATGGAAGGGGCGGCGTCAGCCGGTACAGGGTCGCCATGCCAGGCATTGGCGACCGGTCAGTCTTGTTTATGCCCCGACTGTGGTCGGGATCTTGCCGGGGATGGGCAGGCCCGCGCTTGCTGGCGCGACACCTGCCTCGAATTCCGGCCTGAAGTACTTGATCGCGCTACCCAGCGGCTCGACCGCACCCGGTGCGTGAGCACAGAAGGTCCGGCCAGGGCCGAGGAAGTTGACCAGGCCCAGCAGCGTCTCGATGTCTTCGGCACGGCCCTGGCCTTTTTCCAGGGCGCGCAGCATCTTCACGCTCCAGGGCAGGCCATCGCGGCACGGAGTACAGAAGCCACAGGACTCCTGGGCAAAGAACTCTTCCATGTTGCGCAGCAAGGAAACCATGTTGACCTTGTCGTCCACCGCCATGGCCAGGCCCGTACCCATCCGGGTACCGACCTTGGCGATGCCGCCGGCGTACATTTGCGCGTCCAGATGTTCCGGAAGCAAAAAGCCGGTACCGGCGCCGCCTGGCTGCCAGCACTTGAGCTTGAAGCCGTCGCGCATGCCGCCGGCGTAGTCTTCGAACAGCTCGCGGGCCGGCACGCCGAACGGCAGCTCCCACAGGCCCGGGTTCTTGACCTTACCGGAAAAGCCCATCAGCTTGGTGCCATGGTCTTCACTGCCTTCGCGGGCCAGCGACTTGTACCAGTCGTTGCCGTTGTTGACGATGGCCGGCACGTTGCACAGGGTTTCGACGTTGTTCACGCACGTCGGCTTGCCCCACACGCCTACGGCGGCAGGGAAGGGCGGCTTGGAGCGCGGGTTGGCGCGGCGGCCTTCCAACGAGTTGATCAGTGCGGTTTCTTCACCGCAGATGTAACGGCCGGCGCCGGTGTGCACGAACAGCTCGAAATCAAAACCGCTGCCAAGAATGTTCTTGCCCAGCAGGCCGGCAGCCTTGGCTTCTTCGACCGCACGGTTGAGGTGGCGGGCGGCGGTGACGTACTCACCGCGCAGGAAGATGTAGCCGCGGTAGGCTTTCAGTGCACGGGCACTGATCAGCATGCCTTCGATCAGCAGATGGGGCAGTTGCTCCATCAGCATGCGGTCTTTCCAGGTGTTGGGTTCCATTTCATCGGCGTTACACAGCAGGTAACGGATGTTCATGGACTCGTCTTTAGGCATCAGACCCCACTTCACGCCGGTGGGGAAGCCTGCGCCACCACGACCTTTGAGACCGGAGTCCTTGACCGATTGGACGATCTCATCGGGCGATTGCTGGGTCAGCGCCTTGCGCGCCGCAGCGTAGCCGTCCTTGCTCTGGTACTCGTCGAGCCACACCGGCTCGCCGTCGTCACGCAGACGCCAGGTCAGCGGGTGGGTTTCAGCCGTGCGCGCAATGCGGTTGGCCGGACCGAAGGAAGTCAGGGTCATGGGTAAGCCTCCAGCATCTTGGCAACGCCGCCGGGCTGCAGATTGCCGAATGTATCGTCATCGACCATTACCGCTGGCGCCTTGTCGCAGTTGCCCAGGCAGCACACCGGCAGCAGGGTAAAGCGGCCGTCGGCGGTGGTCTGGCCCGGAGCGATGCCCAGCGAGCTCTGGATTTCTTCGACGATCGACTCGTGACCGGCAATGAAGCACACCATGCTGTTGCAGACGCGGATGATGTGCCGGCCGACCGGCTGACGGAAGATCTGGCTGTAGAAGGTGGCTACGCCTTCGACGTCGCTGGCAGGGATGCCGAGGATGTCGCTGATCGCATAGATCGCGCCGTCCGGCACCCAGCCGCGCTGCTTCTGGACAATTTTCAAGGCTTCGATGGACGCCGCACGCGGGTCCTCGTAGTGATGCATTTCGTGCTCGATGGCCGAGCGCTCTGTTTCGCTGAGAACGAAACGGTCTGTCTGGATAAGTGGGCTGTTCATTCTTAGCGGTCCACGTCGGCCATAACGAAGTCGATACTACCCAGGTACGCAATCAGGTCCGCGACCATGCTGCCTTTGATCACCGAAGGGATCTGTTGCAGGTGCGGATAGCTCGGAGTACGGATCCGGGTACGGTAGCTCATGGTGCCGCCGTCGCTCGTCAGGTAATAACTGTTGATACCCTTGGTCGCTTCGATCATCTGCAATGATTCGTTGGCCGGCATGACCGGACCCCACGAAACCTGCAGGAAGTGGGTGATCAAGGTTTCGATGTGCTGCAGGGTGCGCTCTTTTGGTGGCGGCGTGGTCAGCGGGTGATCCGCCTTGTACGGGCCTTCAGGCATGTTGCGCAGGCACTGGTCGATGATGCGGATACTCTGGCGCATCTCCTCGACACGAACCATGCAGCGGTCGTAGGCGTCGCCGTTGTGGGCCAGTGGCACTTCAAATTCGAAGTTCTCGTAGCCCGAGTACGGACGCGCCTTGCGCAGGTCGAAATCACAGCCGGTGGAACGCAGGCCAGCACCTGTGACGCCCCATTCCAGCGCCTCTTTGGTGTTGTAGGCGGCCACACCGATGGTCCGGCCCTTGAGAATGCTGTTCTGCAAGGCAGCTTTGGTGTACTCGTCGAGGCGCTTGGGCAGCCAGTCGACGAAGTCCTTGACCAGTTTCTCCCAGCCGCGCGGCAGGTCGTGAGCCACGCCACCGATGCGGTACCAGGCCGGGTGCAGGCGGAAACCGGTGATCGCCTCGATCACGGTGTAGGCGCGCTGGCGGTCGGTAAAGGTGAAGAACACCGGGGTCATGGCGCCGACGTCCTGGATATAGGTACCCAGGAACAGCAGGTGGCTGGTGATGCGGAAGAACTCGGCCATCATGATGCGGATGGTGTCGACCCGGTCCGGCACCTTGATACCGGCGAGTTTTTCCACCGCCAGCACGTACGGCAGGTTGTTCATCACCCCGCCGAGGTAGTCGATACGGTCGGTGTAGGGGATGTAACTGTGCCAGGACTGACGCTCGCCCATTTTCTCTGCACCACGGTGGTGGTAGCCGATGTCCGGAACGCAGTCGACGATCTCTTCACCGTCCAGTTGCAGCACGATACGGAAAGCACCGTGCGCAGACGGGTGGTTGGGGCCGAGGTTGAGGAACATGTAGTCCTCGTTCGCCCCAGAACGCTTCATGCCCCAGTCTTCGGGGTTGAAGCGCGCGGCTTCTTCTTCAAGCTGCTGCTTGGCAAGGTTCAGGCTGTACGGGTCGAACTCGGTGGCGCGGGCCGGGAAGTCCTTGCGCAGCGGGTGACCTTCCCAGGTCGGCGGCATCATGATGCGCGACAGGTGCGGGTGGCCCGGGAAATCGATGCCGAACATGTCCCACACTTCACGCTCGTACCAGTTGGCGTTAGGCCAGATACGGGTGACGGTAGGTACGCTCAGGTCGCTTTCGGACAGTGCGACCTTGATCATTACGTCACTATTACGTTCAACCGACATCAGGTGGTAGAACACCGTGAAGTCAGCGCCCGGCAAGCCGCGGCGATGGGTGCGCAGACGCTCGTCGACACCATGCAGGTCATAGAGCATGGAGTACGGTTTGGCGACATTGCGCAGGAACGTCAGTATTTCGATCAGCCGGGCGCGTTCGACCCACAGCACCGGCATGCCGGTACGGGTCGGCTGGGCCGTGAAGGCCTCGGCGCCGAAGCGGGAATTCAGTTCATTGACGACATCTTGGTCGTCAGCCTTGTACGGCGGGATGTACAGAGCGGTGCCTGCAGTCATAGGTCTCAATCACTTCGGTCAACGTACAGAGTCAACCCCGTTCTTGTCTTTGTTATAAGAACAACGGGGCGTATCAGACTTCGTCGGGGCTGCGCAGGTTGGTGACCTGAATACGCTGTTCGCGGCGCTGAACCTTGGTCGACGGCATTTCGGCACGGTAGATGCCTTGATCGCCGACAACCCAGGAAAGCGGGCGCCGCTCTTTGCCGATCGACTCCTGCAGCAGCATCAAGCCTTGCAGGAACGCTTCGGGGCGGGGCGGGCAGCCTGGCACGTAGACATCCACAGGCAGGAACTTGTCCACGCCCTGAACCACGGAGTAAATGTCATACATGCCGCCGGAGTTAGCGCACGAGCCCATGGAAATGACCCACTTGGGTTCGAGCATTTGCTCGTAGAGACGCTGGATGATCGGAGCCATCTTGATGAAGCAGGTCCCGGCAATAACCATGAAATCCGCCTGACGCGGCGATGCCCGGATGACTTCGGCGCCGAAGCGCGCGATGTCGTGGGGCGCCGTGAAGGCGGTGGTCATTTCCACGTAGCAGCACGAAAGGCCGAAGTTATACGGCCACAGGGAGTTTTTGCGCCCCCAGTTGACTGCGTTGCTCAGAACATCTTCGAGCTTGCCCATGAAGATGTTCTTGTGAACCTGGTCTTCTAACGGGTCGGAAACGGTTTCCCGTTCACCGATTGGATACTGCTCGTTAGGCGCATCCGGGTCGATCCTGGTGAGATTGTATTGCATTGCCAAAGCCTCATTGTTTTAGCTTCGCCTGCCGCTTACGACGACCTTCGGGTGCCCAATCGAGCGCCCCCACTCGCCAAAGGTAGACAAGACCTGCCAACAGAATTGCTATGAAAACGAGAGCTTCGACGAATCCGGCCCAGCCGCTTTCGCGTACCGACACAGACCATGCAAAGAGAAAGAGGGCTTCGATATCGAAGATCACGAACAGCATCGCGACCAGATAGAATTTTGCGGAGAGTCGCAGCCGGGCGCCGCCGGTGGGCAACATGCCAGACTCGAAAGGTTCGTTCTTGCTGCGCCCCCAGGCGCGGCTGCCGAGCAGGCTGGACAGGCCAAGCATGAAGGCACAGAGGCCGACGACGCCCAAAAGGAAGATGGCGAGGGCCCAGTTGTGGGCGATCAAACCTGTCGATTCGGACATGCTGGCAATCCTTAATCAGAGCGCGAAAGGGCTCTGAGCTTGAAATATTTAAGAGTGTAGGCCGTGACGAAATGTCGCAACGAAATCAATAAAACTGATTTTATGTGCAAATAGAGGGCAAGTAAATTTTCTACATGAAAATTATTCGACCGGTTGGTCGCAGTAATGGCTTGCATGGCGCTGCAGGCCACGTAAACCGTGTATTACTACTGTTTTAGTCAAGTATGTTTATCGTATCGAAAAGCGAACGAAGAGAATCTTAATGATAATTGATATCATCCGGTAATCAGTTTCATTGGTTTGCTGCTGCTGAAAGAAAGTGATTTAACTCATCTTACAAGTAGCACAATTGCGAGAATGCCACCTTGCTTGAGGTCAATGTTGCGGAAAGTAACGTTACTCGGGGTGTAAAAGATGAGCCACTGGTAAAAGTGGCTCATGGTTACTCAACTGCGCTCAGTTTCAGTGAAACTGCTCCTGCTCGGTGGAGCCGGTGAGGGCGGTGACCGACGAACTGCCACCCTGAATCACTGTGGTCATGTCGTCGAAATAGCCGGTACCGACTTCCTGTTGGTGGGCGACGAAGGTGTAACCCTTGGCGGCGTCGGCAAACTCCTGTTCCTGCAGCTTGACGTAGGCGGTCATGTCATTGCGGGCGTAGTCATGCGCCAGGCTGAACATGCCATGCCACATGTTGTGGATGCCGGCCAGGGTGATGAACTGATGTTTGTAGCCCATCGCAGACAGCTCGCGCTGGAATTTGGCGATGGTGGCATCGTCCAGGTTCTTCTTCCAGTTGAAGGATGGCGAGCAGTTGTACGACAGCAGCTGGTCCGGGTATTCCTTCTTGATTGCCTCGGCAAACCGGCGAGCCTCGTCCAGATCCGGCTTGGCGGTCTCGCACCACACCAGGTCGGCATAAGGTGCGTAGGCCAGGCCCCGGGCGATCGCCTGATCGAGGCCGGCGCGCACCTTGTAGAAGCCTTCATGGGTGCGGGTCCCGGTCACGAATGGCTGATCATAAGGGTCGCAGTCAGAGGTCAGCAGGTCGGCAGCGTTGGCGTCGGTGCGCGCCAGGATAATGGTCGGCACCCCGGCCACGTCGGCAGCCAGACGTGCGGCAACCAGCTTCTGCACCGCTTCCTGGGTCGGCACCAGTACCTTGCCGCCCATATGACCGCACTTTTTAACCGAGGCCAGCTGGTCTTCGAAATGCACCCCGGCGGCGCCGGCTTCAATCATGCTTTTCATCAGCTCATAAGCATTGAGCACACCGCCAAAGCCGGCCTCGGCGTCCGCCACGATAGGGGCAAAGTAATCGATGTAGCCTTCATCGCCGGGATTCTTGCCGGTTTTCCATTGAATCTGGTCGGCCCTGGTGAAGGCGTTGTTGATCCGTCGCACGACGGTGGGCACCGAGTCGACCGGGTACAGTGATTGGTCGGGGTACATGGACTCGGCCGAGTTGTTGTCGGCAGCGACCTGCCAGCCGGACAGGTAAATGGCCTGGATACCCGCCTTGACCTGCTGGACGGCTTGTCCGCCGGTCAGTGCCCCCATGCAGTTGACGAAGTCTTTGTCGGGACGAAACGACGGTCGCGCACCCTGGGTAATCAGGTTCCACAGTTTTTCGGCGCCCAGTTTTGCAAACGTGTGTTCCGGTTGTACCGAGCCACGCAGGCGGACGACATCAGCAGCAGAATAGGTTCGGGTCACATTGTTCCAGCGCGGATTTTCAGCCCAGTCTTTTTCAAGAGCCGCTATTTGTTGTTCGCGTGTCAGTGCCATGTTGATAAACCTCAGTTCCTGGGTTTTTCAGGCTGTGAAGCGTCGCGTCAATGACTCGCTACGTTTCAGCAGTCTGATGCGGTTGGAGTGTCCTGCTCCGCCAAAACGCCTCGTTTATCGAAGGCACGATTAGCTCACTGATCGGAAAACTTGCGGCGAACCGCATTTGCATCGGGTTGCGACGGATGAACGAATGGCTCGGGGTGTCGAGCGGGCATTCAGGTGCTGTCGAAAAGTACGCACAGAACGATGTTGCACAGTGCGAAGCTCACTACATTTTATCTGACTGCCGAACAGGGCTACCGTCCCTCAGGACAACTTCGTTCCAGTCGCAACCTCGTCAAACTGCCTTTTGGGCGGTCAAGACACGAAACGGTCCATGCAGTGGCGACGGACGTGCTTCGAAGGCTCTATTCAAGCCTCTGATCAGCGGGAGCGAGGCCATCATGCCGCGCCGTTTTTGCTCCGTCAAACGTTTTGTAGTGCTTTTATGGTGTCACTACATCTTTGGTCTAATACGACTGGTGGGTCACCAAAAGGCCCGTAGGTTCTGGCTTTGCGCCAGAGGCCGGGTTAGTCGAGGGCATCGACCTTGACGCGTAGCAGCATGTCGTCGCGGCCCTGGGTCGAGTAGTACTGGGCATTGCCCTGACGATCGGCTATCGACTGGCTCTGGTTGCCTGCCAGGGTGATCCATTCGCCAAGCCGGCCGCTGACCTTGCTATCGGTACTCTGCACCTTGATTGCGTCCGGGCGCTCCTGGCTGAGGCGGTCACGGTTGGTGCTGATGCTCAGGTGCACGATATCGCCGGTCACGCTGGCGGTGACATAGAAGCCCTGGGTCACGTTGCGATACTGGGTTTCGCTCTGGCTATAACCGTAACTGTCGGTGCGTGAGGTGGTCAGCGGAACACTCTGGCCGACTTGAATCAGCGCCGGGGTGCCTTCGCTGGTCTGCACCTGCTGCACGCCGCCCTCACGGCTGCTGGTGCCGTAGCTGATCACCCGGCCGCTGCTGGCGCCGTTGTGGCTGTGTGCAGCACTGTCGCTGGTGTCGACACTGATCAGCAGGCGTCTGGCGGCTACATCGAGTTGGGCGAGCAGGGCGCGCAGTTCTTCGATCCTGCGCGACTCGGCGTTGACGATCAACTGGTTGCCATAGGCGCTGACCGTGCCGTCCTGGCCAAGGAAGTTGCGTGCTACCGGCAGCATTTCGTCACTGGTGCGGTAATTGAGCGGCACCACTTCCGTGGCAGCCAGTACCGGGGTGCTTACAGCCAGCAGCAGTGAAACCAGCAAGGGGCGTACAGACATGTCCTTTCTCCGCGAAGAGCTTCCAGAAGGGCGCCGCTAAAAACTACCTGCGTGCCATCGCTGGGTTAAAAACAGGCTTGTGCGCGAGTCCGACCGTTGCTCGCCTGTTTTTGCCTTGCGCTGGCTGCCTCGCCTACGTTTTAGAGGTGCCCTGAAGGCTTGAGTGTGCCACTTTGCCGAGCGATAGCAAAACGCCCCGATCAACCGGCCGGTAACGGCGGGTCGAGCGGGGCGTTGATCGCAGGTGTGCAGTTTTTAAACTACACCGCCTCGCGGAGCATATCCACATGCGGCAGGCCGGCTTCGAGGAACTCGTCGCTGACCACGCGAAAGCCAAAGCGCTCATAGAAGGGCGCGGCATGAACCTGTGCGCTTAGCTTCTGCTGTTGCAGGCCGCGCTTTTCGGCCTCGCTCAGCACCGCGCCGAGCAGGGCTTCGCCAACCTTC
This sequence comes from Pseudomonas sp. LJDD11, assembly GCF_024584215.1. NCBI lineage: Bacteria > Pseudomonadati > Pseudomonadota > Gammaproteobacteria > Pseudomonadales > Pseudomonadaceae > Pseudomonas > Pseudomonas sp. LJDD11. The sequence goes on from NZ_JANJFL010000001.1 coordinate 171,880, forward strand.
AGGCCACGCCAGTCCTTGAGTACCGACAGACGACCGATTTCACCGTCCGGCAGCAAACGTGCGGTGCCTATCGGATAGTCGCCTTCGTTGGCCAGGAAGTGTACGGCGTCGGCATCTTCGGCATCCCATTCCAGCTCTGGAGGAACCGCCTGTTCGAAGATGAACACGCTTTCACGGATACGCCGTATGGCGGCGTTGTCCTTGTGCCAGTCTGCAACCGATACGCTGATTTTATTCATCGGCAAATCCCAGGCTTCCTTGTTTTACCAACTCGCAAAGCAGTGTGCGTCCGTCCTCGTCCGCCAGCCAGGGTCCGAGGTTCTCGATGTGCAGGGCGTCGGCGGCGCAGATCAGTTTGAGCAGATCGCGCAGCTTGCCCGGCAGCAAGCGGCTCTGGCCGCTGGCGAACAGCAGCAGGTCTTCATCGACATTCGACCAGGCCAGACGCGCGCTTGGGTTGCGAATGATGATGGCACCTTGTTCCAGGCTGTCCAGCAGGTCTTCTTCTTGCAACTCTTCGCCGCTGACCAGTTCCGGGTGGCGTGGCTCGGTCATGAACTGGCCGAACCAGGTCAGTAGCAGCCGCTCATCGCCCATGTGCTCGGCGAGCAGGCTCTTGAGACGGTCCAGCGCGTCGTGCTGGATCTGGTGTGGATCTGCAGCGGGCTGAAGGTTAGCGTCAGTGTAACGCTCTTCGTCAGGAATGAACTGGCTGAGGAAGTCGGTAAAGTGTGTCAGAACTTCAGCGGCGCTTGGCGCGCGGAAACCTACCGAATAGGTCAGGCAGTCGTCTACCGCCACGCCCCAGTGGGCCAGGCGCGGTGGCAGATAGAGCATGTCGCCAGGCTCCAGAGTCCACTCATCAGTACCTTCGAAGTCTGCCAGGATGCGCAGGTCAGCGTGCTGGATCAGCTCGCTTTCGGTGTTGCACAGCTGGCCCACTTTCCAGTTGCGTTTGCCGTGGCCTTGCAGCAGGAATACGTCGTAGTTGTCGAAATGCGGGCCAACGCTGCCGCCCGGTGCGGCGTAGCTGATCATCACGTCGTCGATGCGCCAGCTTGGCAGGAAACGGAAGTTCTCCAGCAGTTCGGCGACTTCCGGCACGAACTGGTCAACCGACTGCACCAGCAGGGTCCAGTCACGCTCTGGCAGCTTGCTGAACTCGTCCTCTGCGAACGGGCCGCGACGCAGCTCCCATGGGCGCTCGCCGTTCTCGATGATCAGGCGCGATTCGATTTCTTCTTCAAGCGCCAGGCCGGCCAGTTCGTCAGGCTCGATAGGGCTCTGGAAGTCACTGATGGCCTGACGGATCAGCAAAGGCTTCTTCTGCCAGTAGTCACGCAGGAAGACGCGTGCACTTATGCCGCCCAGAAGTTGCAGAGGAATATCAGGATTCATGTTCAAACCATTGAAATAAGGTGATTTTCGTTCGCGAATAAAAACGCCCGGCTGGGCCGGGCGTTATTCGCGGGGCGCAGGTCAGATGCGTTTGGCCTGGGCCACGGCATTGCCGATGTAGTTGGCTGGCGTCAGTTTCTTGAGTTCGGCCTTCGCGTCGCCCGGCATGTCCAGGCCATCGATGAAGGTCAGCAGCGCTTCAGGGCTGATGCCTTTGCCGCGAGTCAGCTCCTTGAGCTTCTCGTACGGGTTCTCGATGTTGTAGCGGCGCATGACGGTCTGGATCGGCTCGGCCAGCACTTCCCAGCAGGCGTCCAGGTCGGCGGCGATGCGTTGCTCGTTCAGCTCCAGTTTGCCGATGCCCTTGAGGCTGGCTTCGTAGGCGATGACGCTGTGTGCAAAGCCCACGCCCAGGTTGCGCAGTACAGTAGAGTCGGTCAGGTCGCGCTGCCAGCGCGAGATCGGCAGTTTGCTGGCCAGATGCTGGAACAGCGCATTGGCGATACCCAGGTTGCCTTCGGAGTTTTCGAAGTCGATCGGGTTGACCTTGTGCGGCATGGTCGAGGAGCCGATTTCGCCAGCGACAGTCTTCTGCTTGAAGTAGCCCAGGGAAATGTAGCCCCAGATATCGCGGTCGAAGTCGATCAGGATGGTGTTGAAACGGGCAACCGCATCGAACAGCTCGGCAATGTAGTCGTGCGGCTCGATCTGGGTGGTGTACGGGTTGAACTCCAGGCCCAGCTCGTCTTCGATGAAGGCGCGGGCGTTGGCTTCCCAGTCGATGTCCGGGTAAGCCGACAGGTGGGCGTTGTAGTTGCCCACGGCGCCGTTGATCTTGCCCAGCAGCGGTACGGCTGCGACCTGGGCGATCTGCCGCTCGAGGCGGTAGACGACGTTGGCCAGTTCTTTGCCCAGGGTGGTTGGCGAAGCCGGCTGGCCGTGGGTGCGCGACAGCATCGGCACGCTGGCAAAGCGCTGGGCCAGTTCGCGGATGGCGTCGGCGATCTGGCGCATCAGCGGCAGTACCACGGTGTCGCGGCCCTCGCGCAGCATCAGTGCGTGGGACAGGTTGTTGATGTCTTCACTGGTGCAGGCGAAATGGATGAACTCGCTGACCTTGTTCAGTTCAGGTAGCTTGGCGGCCTGTTCCTTGAGCAGGTACTCCACGGCTTTCACGTCGTGGTTGGTGGTGCGCTCGATTTCCTTGACGCGCTCGGCGTGCTCCAGCAGGAAATTGTCTGCCAGGGTGTCGAGAATGGCGTTGGCTTCGGCGCTGAAGGCCGGTACTTCGGTGATTTGCGGGTGCGCCGCCAGACGCTGCAACCAGCGTACTTCGACCAGAACACGGAAACGGATCAGGCCGTATTCGCTGAAGATAGGGCGCAGGGCCTGGGTTTTGCCACCGTAGCGGCCGTCGACAGGGGAAACCGCGGTGAGCGAAGAAAGCTGCATGGGGTGCTCTCGGACAGTCTGGCTTTGAAAAGGGCGCACATCATACACGAAATCACCGCTCATCTGGAGCGGGCTGACCAGCGTAGATAGCGTCGCGTGCAGTCGACGCGCGGCGTTTCAGCCGTGCATCATGGTATAGAGTTCATTCAACAACTTGCGGCGGCTGAACACCAGTTGCCAGCGATGGCCGCCAACTTGCCGCCACAGGCGCGCCGAGCGAATGCCGGCCAGCAACAGGGCGCGAATCTTCGAGGCGTTGCTGGGCTGCTGCAGATTGCGCATGTCGCCTTGCACCTGAATACGCTGGCGCAGGGTGCTCAGGGTGTCCTGGTACAGCGCACCGCTGGCGGCGATCACGTTTTCGTGAGTGATGCCGAAATGCTCAACCTGAGACTGGATCTGCGGCAGCCGCCGGCCAATCACTTCCAGCATGTCGTTGCGCTTGGCCAATTGACGCTCCAGGCCCAGCATCGACAGCGCATAGCGCAGCGGCTCGCGCTGCAATGTGCCGGGGTCGCGCTCCAGGGCGCTGGCCAGGGCGCGCAAGCCTTCGCGCAGGTACTGATCGCTGCCGCCGTACACCTCCAGAGTGTCCTTCGGGTCAAGTACCAGCAGGCTGCCAAGCATGCAGCCCAGTTCGGCCTCGCTGACCTGGCCGGTCTTGGCGATGCGGTCGACCAGCACAGCGGTCTGGAATACACCGCCCAGGGCGGTCAATTGTTCCTGAATCGGAGTCATCAAACCATGTCCTTGCTGTGCCAGGGTTCGGCAGTTTCAATCACGCCGCCGCCCAGGCAGATTTCACCGTCATAGAACACCACCGATTGCCCTGGTGTGACAGCGCGTTGCGGCTCGTCAAACACTGCACGGTAACCGTTGGCGGTTTTCTCCAGGGTGCAGGCCTGGTCGGCCTGGCGATAGCGGACCTTGGCAGTCAGTCGTCGCGGGCTGTGCAGGTCAATCGGGTTGACCCAGTAAATTTGCGAAGCCAGCAGGGCACGCGAGAACAGCCATGGATGATCGTTGCCCTGACCGACGATCAGCTCGTTGTGGGTCAGGTCTTTTTCCAGCACATACCAGGGCTCGTCGCCGGCGTCTTTCAGACCGCCAATGCCCAGGCCCTGGCGCTGGCCAATGGTGTGGTACATCAGCCCGGCATGCTGGCCGATGACTTCGCCTTCAGTGGTCTTGATCTCGCCGGGCTGGGCAGGCAGGTACTGGCGCAGAAAGTCGGTGAAGCGTCGCTCGCCGATGAAACAGATCCCGGTCGAGTCTTTCTTTCGGGCGGTGATCAGGCCGTGTTTCTCGGCAATCGCCCGCACTTCGGGTTTTTCCAGTTCACCGACCGGAAACAGGGTGCGGGCGATCTGCTCGCCGCCGACGGCATGCAGGAAATAGCTCTGGTCCTTGTTCGGGTCCAGGCCCTTGAGCAGCTCAGTGTGGGTGGCGGTGTCGCGGCGACGCACATAATGGCCGGTTGCAATCAGGTCGGCGCCCAGGCTCAGCGCATAGTCGAGGAATGCCTTGAACTTGATTTCCCGGTTGCACAGGATGTCGGGGTTGGGCGTGCGGCCGGCCTTGTACTCTTCCAGGAAGTGTTCGAACACGTGATCCCAGTACTCGGCAGCGAAGTTGGCCGTGTGCAGCTTGATGCCGATGCGGTCGCAAACGGCCTGGGCGTCGGCCAGGTCTTCTTTCGCGGTGCAGTATTCGGTGCCGTCGTCTTCTTCCCAGTTCTTCATGAACAGACCTTCCACCTGATAGCCCTGTTCCAGCAGCAGAACGGCGGATACGGAGGAATCCACGCCGCCGGACATGCCGACGATGACACGGGGTTTATCGGTGTTTGGAAGGGCAGAATCAGACATGGGCATTCAACAGCTATGGGTGAAAAGGACGCGATTCTATCAGGCGCGGGCTGTTGCGTCTCATGCCTTGTCGCGCAGCAGCTCAAGACTGAAACGCTCGCCTTGCAGGTAATCATCGACACAGCGCAGCACCAGCTCACTGCGCCAGCGTGCCTGTTGGGTAACCAGTTCATCGCGATTCAGCCAGACCGGGCCGATGATGCCGTCGTCCAGTTGATAGTCGGGGTTGTGCTTGAGGGGCTTGGCGGCAAAGCAGATTCGCTGATATGTGACGCCATTGCTGGGTGCGGTGTACAGGTAAATGCCGACCACCCCGGTCAGCTCCACATCCCAGCCGGTTTCTTCCAGGGTTTCGCGCACTGCCGCGCGCTGCAGGCTTTCATTCGGATCCAGATGTCCGGCCGGCTGATTCAGTACCGGCTGGCCGCTTTGCAGCTCCTCGACGAACAGGAAGCGGCCCTGATCTTCAACGATAGTGGCGACGGTTACGTGGGCTTGCCAGGTCATGGGCGAATCCTTAAGAGTCTTGGTGGGTGGCAGTATACGTAAAGGCGGGGAGCGGGTGGTTTGAGGGGGTGTCGTGTGGTGTGCATCCTCATGTGTCGGGTTTTAGTCACCTTTGCGCTTTTAGAAGGCTTTCACGACTGAAGTCGCTCCTACAAAAAAGCTGGAAACTTCGGTGACTCAAAAAACAACAACCCCGGCTGCGTGGGCCGGGGTTGTTGTTTACAGCAGCTTGAACCTTACAGCGCAGCGATTGCCGCGTTCAGGGTCTCGCTAGGACGCATGGCCTTGCTGGCCAGCTCCGGCTTGGCGAAGTAGTAACCGCCAATCTCAACCGGCTTGCCTTGTACCGCATTGAGCTCGGCAACGATTTTCTCTTCGTTGTCGGTCAGGGTCTTGGCCAGTGGCGCGAACTGGGCCTTCAGGGCCGCGTCGTCATTCTGTGCTGCCAGTGCCTGAGCCCAGAACAGGGTCAGGTAGAAATGGCTGCCGCGGTTGTCGATGCTGCCGACTTTGCGCGATGGCGACTTGTTGCGGTCCAGGAACTCACCGGTCGCCTGGTCCAGAGTCTTGGACAGTACCAGTGCTTTCGGGTTGTTGTAGGCGTTGCCCAGGTGCTCCAGAGAAGCCGCCAGAGCCAGGAATTCGCCCAGCGAGTCCCAGCGCAGGAAGTTCTCTTCGACGAACTGCTGCACGTGCTTTGGCGCCGAACCGCCAGCACCGGTTTCGAACAGGCCGCCACCGTTCATCAGCGGCACGATCGACAGCATCTTGGCGCTGGTGCCCAGCTCCATGATCGGGAACAGGTCGGTCAGGTAGTCGCGCAGTACGTTACCGGTGGCCGAGATGGTGTCTTTGCCGGCGCGGGTGCGCTCCAGGGTCAGCTTCATCGCCTCGACCGGAGTCAGGATCTGGATGTCCAGGCCCGAAGTGTCGTGGTCGCCCAGGTACTTCTTGACCTTGTCGATCACCAGTGCGTCGTGACCACGTGCCGGGTCCAGCCAGAACAGCGCAGGCGTGCTGCTGGCGCGAGCGCGGTTGACGGCGAGTTTGACCCAGTCCTGGATCGGTGCGTCTTTGGTCTGGCAGGCGCGGAAGATATCGCCCGCTTCGACGTTCTGCTCCAGCAGGACTTCACCCTTGCTGTTGGATACACGTACAACGCCGTCAGTCTTGACCTGGAAGGTCTTGTCGTGAGAGCCGTACTCTTCGGCTTTCTGGGCCATCAGGCCGACGTTCGGCACGCTGCCCATGGTGGTCGGATCGAATGCACCGTGCTTTTTGCAGTCTTCGATAACCGCCTGGTAGATGGTGGCGTAGCTGCGATCCGGGATCACGGCCTTGGCGTCGTGCAGTTGGCCATCGGTGCCCCACATCTTGCCCGAGTCACGGATCATGGCTGGCATCGAAGCATCGACGATCACGTCGCTTGGTACGTGCAGGTTGGTGATGCCCTTGTCGGAGTTGACCATCGCCAGTTGTGGGCGAGCAGCGTACACGGCGTCGATGTCAGCCTTGATTGCGGCTTGCTTGTCGGCCGGCAGGCTGCCGATACGGTTGTACAGGTCACCGATACCGTTGTTCAGGTCAAAGCCGATTTCCTTGAGCACGTCGGCGTGCTTGGTCAGGGCGTCCTGATAGAACTCTTCGACGATCTGGCCGAAGATGATCGGATCGGAGATCTTCATCATGGTGGCTTTGAGGTGCACCGAGAACAGTACGCCTTGTTTCTTGGCGTCGTCGATCTCGGCCGCGATGAAGCTGCGCAGGGCCTTTTTGCTCAGTACCGAGCTGTCAATGATTTCACCGGCCTTGACGGCGGTTTTCTCTTTCAGGACGGTGGCAGTGCCGTCCTTGGCGATCAGTTCGATCTTCAGGCTGTCGTCGGCTTCGATCAGGGCGCCTTTTTCGCTGCCGTAGAAATCGCCACTGCTCATGTGGGCTACATGGGCCTTGGAGTCTGCTGCCCAGGCGCCCATCTTGTGCGGGTGCTTGCGCGCGTAGTTCTTGACCGACAGCGGTGCGCGACGGTCGGAGTTGCCTTCGCGCAGGACCGGGTTCACGGCACTGCCCTTGACCTTGTCGTAGCGGGCGCGGGCGTCTTTCTCGGCGTCAGTGGACGGCGCTTCAGGGTAGTCAGGAATGGCGTAGCCCTGTTCCTGCAGCTCTTTGATGGTGGCTTTGAGTTGCGGAACCGAAGCACTGATGTTCGGCAGTTTGATGATGTTGGCTTCTGGTGTGGTAGCCAGTTTGCCCAACTCGGCAAGATGATCCGGGATTTGCTGGTCGGCGCGCAGCGACTCCGGGAAGCTGGCCAATACACGGCCCGCCAGGGAAATGTCACGGGTCTCGACGTCGATGTCGGACGAAGCCGTGAACGCTTCGATGATGGGCAGCAGGGAATAAGTGGCGAGGGCCGGAGCTTCGTCGGTGAAGGTGTAGATGATCTTCGAGCGGTTGGACATTCGTATTAACTCTCTGTTTTGCTGAGCATGCACAAAATCCCGATACGCGCTGAGTAGGCGCTTGACCCGGGTTCGTGCCACGGGCTCGGGTCGGGATTGATTCGCGGTGATGTTGGGTGCATCAGTCGAGCGTCAAGCAATCGGGCACCATAACGGCACCTCTAAAAACTACCTGCGTTGCCATCGCTGCGTTAAAAACAGGCTCAAAATGCTCATTTACAACCCGTAAACTCCGCTTTCTCGCCTGTTTTTGCCTTGCACTGGCTGCCTCGCCTACGTTTTTAAAGGCGCCCATAAGTCCCAACGCAGATCGGAGCTGGTGTCGTGTATCCGGACGGGCCAGTTCCAGTGACTGGAGCCCCTATGACTCGGCAGTCACGCCGGAGTATATCAAACCCTGAAACGCAAGCATTAATGCTATGCGGCCAATTGGCGCATGCCAATACGGCCTTGGTCGAACGCAAGCGCTCTGGATCAATGCTTTTCGGGATTTTGCAAAAGATTGCGCGATGGTGTCCAGTGGCCGTGATTGTCAGAAGCGGCACGGGTGCTAGGCTTCATTGCGGTCAGGCTGTCCAATCAAACACGTATTGGAGTTCAGCATGAAATACGCAAAGATCACAATCCCCGCCATTGGTGAGCAGATCACCGTCAACCCGGATCACTCGCTCAATGTCCCCGAGCAACCGATTATTCCTTATATAGAAGGCGATGGCGTGGGCGTCGATATCACGCCTGTCATGCTCAAGGTCGTCGATGCTGCAGTCGCCAAGGCTTACGCCGGAAGCCGAAAAATTGCCTGGATGGAGGTCTATGCCGGAGAAAAGGCCACCCAGGTCTATGCCCCGGACATATGGTTGCCCGATGAAACCCTGGATGCACTGCAGCGCTACGTGGTGTCGATCAAGGGGCCGCTGACTACACCGGTTGGCGGCGGAATCCGTTCGCTGAACGTTGCTCTGCGCCAGCAACTGGATTTGTACGTCTGCCTGCGTCCGGTGCGCTGGTTTGCCGGGGTGCCCAGCCCGGTCAACAAGCCGGGTGATGTCGATATGGTGATCTTTCGTGAGAATTGCGAAGACATTTACGCCGGTATCGAGTGGGCGGCGGGTTCACCCGAGGCGCAGCGGGTCATCGATTTTCTGAAAGAGCAAATGGGAGTGACGCGCCTGCGCTTCGACCACGACTGCGGAATCGGTATCAAGCCGGTTTCCCGTGATGGCACCCGGCGGCTGGTGCGTAAGGCTCTGCAATATGTGGTGGATCATGACCGGCGTTCGCTGACCATTGTGCACAAGGGCAACATCATGAAATACACCGAAGGCGCCTTCAAGGAGTGGGGTTATGAGGTGGCCTCGGCGGAGTTTGGTGCGACGCTGCTCGACGGCGGGCCCTGGATGCGGTTCATCAATCCCAGGACCGGTAATGAGGTGGTCGTCAAGGACGTCATCGCCGATGCGATGTTGCAGCAGGTGCTGTTGCGCCCGGCTGAGTACGACGTGATTGCAACCCTGAATCTCAATGGCGACTACCTGTCCGATGCGCTGGCCGCTCAGGTCGGTGGTATCGGTATTGCTCCGGGCGCCAATCTGTCTGATGACGTTGCGGTGTTCGAAGCAACCCATGGTACGGCGCCGCGTTATGCGGGCAAGGACCAGGTCAATCCGGGGTCTCTGATTCTGTCGGCAGAAATGATGCTGCGCCATCTGGGCTGGGTTGAGGCGGCAGGGCTGATCGTTCAGGGGATCGAAGCGGCAATGGCTGAGAGAACCGTTACCTATGATTTCGCACGGCTGATGGAGGGGGCCAACCGGGTGTCCTGCTCGGGGTTTGGTGATGCGCTGATTGCGCACATGCAGGCGTAAAGAGGGGTCACGAGCGGCCGGTTCGAACTGCTGAACCGGCGTGCTTTACATCACATCATGGCTGGGGTTTGTGGTGGTTCGCCTCAGGCTGGCACATTGGAGGTTTTCAAGGTCAAGGTCGCTGCACTGGACGCTTCGATCGGCTTGGCGGCAGTGGCCGCAGCGGGCGAAATGTTAACGGCGTGCAGACCCTTGGGGCCCTGAATAATCTCGAAGTTGACCGGCTGGCCGGCTTTGAGTGTCTTGTAACCGTCCATCTGAATAGCTGAATAATGCGCGAACAGATCTTCATCCCGGCCGTCGGCAAGGATAAATCCATAGCCTTTTGCATTATTGAACCACTTGACTTTACCACTGAGCATAGCCATATCCCTCTGCAAAGGACTCCGTCTGGAGTATCATCCACCTCAATCCGCCATACCTGAAATAAAATTTTGGTTGACTGCGCGGACCCTTTTTACCCAATGTGGGCTCTATTGTTTGTAACACCGTTTAGCTGATAGTCAAGGTCATGCGGCAGTCCATTTCAATGAATGGGCGTTCTGACAGCGGCCAATTGCTATTAGTTCAATCCGACCTACGCAAATTTCGAACGTTTTCCCATGCATGCAATCAGCAAGATTCGACTAACCTTCAATCAGGACGATCAGCAGCCTTACGAGGATGACTCGGCCGGTGTTGCAGTGCAGGACGCTCAGCCGACTCTGCAGGCCCCACCGATGTATAAGGTGGTTTTGTTCAACGATGATTACACGCCGATGGATTTCGTCATCGAAGTGCTGGAGGTGTTCTTCAATCTGAATCGTGAGCTGGCAACCAAGATCATGCTGACTGTCCATACAGAGGGGCGGGCAGTATGCGGATTGTTTACCCGTGACATCGCCGAGACCAAGGCCATGCAGGTCAATCAGTACGCCAGGGAAAGTCAGCATCCACTACTCTGTGAGATCGAGAAGGACGGTTAACGCCGACCACTTGGGTTATGAGGTGAAGCTATGTTAAACCGTGAGCTCGAAGTCACCCTCAATCTGGCCTTCAAGGAGGCGCGCTCGAAGCGTCATGAGTTCATGACCGTCGAGCATCTGCTTCTGGCCTTATTGGACAACGAGGCCGCTGCCACCGTTTTGCGGGCATGCGGCGCGAACCTCGATAAGCTCAAGCATGATCTGCAGGAGTTCATCGACTCCACTACGCCACTGATCCCCGTGCATGACGAAGATCGGGAAACTCAGCCGACGCTGGGCTTCCAGCGCGTTCTGCAGCGCGCAGTCTTTCATGTACAGAGCTCCGGCAAGCGTGAAGTGACCGGCGCCAATGTACTGGTTGCAATCTTCAGCGAACAGGAAAGCCAGGCCGTCTTTCTGCTCAAGCAGCAGAGCGTGGCCCGGATCGATGTCGTCAATTACATTGCCCACGGGATTTCCAAGGTCCCCGGGCACGGCGAACACTCTTCCGAAGGTGAGCAAGATATGCAGGACGACGAGGGTGGTGAGGCTTCTTCCTCTGGCAATCCTCTGGATGCCTATGCCAGTAACCTTAACGACCAGGCCCGCCAGGGGCGTATCGACCCGCTGGTCGGTCGCGAGCAGGAAGTCGAGCGTGTGGCGCAGATCCTGGCCCGTCGTCGCAAGAACAACCCGCTACTGGTTGGCGAGGCCGGTGTGGGCAAGACAGCCATTGCCGAGGGCCTGGCCAAGCGTATTGTCGACAATCAGGTGCCTGACCTGCTGGCCAGCAGTGTCGTCTACTCGCTGGACCTGGGCGCGCTGCTGGCGGGCACCAAGTACCGCGGTGACTTCGAGAAGCGCTTCAAGGCGCTGCTCAACGAATTGCGCAAACGCCCGCATGCGATCCTGTTCATCGACGAGATTCACACCATCATCGGTGCCGGTGCTGCCTCCGGTGGCGTGATGGATGCCTCCAACCTGCTCAAGCCGCTGTTGTCCTCAGGCGAGATCCGCTGTATCGGTTCCACCACCTTCCAGGAATTTCGCGGTATTTTCGAGAAGGATCGTGCCCTGGCACGGCGCTTCCAGAAGGTTGACGTGTCTGAGCCGTCGGTTGAAGACACTATTGGCATTCTCAAGGGGCTCAAGGGTCGCTTCGAGCAACACCACAACATCGAGTACAGCGACGAAGCCCTGCGTGCCGCCGCCGAGCTGGCTTCACGCTATATCAACGACCGGCACATGCCTGACAAGGCCATCGATGTGATCGACGAGGCCGGTGCCTACCAGCGCCTGCGGCCGGTCGAGCAGCGGGTCAAGCGCATTGAGGTTGCTCAGGTCGAGGATATCGTTGCCAAGATCGCGCGCATTCCGCCCAAGCACGTCAACAGCTCCGACAAGGAACTGCTGCGCAACCTGGAGCGTGACCTCAAGCTCACCGTATTCGGTCAGGATGCGGCCATCGACTCGCTGTCGACTGCCATCAAGCTGTCCCGGGCCGGCTTGAAGTCACCCGACAAGCCAGTAGGCTCGTTCCTGTTTGCCGGTCCTACCGGGGTTGGCAAGACCGAGGCGGCACGCCAGTTGGCCAAAGCGCTGGGCGTCGAGTTGGTCAGGTTCGACATGTCCGAGTACATGGAGCGCCATACCGTCTCGCGGCTGATCGGTGCGCCACCGGGTTATGTCGGTTTCGACCAGGGCGGTCTGTTGACCGAGGCGATCACCAAGCAGCCGCATTGCGTATTGCTGCTCGATGAAATCGAGAAGGCTCACCCGGAAGTCTTCAACCTGCTGCTGCAGGTCATGGACCACGGTACCCTGACCGACAACAACGGGCGCAAGGCGGACTTCCGCAATGTGATCCTGATCATGACCACCAACGCCGGTGCCGAGACCGCTTCGCGGGCCTCGATCGGCTTCACGCATCAGGACCACTCCTCCGATGCCATGGAAGTGATCAAGAAGAGCTTCACGCCAGAGTTCCGCAACCGTCTGGATACCATCATCCAGTTCGGCCGGCTCAGTCACGAAGTCATCAAGAGCGTCGTCGACAAGTTCCTCACCGAACTGCAGGCGCAGCTTGAGGACAAGCGTGTCCAGCTTGAAGTGTCGGATGCGGCGCGCAGCTGGCTGGCTCAGGGCGGTTACGATGCAGCAATGGGCGCGCGGCCGATGGCTCGACTCATCCAGGACCGGATCAAGCGGCCGCTGGCCGAAGAGATCCTGTTCGGCGAGTTGTCCGAGCATGGCGGTGTCGTGCATATCGATGTCAAGGATGGCGAGATTACCTTCGACTACGAAACCACGGCAGAAATGGCCTGATCCCACTTGCTTCGCCCGCTGCCATTATGGCAGTGGGCGAGCAGGTGTTTATTCAGGTAAACAAATGCTTCAGGCAAGCAAAAACGACAAAGCCCGGCACTGCCGGGCTTTGTCGTTTAAAGCTTGTGCGATCAGCGTGCGCGGTAGGTGATACGGCCTTTGCTCAGGTCGTATGGCGTCAGTTCAACGCGTACCTTGTCACCAGTCAGAATGCGGATGTAGTTCTTGCGCATCTTGCCGGAGATGTGCGCGGTTACGACGTGCCCATTTTCCAACTCCACACGAAACATGGTGTTGGGCAGGGTGTCGACGACAGTGCCTTCCATTTCGAAGCTGTCTTCTTTCGACATGCAGTAAAGCCCTCGGGAATCAAATGAGTGGCCCGGTGCAAGTGGCGCCAGGCAAAAGCGGCGTGCATTGTGCCCGAAAAATGTGTTTCAAGCCAAGCAGTTCAGTACAGAGTGACCCATCTTTGATTGGTTAGCAGCTCAATGGGCCGATATTGGGTCTTGTAATTCATCTTTTTGCAATTCTTGATCCAATAGCCGAGATAGACCGAGTGCAGGTGCAAACGTGCCGTTTCGGCGATCTGCCAGAGGATCGCGTAACGCCCCAGGCTGCGGCGTTCTTCGTCAGGCTCATAGAAGGTATAAACCGCCGACAGGCCATTGGGCAGCAGGTCGGTAACCGCCACTGCCATCAGCCGGCCTTCGGCGCGGAATTCGTAGAAGCGGGTAAACGGCAGGTCGCGAACCAGAAACGTGCTGAACTGCTCACGGCTGGGTGGGTACATGTCGCCATCGGCGTGGCGTTGTTCGATGTAGCGCTGATAAAGATCGAAGTATTCCTGGGTGAACACCGGCTTGACGCTGCGTACCACCAGGTCGGCATTGCGCTTGATGATGCGCTTTTGCTGGCGGTCGGGTTCAAACAATGCCACCGGAATGCGCGCCGGGATGCATGCGCTGCAGTTCTGGCAGTGCGGGCGGTACAGGTGGTCACCGCTACGGCGAAACCCCATGTCAGACAGGTCGGCATAGACCTGTACGTCCATGGGCTGGCTGGGATCGAGGAACAGCGTGGTCGCCTGTTCATCGGGCAGGTAGCTGCAGGAGTGGGGTTGAGTGGCATAAAACTTGAGGCGCGCCAGCTCTGTCATGATTGCCCCCGTTCTCGAAAACCTTGTAGCTATCAGTGTAAGCCAGCATGTCAGACTCGACTAGCTGACCAGTCAGCCTTATTGGCCGAGTCGAGGTATTGGTTCAGGTATTGGGCAAATGCCTGGCGCGGGATCGAGCGGGCGCCGAAGCTGTGCAGGTGCTGGGTAGGCATCTGGCAATCGATCAGCACGAAGTCCCAGGCCTTGAGGTGCTCCACCAGAGTCGCAAAGCCGACCTTTGAAGCATTGTCGGCGCGGCTGAACATCGATTCGCCAAAGAACAGGCGTCCCATGGCCAAGCCATACAGGCCGCCGACCAGTTCGTCGCCCAGCCAGACTTCGACGCTGTGAGCATGGCCGCGTTGATGCAACTCAAGGTAAGCGTCCTGCATGCTGGCGGTGATCCAGGTGCCCTGCGCATAGCTGCGCGGGGCTGCACAGGCCTCAATGACCGCGGCAAAGTCCTGGTCGAAGGTGACCCGGTACTTCTGTTGGCGCAGCAGCTTGGCGAGGCTGCGGGAAACATGCAGCTCTGCCGGGGGCAGAACGGTGCGTGGGTCGGGGGACCACCAGAGAATGGGCTGGCCGTCCTGAAACCACGGAAAGCAGCCGTGGCGATAAGCCTGCACCAGGCGGTCGGCAGACAGGTCGCCGCCGGCGGCCAGTAACCCGTTGGGCTCGCGCAGGGCCTTGTCCAGGGGCGGGAAGTCGAGGCTGTCACGTCGTAACCAGGTCAGCATGGGATCAATGGGTCTCAGCAGGGGAGGGGAGGGCGTCAGTCATTTTGCAACTCTATACGCTCAAGCAGGTCTGAGTCAGGTTGTCGTACCCCTGAGCTGCTGCCGATACAGGATCAACGTCATGTCATAAGCCTTTGTCACGCAAGACAATGCATGCTCAAATTGGGCTATCGTCAGTGCTGCTTGAACAGAGCAGACCGGCGCGCCAGACTTGTCGCGTGCCAGTACAGACCGGTACCGCTACAAAACCGTACAATGCCAACGTTGCGCGTTATCATTCAAGCCGAGTGTTTCAGGAGGCGTTCATCCGTAGTGCAATGTCAATGTCACCGTTCGCGCTTGTCTCGCGCCGTCGCCACACCTGGTCGTTCAATGAGTTGTTCGCGCTCCTGCGCAGGAATTAAAGCGTTTTGAAGAAATCCACTCCAGCACCCGCACCCGCAGCTGTACCCCTATGGCGGCAGCAGTTGCACTATCGGCTCAAGGAAGGGGCATTGATCGCCTTCGGCTTCCTGTGCCTGTATCTGATCATGGCCTTGCTGACCTACGACCAGAGCGACCCCGGCTGGAGCCATACCAGCAGCAGTGGCGGCCAGGTACAGAATGCCGCTGGCCGGGCCGGAGCGTTCAGTGCCGACATCCTGTTCATGGTTCTGGGCTACTTCGCCTATATCTTTCCGCTGTTGCTGGGGATCAAGGCCTGGCAGGTGTTCCGTCAGCGGCATGAACCCTGGCAATGGAGCGGCTGGCTGTTCTCCTGGCGCCTGATCGGTCTGGTGTTTCTGGTCCTGGCCGGCGCGGCCCTGGCGCACATCCACTTTCATTTCACAGCCGGCTTTCCGGGTTCGGCAGGCGGAGTGCTGGGTGAGGTGCTCGGTGACCTTGCCAAGCGGGCGCTGAATATTCAGGGCAGCACGCTGCTGTTCATTGCCCTGTTCCTGTTCGGGCTGACCGTGTTCACTGACCTGTCGTGGTTCAAGGTCATGGATGTCACCGGTAAGATCACCCTGGATCTGGTCGAATTGCTGCAAGGCGCGGTCAGCCGCTGGTGGGCCGCCCGTGCCGAGCGGCGCAGCATGGTGGTCAAGTTGCGCGAGGTCGACCTGCATCTGGAAGACGAGAAGCAGGCGCCCAGACCCGCCAGTCGCCGTGAGCCGGCACTCGGCGCCCGCGACAAGGTGTTTGAGCGTGAGCAGCCTGCCGCCGGCAAACCGGCGCCTGTCGCCGCGCCTGTGGTGCCCGCCGCCAGTGCTGCTGTGGCGCCGCTGGCAACACCTGCGCAACCGGGCAAGCCGATGCCGGCGATCATTCCGCCGACTCCGGCCAAAGCGCCGGAGCCGAGCAACCGGGTGATGAAGGAAAAGCAGGCGCCGCTGTTTGTCGACAGCGCCATCGAAGGCACATTGCCGCCGCTGTCGATTCTTGATCCGGTGGAAAAGAAAGCCCTTAGTTATTCACCCGAATCGCTGGACGCGGTGGGCAAGCTGCTGGAAATCAAGCTCAAGGAGTTTGGTGTCGAGGTTACGGTGGACTCGATTCATCCGGGGCCGGTGATTACCCGCTACGAAATCCAGCCAGCGGCCGGGGTCAAGGTCAGTCGGATTGCCAACCTGGCCAAAGACCTTGCTCGTTCACTGGCGGTGACCAGTGTGCGGGTGGTCGAGGTGATTCCCGGCAAAACCACCGTGGGTATCGAGATCCCCAACGAAGACCGGCAGATCGTGCGTTTCTCGGAAGTATTGTCGACCCCCGAATTCGATACCGCCAAATCGCCAGTCACCCTGGCGCTGGGGCATGACATCGGTGGCCGCCCGGTAATTACCGATCTGGCCAAGATGCCGCACCTGCTGGTCGCCGGTACCACCGGTTCCGGTAAGTCGGTGGGGGTCAACGCCATGATCCTGTCGATCCTGTTCAAGTCCGGTCCGCAAGATGCCCGCTTGATCATGATCGACCCGAAAATGCTTGAGCTGTCGATCTATGAGGGCATTCCGCATCTGCTGTGCCCGGTGGTCACCGACATGAAGGACGCGGCCAACGCCCTGCGCTGGAGCGTTGCCGAGATGGAGCGGCGCTACAAGCTGATGGCGGCCATGGGCGTGCGTAACCTGGCCGGCTTCAACCGCAAGATCAAGGATGCCGAAGAGGCCGGTACACCGGTCAGCGACCCGCTGTATCGCCGTGAAAGCATTCACGATGAGGCGCCGTTGCTCAGTACGCTGCCGACCATTGTGGTGGTGGTCGACGAATTTGCCGACATGATGATGATCGTCGGCAAGAAGGTCGAAGAACTGATCGCGCGTATCGCCCAGAAAGCCCGTGCCGCCGGTATTCACCTGATTCTTGCCACCCAGCGGCCGTCGGTGGATGTGATTACCGGTCTGATCAAGGCCAACATCCCGACCCGTATGGCGTTTCAGGTGTCGAGCAAGATTGACTCGCGGACCATCATCGACCAGGGCGGTGCCGAGCAACTGCTGGGGCACGGTGACATGCTCTACATGCCACCAGGCACCAGCCTGCCGATCCGGGTCCATGGTGCCTTCGTGTCCGATGATGAGGTCCATCGGGTCGTTGAGGCCTGGAAAATGCGTGGCACCCCTGACTACAACGACGATATTCTGGCCGGCGTCGAAGAGGCCGGTAGCGGGTTCGATGGCGGTAGTGGGGGTGGCGACGGTGAAGACAGCGAAAGCGATGCGCTTTACGACGAAGCGGTCAAGTTTGTGCTGGAAAGCCGTCGGGCGTCGATTTCGGCGGTGCAGCGCAAACTCAAGATCGGTTACAACCGCGCCGCACGTATGATCGAGGCGATGGAAAACGCAGGCGTGGTCACCCCGATGAACACCAATGGCTCACGTGAGGTCATCGCGCCGGCACCGATGCGCGACTGATCCCGCAGAGCAACCCTGTTGGCAGCGTGTGTGTCGCGCTGCCGCACTTTCAGTGAATTTAAAGAGGAATCCCATGCGTCTGATCCGCATGTTTCTGGCTACTGCTCTGACCTTTTCCGCGCTGACCGCCCATGCCGACAGCAAGGACGTGGCGCGCCTGACCCAGTTGCTGGAGAAGTCCCAGACCCTCAGCGGCCGCTTTTCGCAGATGACCCTCGACGGCAGTGGCACCCAGTTGCAGGAGTCGCAGGGCAGCATGACCCTGCAACGTCCAGGGCTGTTCAACTGGCACATCGATCCGCCTCAGGAGCAACTGATGGTTTCCGATGGCAAGAAGGTCACCCTCTGGGACCCGGACCTGCAACAGGTGACGATCAAGACCCTCGACCAGCGCCTGACCCAGACCCCGGCGCTGCTGCTGTCCGGCGATGTATCGAAAATCAGCGAAAGCTTCGATATCACCTCGAAAGAGGCCGGTGGTGTAGTGGATTTCGTGCTCAAGCCCAAGACCAAGGACACGCTGTTCGATAACCTGCGCCTGTCGTTTCGCAATGGCCTGATCAACGACATGCAACTGGTGGACAACGTTGGCCAGCGCACCAATATCCTGTTCACCGGGGTTACTGCCAACCAGCCCGTAGCCAAGGACAAGTTCCAGTTCCAGATTCCCAAGGGCGCGGACGTGATCCAAGAGTAAGTAGCCGACACAAGGCGCCCGAATCATGGACCTGTTCAGCCGTGAACCCATTGCCCAGCCCCTGGCGGCGCGCCTGCGTGCCACTAACCTGGACGAATACGTGGGCCAGGAGCACGTCCTGGCCCATGGCAAGCCCCTGCGTGAAGCCCTGGAGCAGGGGGCGCTGCATTCGATGATCTTCTGGGGCCCGCCGGGGGTGGGCAAGACCACCCTGGCGAAGTTGCTGGCCAAGGTCTCGGATGCACATTTCGAAACCGTCTCGGCAGTGCTGGCCGGGGTCAAGGAGATCCGTCAGGCCGTTGAAGTCGCCCGGCAGCAGGCGGCCCAGTACGGGCGGCGTACCATCCTGTTCGTCGACGAAGTGCACCGCTTCAACAAGTCCCAGCAAGACGCCTTCTTGCCCTATGTTGAAGACGGCACGCTGATCTTCATCGGTGCGACCACCGAAAACCCCTCGTTCGAACTGAACAATGCCTTGCTATCGCGGGCGCGGGTCTATGTGCTCAAAAGCCTGGACGAAGCTGCCCTGCGCAAGCTGGTACAGCGTGCCCTCACCGAAGAGCGTGGCCTGGGGCGGCGTCAGTTGAGCCTGAGTGACGAAGGCTTTGCCACCCTGATGGCGGCCGCCGACGGCGATGGCCGGCGCATGCTCAACCTGCTGGAAAATGCCTCGGACCTCGCCGAAGACGGCAGCGAAATCGGCAGCGAGCTGCTCAACAGCCTGCTGGGCGACACCCGCCGGCGCTTCGACAAGGGCGGCGAAGCCTTTTACGACCAGATTTCGGCGTTGCACAAGTCGATTCGAGGCTCAAACCCCGATGCGGCGCTTTACTGGTTCGCGCGGATGATCGACGGCGGCTGTGACCCGCTGTATCTGGCGCGACGGGTAGTGCGCATGGCCAGCGAAGACATCGGTAATGCCGACCCGCGTGCCTTGCCGCTGTGCATGTCGGCCTGGGACGTTCAGGAGCGCCTCGGCAGTCCTGAAGGCGAGCTGGCCGTTGCCCAGGCGATTGTCTATCTGGCCTGTGCGCCGAAAAGCAATGCGGTGTACATGGCCTACAAGGCTGCCATGGCTGACGTGGCGGCCAATGGTTCGCGGGAAGTGCCGTTGCACCTGCGCAATGCCCCCACCAAACTGATGAAGCAACTGGGTTATGGCGAGCAGTATCGTTATGCTCACGACGAGCCGGACGCCTACGCCGCCGGCGAAGACTATTTTCCCGACGACCTGGAGCCGCGCCAGTACTATCATCCGGTGCCCCGAGGCCTGGAAATGAAGATCGGCGAAAAGCTGCGTCATCTGCATGCGCTGGATGCTGCCAGCCCTCTTCAACGGAGAAAGTCTTGATTCAGACCATTCTTGCGGTGTCGATTGCCGGCATCGCTGGTACATTACTGCGTTTCGCCACTGGCAACTGGGTAAGCGCCCACTGGCCACGGCACTTTTACACAGCCACATTGGCGGTCAACCTGATCGGTTGTCTGATCATTGGCGTGCTGTACGGCCTGTTCCTGATTCGTCCGGAAGTGCCGATCGAGATTCGCGCCGGCCTGATCGTCGGTTTTGTAGGTGGTCTGACGACCTTTTCATCCTTTTCACTGGATACGCTGCGCCTGCTGGAAAGCGGGCAACTGCCACTGGCCCTGGGCTATGCCGGCATCAGCGTGTTCGGCGGCCTGCTCGCAACCTGGGTGGGCCTGACATTGACCCGACTTTGATAGACGAGAGACCGATATGCTCGATTCCAAACTGTTACGTACTCAACTTCAGGACGTAGCGGACCGCCTGGCTTCGCGTGGCTACACCCTGGATGTGGCCCGCATCGAGGCACTCGAAGCCCAGCGCAAGGTGGTACAGACCCGCACCGAACAGCTGCAGGCCGAGCGTAACGCCCGTTCCAAGACGATTGGACAGGCCAAGCAACGCGGCGAAGACATCGCACCGCTGATGGCTGACGTCGAGCGTATGGGTAACGAGCTCTCCGAAGGCAAGCTTGAGCTGGACAAGCTGCAGGCCGAGCTGGACGCCATCCTGCTGACCATCCCCAACCTGCCGGACGCCTCTGTGCCGGTCGGTGAAGACGAAGACGGCAACCTTGAAGTGCGCCGCTGGGGCACGCCGACCGCGTTCGATTTCCAGGTACAGGATCACGTCGCACTGGGCGAGAAGTTCGGCTGGCTGGACTTCGAGACCGCCGCCAAACTGTCCGGCGCGCGTTTCGCCCTGCTGCGCGGCCCGATTGCCCGCCTGCACCGCGCTCTGGCGCAGTTCATGATCAACCTGCACATCAACGAACACGGCTACGAGGAAACCTACACCCCGTATCTGGTCCAGGCGCCTGCCTTGCAGGGCACTGGCCAGTTGCCGAAGTTCGAAGAAGACCTGTTCAAGATCAGCCGCGATGGCGAAGCCGACCTGTACCTGATCCCGACCGCCGAAGTGTCGCTGACCAATATCGTGTCCGGGCAGATCCTCGATGCCAAGGAGCTGCCGCTGAAGTTCGTCGCTCACACGCCGTGCTTTCGCAGCGAGGCCGGTGCCTCGGGTCGTGACACTCGCGGCATGATCCGCCAGCACCAGTTCGACAAGGTCGAGATGGTCAAGGTCGTGGCCCCGGCCGAATCGATGAATGAGCTCGAATCCCTGACGGCCAACGCCGAGCGCGTTCTGCAACTGCTGGAATTGCCTTATCGCGTTCTGGCGCTGTGCACCGGCGACATGGGTTTCAGCGCGGTCAAGACCTACGATCTGGAAGTCTGGGTGCCGAGCCAGGACAAGTACCGCGAGATTTCCTCGTGCTCCAACTGTGGCGACTTCCAGGCCCGCCGCATGCAGGCGCGCTGGCGCAACCCGGAAACCGGCAAGCCTGAGCTGGTGCACACCTTGAACGGTTCGGGTCTGGCGGTGGGCCGTACCCTGGTTGCCGTGCTGGAGAACTACCAGCAGGCCGACGGTTCGATTCGTGTGCCGCAAGTGCTCAAACCGTACATGGGCGGCCTTGAGGTCATCGGCTAAATGGAATTTCTGCCACTGTTCCACAACCTGCGTGGCAGCTGGGTGCTGGTGGTCGGCGGCGGCGAGATTGCCTTGCGCAAGTCACGCCTGCTGGCCGATGCCGGTGCGTTGTTGCGGGTCGTCGCCCCGCATATCGAGCCGCAGTTGAGTGAGCTGATCGAGCGCAGTGGCGGTGAGCAGCGCCTGCGCGGCTATGTGCCGAACGACCTGGACGGCTGTGTGCTGGTGATCGCCGCCACCGATGACGAACCGCTCAACGCCCAGGTGTCCGCCGATGCGCGCAGTCGTGGCATGCCGGTCAACGTGGTCGATGCGCCGGCGCTATGCAGTGTGATCTTTCCAGCCATCGTCGATCGCTCGCCATTGGTCATTGCGGTGTCCAGTGGCGGCGATGCGCCGGTGCTGGCGCGCCTGATTCGCGCCAAACTGGAAGCCTGGATTCCCGCTACTTATGGTCAGTTGGCCGGGCTGGCGGCGCGGTTTCGCAGCCAGGTGAAAAGCCTTTATCCGGATGTGCAGCAGCGCCGCGCTTTCTGGGAAGAGGTGTTTCAGGGGCCTATCGCCGACCGGCAACTGGCCGGGCAGGGCGCCGAAGCCGAACGTCTGTTGCAGGCCAAGGTCGACGGCGAACCACCGCATGCGCCGGGTGAGGTGTATCTGGTCGGCGCCGGCCCCGGCGATCCTGACCTGCTGACCTTCAAGGCGCTGCGGCTGATGCAGCAGGCTGATGTGGTGCTTTACGACCGTCTGGTGGCACCAACCATTCTTGAGCTGTGCCGCCGGGATGCCGAACGCATTTACGTCGGCAAGCGCCGTGCCGAGCATGCCGTGCCGCAGGACCAGATCAACCAGCAATTGGTCGATCTGGCGAAACAGGGCAAGCGGGTCGTGCGCCTGAAGGGTGGTGACCCGTTCATCTTCGGTCGTGGCGGTGAAGAAATCGAAGAACTGGCCGCCCATGGCATCCCGTTCCAGGTCGTGCCGGGCATTACCGCCGCCAGCGGTTGCGCGGCTTATGCCGGGATTCCGCTGACCCACCGTGATTATGCGCAGTCGGTGCGGTTCATCACCGGGCACCTGAAAGACGGCAGCAGTGACCTGCCCTGGAGCGACCTGGTCGCGCCGGCGCAGACTCTGGTGTTCTACATGGGCCTGGTGGGGCTACCGACCATCTGCGAGCAGTTGATCAAACACGGCCGCGCTGCCAGCACCCCGGCAGCTTTGGTCCAGCAGGGCACCACCACCGGTCAGCGGGTGTTCACCGGCACCCTGGCCAACCTGCCGCAGCTGGTAGCCGAGCATGAAGTCCATGCTCCGACCCTGGTGATCGTGGGGGAAGTGGTGGTGTTGCGCAACAAGCTGGCGTGGTTTGAAGGGGCTCAGGGGACACTCTGAGCCTTCGGTATGGCCGGGTAGGAGCGAGCTTGCTGGCGAATGCAATATTTCAGTCACAGATGGTGCGCTGACTGATCTGGCCTCTTCGTGACCAAGGTCGCTCCTGCACGCTTGCGGCAGTTACTGCCAAATTCCTTTGCCTGCCAAGCGCTGCCGATCATGCGCCACGCTGAAGTCCTGCCAAGGACCTTTAGGCACCACCCCGGTCGGGTTGATGGTGCGGTGGCTGGCGTAGTAGTGATGCTTGATATGCTGGAAATCCACGGTCTGGGCAATGCCCGGCCACTGGTACAGCTCACGCAGCCAATTGCTCAGGTTCGGATAATCGCTCAAGCGCCGCAGGTTGCACTTGAAGTGGCCGTGGTACACGGCATCGAAGCGAATCAGTGTGGTGAACAGGCGCACGTCGGCTTCGGTCAGGTATTCACCGCTGAGGTAGCGGTTTTCTCCCAGCAACTGCTCCAGCTCATCAAGTTTGCTGAACAGCGCGTCGAAGGCTTGCTCGTACGCCGCCTGTGAGGTGGCGAAGCCGGCGCGGTATACGCCATTGTTCACATTCGGGTAGATCTGCTCGTTCAGCTCATCAATCTGCGCCCGTAAGTGCTCGGGATAAAGGTCCAGCGGGTTGCCGGTCAGTTCGTTGAACGCCGAGTTGAACATGCGGATGATCTCCGCCGACTCGTTGCTGACGATGCGCTTGAGCTTCTTGTCCCACAGCACCGGCACCGTGACCCGGCCAGTGTAGTTCGGGTCATCTTTGGTGTAGCGCTGGTGCATGAATTCCAGGCCGTCGAGCGCATCGCCGGTCGAGCCGGTCTGCGGGTCGAAGGTCCAGCCGTTTTCCAGCATCAGCCAGCTGACCACCGAGACGTCGATGAGCTTTTCCAGACCTTTGAGCTGGCGCACGATCAGCGTGCGGTGCGCCCACGGGCAGGCCAGCGACACATACAAGTGGTAGCGACCGGCTTGTGCCGCAAAGCCACCCTCGCCGGACGGGCCGGGCGCGCCGTCAGCCGTCACCCAGTTGCGGCGCTGGGCGTTCTCGCGCTGAAACGCGCCTTCCTTGGTTTCGTACCACTGGTCGTGCCAGCGTCCTTCGACAAGCAAACCCATGTCCTGACTCCAGGTCCGTAGTTGGAAATTGGAGTCAGTCTATCGGTATTGGTTCGAACTAAAAGCGCAAATATAGGCCCTTAATTATCGAACAGTTCGATCAATCAAAGGTTGCGATCACGCTTGTCCCAGAACTGCCTGGCCTGTTCGAACGCCGCTTCACGCTCGACACCGAGGCCACGCAGCGCCAGCGCCATGCTCGACAGCAGCGCCAGTTGTCCATAACTGTCTTCGACTTCACCGCGCCAGTAGGCCACCAGATGTGTCGGCTCCAGGCTGGCAGGCTTGACGTGGCGGCGCTCGGACAATGCCGGCCATTCTTCATCCCACTCGACGCCGGCCGTGGCACCGTACAGATGGCTGATGGTGTCAGGGTTGACCTCGATCTCGCCGCCATCACCCTTGATCACAATCGCATGGTCGCCCAGCAGGCGGCTGGCTTCACGGTGCACCGCCTGGTAGCCGGGGTGGAAGATGCTCTGCAGGCCGCAGCGGGCCTTGAGCGGATTGAGCACCCGCGCCAGGGAATGGATCGGCGAGCGCAGCCCCAGGGTGTTGCGCAGGTCGATCATGCGCTGCAACTGCGGTGCCCAGTCGGCCAGCGGGATGAACGCCAGGTGGCGTTGTTGCAGCGCGCTGTCGACGCTCTGCCAGTTGCGGCACAGCGGAATATTCAGCAGCTCCAGCAGTTGTTCGGTGTACAGGCGCCCGGCGGTGTGCGCCCCGCCACCGTGCAGCAGGACACGGATACCGTTGTTGGCCAGGCATTTGGCGGCCAGCAGAAACCACGGCAGGTGGCGTTTCTTGCCGGCGTAGCTCGGCCAGTCGATATCCACCTCAATGGCCGGCGCCTTGACCCGCTCACGCACCGCTTCGGTAAAACCGGCCAGCTCTTCGGGGCTTTCTTCCTTGTGGCGCAGCAGCATCAGAAACGCGCCGAGCTGGGTGTCCTCGACCTGTTCATCGAGCAGCATGCCCATGGCCTGGCGGGCCTCTTCGCGGGTCAGGCCGCGAGCGCCGCGTTTGCCCTTGCCGAGGATGCGTACGAACTGGGCGAAGGAGTGTTCTTCTGGTGTTTCGGTAACCAGCGGGCGGTAGTCGGTCATATGCAATTGGTCGGCTTGGGCAGGCCTGCCAGACGGGCCGCCAGTTTGGCGGGCCGGCCGTTGAACAGGCGGTTGAGGTGCATGCTGTTGCCCTTTTCCGGGCCCAGCTTGAGTGCCGTGTACTTGATCAGCGGCCGGGTGGCGGGCGACAGCTGGAATTCGCTGTAGAACGCGCGCAGCAGAAGGAGGATTTCCACATGCTCGTCGCCAAAATCGATGTTTTCTTCGGCGGCCAGTGCCTGGGCAACCGCCAGTGACCAGTCGCCGAGGTTCTGCAGAAATCCATCACTGTCCAGCGGGATCTGGCGGCCGTCTACGTTCAGATGGGTCATAGCCAGGTATTCACCTTGTCGAAGCGTACCGACAACTCGACGAAGCCTGGATAGTCCACCGCACGGGCGCTGGCGGGCAGTGCCAAGTGTCGGGCAAGCAGGTCTTCTTCGAGCGCGAACAGCCGCTCACCCAGCGCACTGAGCGCAGCATCGGGCTGGCGCAGCGCATAGGTGGCGTCGCCGCACAGCAGCAGCGCGTCATGTTCGCCGAGCACACGCAGGCAACTGCTCAGGCGGCTGTCGGCGAATGGGGAGTGGGATACAACGTGCAAGGTCGCCATCAGATCGTGATCACCTGGTCGTAACGGTCGATAAGGGCGGCGATATCGGCACCGCTGGCCAGACTCTGGACATCCGGATTGTCAGCCTGGACGCCGCGTTGCTCAAGGCTGTGGCCGCAGGCATACAAGTCTTCGATACCGAACATCGGCAAGGCCTTGAGGTTGGCGGTGATGTCTTTCTGCTGCACGGCGCTGGCGTGCTGCCCGGTCTGCAACTGAAATACCCCATCGTCGAGAAACAGCAGGCCGACCGGCAGATCGAAGGCGCCGCCGGCCAGGACAATGTCCAGCGCTTCGCGTGCTCCAGGCCCTGACCACGGCGCCTGGCGGCTGATAATCAATAGCGATTTGCTCATCTTATGGCCCTCCAAAACAGATCACCCGGTCGGCTGCCTGCGCCGCATCGTGCAACTGGCCCAACCCGGACAGCTCCCAGGGCGCCAGCAGGCTGGCCGCACTGCGCTGATAGCGTGCAGCCTCTTCGGCGTTCAGCACGCCACGGCGCAACGCCGCCGCAATGCACACCACGCCATCGAGCTGGTGTTCGCTGATGAAGGCGCGCCATTGTAGCGGCAGGTCCTGCTCGTCCTGCGGCGTAACCACACTGCCGCAGGCGTTGTGCACACCATCCTGATAAAAGAACAGCCGCACAATTTCATGCCCGCCCGCCAGCAATGCCTGGGCGAACAGCAGGGCGCGGCGCGAGGAGGGTGCATGGGGGGCGGAAAACAGACAAAGGGCGAATTTCATGCTCGGCTCGATCAGCGTGACAGGCACAATGATAAAGAATTAAGGCGCCTGAGTGTGAGCAACCCGCTCAGGCGGCTGGCAAGCGTACATGCACCCGCAGCCCAGGATGGGCGTTATCGGCCCAGATATCGCCGCTTTGTGAATGCACCACGCTCTGGGCGATCGACAGCCCCAGGCCAAAGCCGTCGCCGCCAGGCCGGTCGGCGCTGAGCCGGGTAAACGGCTTGAAAATCTGTTGCAGTTGTTCCGGCGCCACCCCAGGACCCTGGTCCTCGATCCATAGATGCCAGTGGGCGTCCTCGCGCTGGCCGCTCAGGCGCACGATGCCGTGTTCCGGAGAATGGCGTACCGCGTTACGCAGGATGTTCTCCAGCACCTGGGCCAGGCCATTGAGGTTGCCTGACACCCGGCAGTCGGCCGGTAGTTCGCAGGGCAGGCGCTCGACCGGCCAGCCGGTTTCAAAGCAGCAGTCTTCGCGCAGGATATTCCACAGTTCGGCCACTTCCACGGATTCTGCGGGCAACCGGGGGCGCTCGGTGTCGAGCCAGACCAGCTCCAGGGTGTCGTCGATCAAGCGTTCCATGGCCAGCACTTCACGCTCCTGACGCTGACGCAATGTGGCGATATCCAGTTCACGCTCGCCAGCCACCCGCAGGCGGCTCAACGGCGTGCGCAGCTCATGGGACAGCGCGCGCAACAGCCGGCGCTGGAAGTCGACGGTGGACTCCAGGCGTGCAGCCATGTGATTGACGGTGCGCGCCAGTTCGCCCAGTTCGTCGCGGCGCTCGGCAATCCGCGGCTCGATGCGCGCCGACAGATCGCCGCTGCCCAGCGCAATGGCCTGGCGACGCAGGCTGGCCATTGGCGCAATCAGCATGCGATACAGCAGCGCGCCCAGTAGCACAGCCAGGCTGGCGGGCAACACCTGCTGGGCGAGGATCTCCCAAAGGCGGTTATGCTGGCGTGGATTCAGGCGCAACGGCAGCTCCATCACCAGCCGCGCGTCACTGCCTTCGAAAGGAATATAGAAACTCGGTCGCGCGCCCGGCCTGCCTATCAGACCATCAATGGGACGGATGAAGTTGAGTCTGGTGTGCTCGTCTTCCGACAACGGCTGCGACGCCAGTGATTCGCGCTGGGCACTGACGACCACCGCCCAGACCTGTTCGTGCTCTTGCAGTTGCTCGAGAAACGCATCGACGCCGGCCGCACCCTGCTGCTCCCAGGCGCGCTGCGCCTGAGCGGCGTACCCTTTGAGCACCTGCTGGGTTTCTTCAGGCAAACGTGAAGTGGCATTTTCCACCCGCTCGGCCAGGTCCTCTTCAAGGATCACCACCAGCAGACACAGCAATGCCAAGGCCGCAACCAGCTTCCACAGCAACGAATGACGATCAGGCAGGCTCATGCTTTGGTCGGGCTCAGCACATAACCGGTGCCGCGCACGGTCTCGATGCAGCGGCTGTTATAACCGATGGCCAGCAACTTGCGACGGATCCGGCTGACATGCATGTCCAGGCTGCGATCATGCAGCGACCAGGCACGATGCATCGCCTGCTGATACAGAAACGCTTTGCTCAGCACCTCGCCGCTATGGTCGAGCAGCACTTGCAGGACGCGAAATTCCATGCCGCTCAGATCGGCCCACTGCTGCGCATGGCAAACATCGCAACGCCGATTATCGACGATCAGTTGCAGGTCATCATGCCGCGTCTTGGCTTCGTGCTCATAAGCCACGCGGCGTAACACTGCATCAATGCGCACGTCCATTTCGCGCATGCTGAAGGGCTTGGGCAAATAATCGTCGGCCCCCTGACTGAAACCCAGAATACGGTCCTGCTCGGCGCCCAGCGCCGACATCAGGATCACCGGCACCCGCTGGCGTCGACGCAACTCACTCAACAAATCCAGGCCGTTGCCGTCAGGCAGCATGATGTCCATCAGAATCAGGTCGAAGTGTTCCTGGGTCACCAGCTCAATAATGGTTTCAGCATGCAGTCGCAAGGTCACGGCAAAGCCACGCTGGAGCAGATGAGCTTCCAGGTGGCTGGCCAGCAAGGGATCGTCCTCGATGGCCAGAATCCTTGGCGGCGCAGCGGGGGCGGGCAGGTGGTGCATGACAGTGCCTTGTATGAGAATGATTCTACGTTGGCTATTCTGACGAAAGCCGCTGAAGATTCATACCGGCGTATTTATACGTGGCTTGCATAGGGAGCAAGCCCAAGCCTCAGCACAGCATTTCGGCAAAACCGGATAGACTGCGCGCTCTACACCCTCAAGGAGCTGGATCCATGCTAGGCGTGACTGACTACGGCGCTTTTGTCATTGCGTTCATCATCGTCCTGGCCATTCCCGGCCCAGGCAATTTCGCACTGATCACGGCGACCGGCAAAGGTGGGGTCAAGGCCGGGCTGGCGGCCACTTGCGGGGTCATTCTTGGCGATCAGGTCCTGCTGTGGCTGGCGGTGGCCGGGGTCGCTACGCTGCTGGCGGCTTACCCGGCCGCCTTTCATGTCGTGCAGTGGGCGGGGGCGGCGTACCTGGCTTATCTGGGCCTGCGCATGCTGCTGAGCAAGCCAGGCGGCACCCCGCGCAAAAGCCGTATGGACAACGGCCAGTACCTGCGCCAGACCATGATGATCACCTTGCTCAACCCCAAGGCGATCATGTTTTACATGGCGTTCTTTCCTCTGTTCGTCGATCCGGTCCGCCATCAGGGCCTGCTGACCTTTGGCTTTCTGGCCGCCACGGTGGCGGTGGTGACATTCCTTTATGGGCTGATTGCGGTACTGCTGACCCAGCACCTGGCCGAGCGCATGCGTGCCAACCCGCGCACCGCCAATCTGCTTGAACGGCTGGCAGGCGCCTGCCTGCTGGGCTTCGGGATCAAGCTGGCAGCGATGCGTTAAGCGTCATCACTAAATCGCAAACCGATAATGGCTGCGGCCTTTGCGCTTGGCCTCGTACATGGCGTGGTCGGCCTTGGCCAGCACGGCCTCAGGGGTGATCGGCTCCGAAGGCTGGCTGAAGGCGATGCCGACACTTGCGCCAATCCTGATACCGGTATGGCCGTTGAGGGTGAACGGCTCGGCCAGGGCCCGGCAGAGTTGCTCGCCCAGATTCTCCGCCGCTTCGGTCGAGCTCAAGGTCTTGGCAATGATCACGAACTCGTCCCCCGCCAGGCGCCCGACCAGGTCGCCTGCGCAGCTCAGCTCAGCAGTCGCTACGCGGCTGCAATCAGCAGGGCATCGCGGGTGGCTCTGTCAAACAGGGTTTTCTCGGCCAGCTTGTGCTCGGTGATATCCTGCGACATGACAAAAAACCATCGACCTGGCCATGGCGGATGTCGGGCACGTATGTCGCACACCAGACTCTGGGGTCGGTTGCGCTGTAGCGAATATTGTCGACCGTGACTCGCTGACCGCTCAGGGCCTGCTCGAAGTGCGGCAACAACTGCGCATAGACGTCGGGGCGCAGCGCCTGTTAGCGTTTTTCCAGGCTGTAGCTTTGGCGCCGGTCGTGAACCAGTTCCTCAAGCAGGTGCAGGCTGGCCGCATCGGTGACCAGATTACGCTGGTTGATTTCGCTTTCGACAATACGTGCCAGATCGCTGAGCGCAGTGAGCTGTTCCGGGGCCAGCTGCCGTGGGCGGCTGTCAATGACGCACAGCGTGCCCAGGCTCAGGCCGTTGCCAAGCCGCAGCGGGATGCCGGCATAGAATCTGATAAAGGGCGGGCCACTGACCAGCGGATTGTCGGCAAAGCGTTCGTCCGCCAGGGTGTCGGGAATCACCAGCGCTTCTTCGACCAACAGTGCGTGGGCGCAGAAGGCGACGTTGCGCGGTGTCTGCGTGGCCTCCAGGCCCACGGCGGACTTGAACCACTGGCGCTCGCGGTCGACCAGCGATACCAGGGCAATGGGGGCATCGAGCAGGGTGGCGGCGATCCGGGTTACCCGGTCGAAGGCTTGCTCGCGAGGCGTGTCGAGAATCTGCAAACGTTCGAGAAAGCTGACTCTGGCGGCTTCGTTGAGCGGGTCGGGAGCTGACTGCAAAGTGACCTCGGCTGACTGGAGGGCGCTTGATGTTGCAACCTCGCACAGCGATTTTTTGCACAAGGCGTGTGCGGGCTGGCGTACCCCACTGGAGAATAGCTGTTGTCGGTCGATCTGCCGCAACAGGGTAACCAGGGCAGAAGCGGAGGGGGATTTTGCAGGCTCCAGAAACGACAAAGCCCTGAATGATCAGGGCTTTGTGCTATCGAATATGGCGGAGGCATAGAGATTCGAACTCTAGGACCTGTTACAGTCGGCAGTTTTCAAGACTGCTGCCTTAAACCACTCGGCCATACCTCCACATGTGTTGCGGGCGCCATAATACCCGAATGTAACAAGCTGTCAAACTCTGCCGGTGGTGATGAGCGGCGCCTCTGATATGATCTTTGCAACTTGTCATTTCAGCAAGCTATCAACAGTGAGGAGCTTCGCGATGCGCGAACAGGATTACCTACTTAAAACCGGCGTGCAGGAAGCCGACCAGCTCGAAGTCAGTCGTGTCCTGCGCAATACCTATGGCCTTCTGGCCCTCACCCTCGCTTTCAGCGGCGTCATGGCGTTCGTGGCCCAGCAAATGCGTGTTGGCTACCCGAACATCTTCGTCGTGCTGATCGGCTTCTATGGCCTGTTCTTCCTGACCGCCAAGCTGCGTGATTCGGTCTGGGGCCTGGTTTCGACCTTCGCCCTGACCGGCTTCATGGGCTTCATCCTGGGTCCGATCCTCAACCGTTACCTGGGCATGAGCGGCGGCGCAGAAGTGGTCAGCTCGGCGTTTGCCATGACTGCACTGGTGTTCGGCGGCCTGTCGGCTTACGTGCTGACCACCCGCAAGGACATGAGCTTCCTGGGCGGCTTCATCACCGCAGGCTTCTTCGTCCTGCTGGCAGCGGTCGTGGCCGGTCTGTTCTTCGAGATCAGCGGTCTGCAACTGGCGATCAGCGCAGGTTTCGTGCTGTTCTCCTCGGCCTGCATCCTGTTCCAGACCAGTGCGATCATCCACGGTGGTGAGCGTAACTACATCATGGCGACCATCAGCCTGTATGTATCGATCTACAACCTGTTCATCAGCCTGTTGCAGATCTTCGGCATCATGAGCCGCGACGACTGATCGTTTGTCGCGTAAAAAACAAAGCCCGCCTCGTGCGGGCTTTGTGCTTTTTCAACGCTTGAAACGTTGCAGGCTGAACGCCGAAAGGTCCGTTTCGCTGCGTCCGCTCATGCAGCGCTGAGCCAGCGCCTCGCCCAGCCCCGCCGAATGCTTGAAACCATGCCCTGAGCAAGCCGAGACCACCGTCACGTTAGGCAGGCAGGGGTGCTCGTCGATGATGAAGTGGTAATCGGGCGTCACGGTGTAGGCGCACACCGAGGTCTTCAGTGCCCGGCTACCCACCCCGCTAAAACGCCCGGCAACTTGAGTGCGGTACATCTGCTCGATCTGTTGGTCGCTGACATTACGATCCAGACAGTATGGATCGCATGCTGTCTCGTACTGCTCGGTGGCAATTTTCATGCTGCCTTCGCCGGGCAGGGGCGGGAAGCCGTAACTCACATCATTGAATGCCGGTCCGTGGGTCAGGATGAAACTCGGTGACTGCGCCGCGAAGCGTGCCGGTTCGCTGACTTCAAACCAGTAAAGCGTCTGGCGACAGACCCGCAGCAGAGCATCAAAGGGCGCGCCCAGCAGCCCGGCCGACCACATGCCGGCACTGACGATTACCTTGTCGGCATAAATCACTCCCTGATCGGTACTGATCCTGACCGTTGTGCCTTCATTCTCAAGCGCCAGCACGGTCTCGTTCAGGCGCAGTTGCGCACCTTGCTGCGCGGCCAGTTGCAGCTGCACGGCAATGCAGCGTTCCGGGCGCAGATAACCGCCTTGCGGTTCGAAGTAGCCAATGGCGCTGTCCAGCACCGGGCTGAACTGGCCGAAGCGCTGGCGAATCTGCGCCGCGTCCAGCACCTGGTGCTCGATGCCGTAGGTTTTGGCCAGTTCAATGGTGCGGTGGGTGAAGTCCGCAGGATCGTGCGGGTCGTAGACGCTGCTTGAGGTCATCACCAGCACGCCGCACTGCTCGAACAATGCCTCACCCGACAGTGCTTCGAGTTCCCGCCAGATCCGATGAGAGCTGCGCACCAGCGGCAGGTACTGCGGACCTTCCCCGTTGGACAGGCGAGTGATGCGCGTATCGCCATGGCTGGAGCCCTGAGTATGGGGCGGCGCATGGCGGTCCACGCCGATGACGTTGGCGCCGGCCTTGCTCAGTTGATAAAGGGTTGCAGCGCCCATCGCGCCCAGGCCGAGCACGGCCACCTGATAATGTTCTTGCATGCTGGGTGGATTGTCCGCAAATACGCCATTGCAACGCCAGCCACCGACAAAATCAACCCATGGGGGGTGATATGCACAGTGCCGGCGGCAGCAGGCGCGAGGGTCGCGCTTGCTTTTTTTGGTCATATGGGTTTGCGAAAACTGTCAAAAGTTGTCCACGAAAATCGTGGGTATGTCTGTGGATAACTCGCTGAATGCTCTATTTTCAGAGGCTTTGGTTTGTGTGGTTGATTTATGACCAGTTTTTCCGAGGCAGGGTGCTGCCGCCGTTCCGTGCCGCGCCCGCTGATCTGAAAATGCGACCGATTTGGCAAATCACGCACCTGACGCCAGCTTCGCATACGCTGGCCCCGGTGGGCAGGCCGTCAGGCGGTAATTAATAATTCTTTAACTTTGTTCGGAAAACCGGATGTGTATTCGGTTTTCCGAACAACTTGGTAATCTTGATTGGATTCACCACTTTGTTTCCGGTATTTGCCGCTCTGGACGTTGTTGACAAGTACCGTTAGTGCTGTGCATTAGTCCGCCACACGGCTGCGTCAGGCGCTGCAATATGGGGGGGGTTAACTGCGCAAGTTATCGCCAGTGCTGCCCGCAATGCCGTAGATCGTTGCTGGCCTGTTTTTACCTTGTACTGCTGGCCTGGCCCGGGTTTTTAGAGAGGCCCTGGTCATTGGCGTTGGTCAATGCTTTGGTCCCGGTTGCCATCAGCATTGCAAAAGCTTTATATATTGTGACTCGGGCCGTTCATGAGTGGAAAAATTTATCGACGCAATAGAAAATGTTCACGCGATTCTGATTGGCCGTGTATATACCCTGCGGCTTACTTGTGCCTGACAGCCAACCGGCTTGCAGTAGTGTCTGGATGTAATAGGGTGCCTCTAAAAACTGGGCGAGGCAGTCAACGTAGCGCTGGCGCGCATAACGCCGCAGACGCCCGGCCAGCAGGCAATTGTCCTGCTGACAGTGGTCCGCAACACAATGAGGGAAGGTGGCCCTCTGTGTCTCTGGAACCGGGGCAGTCTGCACCCTTGAATCCTTTCGCGAAGCCGGGCTGTTCCGGGCGGGTGATCGTAAACAGAGGTTAGGTGACGGTCTGCTTTTGCATGCAAAAGTACGGCTGACGCTGTCCTGTTGTTCAATGGAATTGCTGATCATCAGTAAGGGGCTTGGATGAAACGGGGACTCTATGAGCAATGACGCTTCGAAGATGGAGCACGAGGTCCTCGACATATTTGGTACCCTGCAGTCGTTCATCCGCAAGGCCGCGCCGCTTAATGTCGACATGGTGCTTGAAGGCGAGACGGGCACTGGCAAAGACACGCTGGCGCGGCGCATTCATCAACTATCAGGGCGTCCCGGTCCGTTGGTGGCACTCAACTGCGCAGCGGTTCCCGAGCAACTGGCCGAGAGCGAATTGTTCGGGGTGATGGCGGGCGCTTACACCGGCGCCTCTAAATCGCGTGCCGGTTATATCGAAGCGTCTAATCATGGCACGTTGTATCTTGACGAGATCGACAGCATGCCGCTGTTACTCCAGGCCAAGTTGCTGCGTGTTCTGGAGATGCGTGGAATAGAGCGTTTGGGGTCGACGCGTTTTGTCGAGCTTGACTTACGAGTGATTGTGGCCACTCAGACCCCCCTTGAGAAACTGGTCGAGGAAGGCAAGTTCCGGCGCGATCTGTTCTTTCGTCTTAACGTCATCAAGATCCAGTTACCGACACTGCGTTCGCGGCTTGAGCACTTGCATCGGTTGTTCGAGCAATTTGTCGGTGAAGCGGCGAGCCGGCATCGCCTGCCGGTTCCGGAGCGCGATCCGCACCTGCTCAAAAGCCTGCTCGGCCACCGTTGGCCGGGCAATATCCGCGAACTCAAATGCGCCGCCGAGCGCTTCGTGTTGGGCATGCCGGCGCTGCAGGGGCTGGCTGGCGGCTTGCTCGATGAGTCCTCGGCACGCCTGCGTGATTACCTGCGGGCGCTGGAAAAGGCGGTAATCCAGGAATGCCTGGCACGTCATCCCAACAATATCGAGTCGGTAATCACTGAACTGGGTATTCCCAAACGCACCCTCTATCACCGCATGAAGAGCCTGAGCATCAACGCTTCTGAATCCTGAATGCGGGGTCATGTGGAACCGCTTCTGAAAATCGGCCACTCACTGTTCGAACATCACATCCGGTGTTCAACACTTTCGATGATCAGGAGTAATCACTATGGCTGGTACCGCTTCCCTCGGCGCTTCGATGGCTGCAATGACCAAAATGGATGCCACCGCTGCGGCAACCACCACCATGAACGCCGAAGCCCAATCCAACAAGATGATGACCGATACCGTCAACGGTATCGCCAGCGCCTACCAGGACTCGGCCACCAAGGCGCAGAACGCCGCTCAGCAAACCGGTAAGGCGATCAACTACTGATCGTCGTGTTCCCCTCCCGGCCCGCGTCGGGAGGGGTTACCCCAGTGCATTCAAGGAGTGGACTATGTTTTCTTCTTCAATAGGCGGGCCACAGGCCGGTGCATTTCAGAGCACCTTCGCCAGCACCCAGACCAGCGCCCTGCAATCGAGCTCCAGTGAGGCGGCGGGTCAGATCGCCTCGCTGCTCAGCGACGCGCTGCTGGAAAAGAGCGGCAGCGGTGCCAATATCCGCAACGCTGACAACCCGTTGATCGGCATGGTTGCCGATCACATGGACCGCAACCCTGAAAAGTACGGCAAACCGCACGATGCCAATGGCCGGGTCGACGGCTGGCGCGATGAGCTCAGCGAAGACAATTACCTCGACGGCCGGGAAAAGGCCGCCTTCACCAAAGGCCTGGAAGGGCTGATCAGTGAATTCCTCAGTGGCGGCTCTTCGGGCCAAAGCTCCATCGGTCAAGGCACCAGCGGCCAGGGCGCCTTTGGACAAGGCTCGTTGGGCCAGGGTGGCCTGGGCGGTTCGCGCGGCGCCGCGAGCCCTTCGGCGGGTTGCAACCAGGGCTGGGGCGGCAATTCCCTGGCGGGGGCTGGCGGTGCTGGTGCCGGCGGTGGCCTGCAGAGTCTGCTGAGCTCGTTGCTGGGCAGTCTTGGCGAGGAAAAACTCGACAACCTGCTCAAGCCGGTCGCCTCGCAGCCTGCCTCGATCGGTGCCTTGGTCAAGGGCAACACTAACGGCATGATGAGCTTCAACCCTGAAGATAAAGATGTCCTCAAGGAAATCTCGCGCTTCATGGACATGCACCCCGAGGAGTTCGGCAAGCCGGACGGCAAATCCAAGGACTGGATGGGTGAGCTGTCCGAGGGCGACTTCGTGATGTCCAAGGCCGAGAGCCAGCAGTACATGAAGGCCATTGACATGATCAAGGGCGAAATCAAAGGCAGTGCCGAGGGCAACTCGCTGGGTGGCCTGTTTCCTGATGCGCAACAGAACTTTCAGAATGGCGGGGCTGGCAACACCCTGAAAACCGACGCCAGTATCGCGGCCGGCAACATTCTGTCTGTGTTGGTGCAGCAGAGCGTGACCGAATCACGCGGCTGATCCGCACGACTTTTCAGGTGCCTTTTCGTCCAGGCAGGAGAGCAAAACATGGCTGTTAACCGTGTATCAACCCATTCCGCAAGTCTTGTGGATACCGAGCTGACATCGAATGTTGCGCCTGCCTCGGCGGATATCGCCTGGTTCAGTGCGGCCATGCAGCCCGCCGCGCCACGTTCGGCGGCGTCACCGGCCAGTGAGGTGTCGCCGGTATTGCAGGCCACCTCCGCATTTCAGAAAGACGCCGAACGGATCAACCGGCAGTTGCAGCGTGTCTCCGGCTCGGTCGACCCGCAGCAGATGATGCAGGCCAACCGTTCGCTGTCGTCGTTCTACCTTGAAAGCATGCTCAGCGCCAAACTGGTCAGCAAGGCGGCGCAAAGCGTGGAAAAACTGACCAGTCTGCAATAGGGCGGGGCTATGTATCCCAAGGTAATCAGGCTGCTCGCCCTGTTGTCGGTAGTGCTGGCGCTGGCCGGCTGTGGTGACCGTATGGAACTGCATCGCGACCTGACCGAGCAGGATGCCAACGAGATCATGGCCGAGTTGGCCGACAAGAACATCAGTGCCTACAAGCGCCTGGACAAAAGCTCGGTGTCGGTACTGGTGGCGGCGCAGGACATTTCCCGGGCGGTACGCGCGCTGGAGGCGGTCGGTCTGCCGCGCCGCTCGCGTTCGAGCCTGGGTGAGGTGTTTCGCAAGGAGGGGGTAATCTCTTCGCCGCTCGAAGAGCGTGCCCGCTACATCTATGCGTTGTCCCAGGAGCTGGAACAGACACTCTCGCAGATCGACGGCGTGGTGGTGGCCCGGGTGCATGTGGTGTTGCCCGAACGCATCGCCCCTGGCGAACCTGTACAGCCAGCCTCGGCCGCGGTGTTTATCAAGCACCGCGACGGCATGGAACCCGACAGCGTCTTGCCGCGTATCCGGCGCATGGTCGCCAGCAGTATTCCGGGCATGGCCGGCGCTGATGACAAGAAACTTGCGGTGGTCTTCGTGCCTTCTCAGGAGTACCGGCAGACCGTCGAACGGGTCAGCCTCGGGCCGTTTGAGCTGACCCGTGAGCGCCTGGAGTTCTGGCAATGGATTCTTGGTCTGTCAGCGTTCGGTATCGCGTTGCTGCTTGGCGGCCTGTTTGCTCTCAACCCGCGCTGGTTGCAGCGGCTGTCGCGACGTCCCGAAGCGGCTGGCGCCACTCAAGGGGCTGAGCGATGACCCCGGATGCGCCACAGGCGCTGAGCTGGGTTCGCTGGTGGGCCCAGGGCTGGCGACAAGCCCATGAAACCTGGCAACTGCCCGCCACGGCTGATTTCGACCAGCCAACCCTGACACTGATGCTGCAACGCGATGCGGCGCTGGCTGACCGTTGCATGGGCATGACCGCCAGTGTTCCTCCGCCACCGGATGAACTGCTGCTGCCTTTGTTACCGTTCGATGCCGAGCAGTGGCAGCGGGTGTTCGAACTGTGCGTGGCAGTGTGTGCCGGTGCCAGCGGTGGTCGACGTCATCGACTGGATGAGCGCACGCAACGCTGGTGTCAGCGGCTGGGCCAGGCGTTGCAGCCGGGGCAATGGCTGCCGGCCCAGTGGTATGGCGCAGGGCCCGAAGCCGCCGGCCTTTGCCTGTTGCGTGCCTGGGCCGGAGAAACCCTGTGGTCACGTCTGCGCCTGCAATTTGCCCGTGACGCCGTGCAGGCAGCCGAACAACTGGCGGTCGAGCAGATTCCGCATGCACGCCTGCGGGCCTTATGGCATGCGCTGAGCTGGCAGGTATCCAGGGCAACTGACTGATTGAGGAGATGGTCATGCTGACCCGCCGTACCCTGACTTTTCCCGGCGACCGGCATACGGTGACCGGGTCACTGCTGCCTCGTGAACTGTTCGATGACTGTCGGCTGGCCGAACAACTGGTGCAGCAGGCCCAGGCCCAAGCCCGGCAAATCCTCGACCAGGCGCGCAGCGAAGCGTTGCTGCTGGGCCGCCAGGCCGAGGAGCAGGCGCGGGCCGAAGTGCTCGAGCAATCCCTGGCACTGCTTGAAGACTTGCGCGACCAGCATCAGCGTCGCGAAGCCGCGGTGCTGGAGGTCGCTCGCGAACTGGTCAGCGCCGCTGTGCAGCAGGTATTGAACGAGCAGCCGCCGCTGCAACGGATCGAGGCGGTGCTGGGGCATCTGCTCAGCGCCCAGCCGGACGAGCCTTTGGCGCGTCTGCATTGTCACCCCGAGCGGCTTGAGGAATTGGCGACCTGCCTGCAGCACGGCGGCCGTGAGGGCTGGAGCCTGCAGGGCGATCCGCGTCTGGCCGCCGATGCGTTGAGCCTGCGCACCGAGCGCGGCGAATTCAATCTGGACTGGCACAGCCTGGTGCAACACGTCCTGCCTTGACCCGTCAGCAGGGCGCTGTGCTGACCGGTCATCGGCCGGGCATGGAACCAAACCCGGTCTTGCGCCACTCACTGCCCAGTTACCCGGATCAAGGAGTATTGCCATGCTGTCTTCCGATGCACTGCGGCGTCGCCTGGATGCCAACTTTGAACATACCCAGAAAGACCTGGATACAGCCGCGCTGAATCTGGATGCTTTCTCGCCTGATGACTGGCATGCCTTCAACTCGGCCATGCGTCAGGCGTCCACCGCCAGTTGGGCGGCTAACCAGGAGATCGTGGTCAAGCACAACTTGGCCAAGGCGATCCTGAATGAAATCCGCTGAGCTGATTGCCACTGTCGAGCGCTGGCTGGACGGTGGTGATGCTGAGCTCGCCTTGCAGGTCGATGAGCAGCTGATGCGGGTGCGCCGCTGTGGCAGCGGGCTGGCGTTCATTGCGCCTCTGGCTACGGCGTGGCGCGGTGACGAGGCCGGGCTGGTCAGTGCCTTGAAGCTGTCGGCCGCCAGCCGCATGCGTTTTCGCGGGGCGTTGGCGCTGGACCCTGAAACCCGTGGCCTGTGCCTGGTCCAGCATCAGCGCCAGCTTGACTCGCCGGCGCTGCTTGCGGTCATTGAAGCGCTGGCCAATCAGCGCGACGTCTGGGCCTCGATGCTCGAGGCTGCGCTGCCGCGCACTCCGGCTGCGCCACGACGTGTTGT
The DNA here is from genome assembly GCF_024584215.1 of Pseudomonas sp. LJDD11. Classification (NCBI taxonomy): domain Bacteria; kingdom Pseudomonadati; phylum Pseudomonadota; class Gammaproteobacteria; order Pseudomonadales; family Pseudomonadaceae; genus Pseudomonas; species Pseudomonas sp. LJDD11. The sequence goes on from NZ_JANJFL010000001.1 coordinate 211,165, forward strand.
CCATCCATTCTCACTGGGAGCCAACCTGTGTTCAGGCATTGGATAAAACCGTTGTTGTGTACGGCGCTGTGGTTCGGTCAGGCACCGGCAGCGCTCGCTGCGGTACCGGAGGAGTGGCGCGAGGCCTCCTATGCTTATGAGGCGAGCCAGACGCCGCTGTCGAAGGTGCTCAATGACTTCGCCGGCTCGTTCGGTGTGGGCCTGGATATCCGTGGCGTCAGTGGCGTGGTAGATGCGCGGATACGCTCGGCCAATGCCCAGGAATTTCTCGACCGACTGGCGCTCGAGCACCAGTTCCAGTGGTTTTTCTATAACGGCAAGCTGTATGTCAGTGCCCAAGCTGCGCAGTTGTCCGAACGGCTGGAAGTGTCGGCCGATGCCGCGCCGGACCTCAAACAGGCGCTGACCGATATCGGCCTGCTCGACAAACGCTTCGGCTGGGGCGAGATGCCCGATGAAGGGGTGGTGCTGGTCAGCGGTCCGCCGCGCTATATCGAATTGATCCGCAGCTTCAGCAAGGAAAAGCGCAAGACCGAAGAAAAACACCAGGTCATGATGTTTCCCTTGCGCTACGCCGCTGTGGCTGACCGGCAGATCCGCTACCGCGACGAGTCGGTGAGCATTCCCGGCGTCGCGGCCCTGCTTGAACAGATGCTCGATACCCAGCGCATGCCAGCGGGTGGGCCGGTGTCGGCCGACCCGATGACCAATATTCAGTCCATGCAGGGCATGGCCGATCTGGCCCGTAGCAAGATCGTCAACCTGGCCAGCGAGCGCACCGCCGAGCCCTCGCGCAGCCGTCCGGCCAAAGCAGGCGGCAATCGTCGGGTGGTGGCCGATGTGCGCAACAACGCGGTGCTGATCTACGACGACCCGGACAAGCGGGAGATGTATCAGCAACTGATCGAGCAGCTTGACCGGCCCAGTAACCTGGTCGAGATCGATGCGATCATTCTCGACATCGACCGTACCCAGCTGTCAGCCCTAGAGTCGAACTGGTCGGCTCAGGCGGGTGCCGTAAACTTCGGCAGTTCGTTGTTGACCAGTGGTTCCTCGACCCTGTTCATCAATGATTTCCAGCGCTTCTTTGCCGATATTCGTGCGCTCGAAGGCCAGGGCGCCGCTTCGGTGATCGCCCGGCCATCGGTGCTGACCCTGGAGAACCAGCCGGCGGTGATCGATTTCAGCCGCACCGCCTACATCACCACCACCGGTGAGCGGGTTGCCAATGTCCAGCCGGTGACGGCCGGCACCAGCCTGCAAGTGGTGCCGCGGACCATCTCCGGCGGCACCGGCCAGCGCTTTCAGTTGATTGTCGATATCGAAGACGGGCAACTGGAGCGGGTGCGCGATGATCGGACGCCGGATGTCAAACGCGGCACGGTCAGCACGCAGGCTGTGGTGGCCGAAAACCGTTCGTTGGTGATTGGCGGCTTTCATGTCGATGAAAACGGCGAGCAGCACGACAAGGTGCCGGTGCTCGGTGATCTGCCGGTGCTGGGCAAGTTGTTCTCATCGACCCGGCAGTCGGTCTCGCGCCGCGAGCGGTTGTTTATCCTCACCCCGCGACTGGTCGGCGACCAGGTCGACCCGGGCCGCTATGTGGCCAGCCAGGATCGCCCCACGCTGGACAAGGCGCTCGGGCGCCAGCGCCCAGACAGTCGGGAACAGATGCGTGCGACGCTCTCGACGACGTTCGCTGAGCTGGTGAAAGGACGTATTCCCGATGGTGTCAAATCGTCATCATCTGGTGCCGCCTTGCGCGACCTGTGTACAGTGGACGCTTCGTTTGCGATCGACACCGCCCGCGGCCAGTGGTTTTCCGGTAACGGTTTCGAAATCAGCGTCGGCGTGGTACGCAACATCGGTACAAGACCCCAGGTGTTTTCTCTGGCTTCATGTTCAGCGAGTCAGGCACTCGCTGCCAGCGCATGGCCTGCCTCCAGTCTGCAGCCCGGTGAGTCGGTTGAAGTCTTTGTCGCCACGCGGCCGGCGGCCACGATTGCAGTACCTGAAAAACCGGTGAGAGTTTCAATACTCCCGCCCTGAGGGGGGCTGAAGCCGCGTGCGGTAATGACGTTACTGTTGCAAGGTTTTTATCAAGGATGGCTCGGAACTAGCGGGCAGCTCTAAAACTACCGGCGTTGTCAGCGCTGGGTTAAAACAGGCACGTGCGTGATGCTCATTTACAACCGGTAAAGTCCAGCGCGCGCCGACCGTTGTTTGCCTGGTACTGACGGCCTCGCCTGATTTTTAGAGTCACCCTATCGTTAACCTGCATAGGCTCACTGTCGGAAAAAAGGGAGGAATGACAATGAACAACGTGCGACGACTTGCCTTGTTTATTATCACGGTGTTTATTAGTGCGTGTGCGTCAACCGAAAAGTCCTGTTTAACGGAGGCTTGTCAGCAGGTTGACGCCAATAGTTCTGAACTGAAAGTCTGGTGGTCGCCTGCACTGCGCAACGGCGCGGCTGCCTATAGCACGGTGCCTGTGAATGACTGAAACGATTTTGCGTAGCGCCGATCAACGGGACTTCTTCGTGACCATTCGGGAAGGTCGCTCAAGTACCTGGCAATGGTCGCCAGGTGTTGATTTCATCCATGACGACGCCAGTGTTGGCTGGGGGCTGGCGCTATCGATCGAGCGCCGGGCGCAGCGTCCCAATCTGTTTTCCGACACGCTCAGGCGCCGTTTCGAGAGCATTGAGGCGTACGAAGGCTATTACGTGTGCCTCGACAGCCAGCAGCGCTTTGTGGTCTGGCACGAACTGGCGGGCGATTATCGCAGTGACAATGATTTGCAACGGCTGATCGACCGATTATTGGTATTGGCGGGTTTCAGGCACTGACCGCGTTCTGTTGCGCTGGAACTTTAACCGCTAATTGTCCACGCACTGTTTGCTGTGGCGCCTTTATGCGCTGCGTCTGACAGAAGGACACTCCAATGACCCACGCTCAACGTAACGTGCAATTGTATCTGGCGCGTTTAAGTGAAATGCTCGGTATCGCGCTGACCCTCAACAACGGGGTTTGCGCGTTGTACGACAATGATCGCCGCCAGGCGGCGATCATTGAAGTTCCTGACCACTCGGATAATGTGATCATTCATGCCCGCCTGGGCCTGTTGCGTAATAGTCCGCAAAACTTGCAACATCTTTTGAACATCAACTTCGATGTGTCGAAATTGCGCGGCTGCTGGCTGTCTCTGGACCAGCAGAACGTCTGCCTGTGCACCCAACGTGAACTCTCCACGCTCGACGAAAAACAGTTCTGTGACCTGGTCACCGGCTTTACCGAACAGTTGCGCCAGACCCGCAGCCAGTACGCGTCCTTGCTGGCGTGAAAGGGCACCTCTAAAAACTGGCTGCTGGCTGGGCGCCTATGGCGCTACGCGCGTCTTCGCTGCGTAGAAAGCCGGCTCGCGTTGACGGCCTCGCCCAGGTTTTTAGAGGTGCCGAAATTTTGCGGGAACTGCTCAGGGGCGGTTTGCCACATAGCCGCAAGCCCCTCTACAGCAGAACCCGCAGCAGGGTTCGGGGCGGGGCTACCGGCAAGGCGGCAGGTTGACGCCCCCGGTCACATTCAACGATGGAGCGAGGCAGCACATGGCAGATTTATCAAGCATTGCAGGATTCTCCCAAGGCGGCGGGCTAGGAGCACTGGGTGGGCTGAGCGGCATCGGCGCTTCGCAGTCACTGGCCTCCACCGGTATTGCCGGGGCGGGCAAGGGCGGCCAGTCGTCGCTGGAAGACCTGGCCGGTTTTCTGGCCGAGGCGTTGCTCAGCGGCAGCAAGGGCGGCGGTTCGGCCAGCCAGTCGAATCAGAGCGACATCAGCTCGTTGCTGGAGTCGCTGCAAGGCGGCAAGGGCGCAGGCGGTGCCGGTGGTGGCAGCGACAGTAAAGGCCCGGCTGCCGAAGGCGGTGACTCGGCCAAGGAACTGCTGACCCAGATCCTGATGGCGCTGTTCGAAAAAATCCTCGGCGGCTCCGGTGATTCGGCCAAGGGCGGCGAAGGCGGCCTGGGTGGTTCTGGCCAGGGCGGTGGTGGCCAGGGCGCGGGGGGCATCGGTGGCGGCCAGGGGCTGGGCGGTGGTCAGGGTGCCGGTGGTATTGGTGGCGGGCAGGGACTTGGCGGTGGCCAGGGTCTGGGCGGTGCGCAAGGTGGCGGTTCAGGTTCGGGCAGTATCGAGGACCTGGTCAATACCCTGATGCAAAGCCTCGGTGGCGGTTCGCTGAACGGTTCGATTTCGCCGACCGCCGATGGCGGCGGGCAGATCTCCAAGGATGACCGCCTCAAGGAACTGCTGGAGATGATTGGCCAGTTCATGGACAGCCATCCGGAAACCTTCGGCCAGCCAGCCAGCGGCGCGGGCGGCGGTGGTGGTGGTTCGGCTTCGCCGGTCGGCGCGGGCGGTGGCGGTGGTGCTGCGCCGGTCAGCACGCCATCGATGCCGGCGGCTCCTGCGGGCGCTGGTGGTGGCGGTGGTGAAGGGGGCGGCGGCGGTGGCAGTGTCGCCGCTCCAGCCGCGCCCGCTGCTCCCGCTGCTCCCGCTGCTCCAGGCGCCAGCGTAACCCCAGGTGCAACGGCCACGCCGGGCGCCACCGCTACACCGGGCGCACCTGCCGCCGGCGGCAGCAGCGCGGCCGGTCCGGTCAGCTTCCCGACCGCTTCGGGCAGCCCGACCGTGGTCAACCAGACTATCAAGGTTGGTCCGGGCGAAGTCTTCGATGGCCAGGGCAAGACCTTCACCGCCGGGCCAAGCCTGGGTGATGGCGGACAAGGCGAAGGCCAGAAGCCGATCTTCGAGCTGGCCGAGGGCGCCACCCTGAAGAACGTTGTGTTCGGTGACAATGCCGCCGACGGCGTGCATGTACGGGCCGGCAACGAGAAAGCCGTGAACGTCGACAACGTGCACTGGACCAACGTCGGTGAGGATGCCCTGACCGTCAAGGGTGAGGGCGGTGCCAAGGTGACTAATCTGAACATCACCAACAGCAGTGCCCAGGGCGCCAACGACAAGGTCTTCCAGCTCAATGCCGACGCCAACGTGAAGGTCGACAACTTCAAGGTCAATGACTTCGGCACCTTCATGCGCACCAACGGTGGCCAGCAGGGCAACTGGAACCTGGACCTGAGCAACATCAGCGCCGAGAACGGCAAGTTCTCCTTCGTCAAGAGCGACAGCGAAGGCCTGAACCTGACCACCAAGAACATCGATCTGAACAACGTGCAGAATGCCTTCAGCAAACTGCCAGGATCGACCAATCACAAGGAGCTTTAAGATGACCCCAGCGCAGCCACGCGAGTTGTCGACCCCGAACTCTTGGGCTGCACTGGTACGCGGTGGCGGTTACGTCACCGCGCACCAGCGCCAGGCTCTGGAAAACGCCATCGGGCTGGTCAGCCAACGCCTGCAGGCAGCGCTTGACCGGCCGGGGCAACGGGCCAGCGAGCGCTTCGATCTGGACCACTACATCGACAGCCTGGAGCCGGACTTCAAACGCAGTGCCGGAACCGACCCCTTGCGCGGCGATGCTTCGCTGACCGCGTTCTGGATCGTCCGCTTGCTGACTGACCGCTTGCTGGAAGCGTCGGCAAAGCGTCAAGGCTAGCGGCCAGGCAACCAGGCAACAGCAAAACGGGCTCGGATGAGCCCGTTTTTTTTGTTGTGGATCTGTCGCCAGCGCTAACCGGCGACTTCCTTCAGCGGCCGGCGCGGGCCTTGTTGAACTCCAGGTACAAAATGGTCCGTGGCGCCTGGCTGGCATTGACCACGAAGTGATCCTGCGAGCCGTCGAAGATCACCGCACTGCCTGCCTGGTGCTGATGAAACTGGCCGGCGACGTTGAGGTAGGCATAGTTGGCCTCGCTGGCGGCGCTGAGGGTCAGGTGCATCTGCAGCAGCCCCTCGGCGCGAATCTCCGGGTGGCGATGGGTGCTGAGAAAACTGTGCGGCGCGAGCCGGGCCAGCGACGCCACCTTGATGCCGTCCAGGGTCTGCAGCAAGGCCAGGGTCTGCGGCAGGGCGGCCAGCGCCGGCGCCAGCGGGGTGTCCTGAAACAGCAGCGGGTACTGGGTCCAGTCCCGATTGCCGCCGGCCGCGCCCCAGCCCTTGAGCCAGCCGTAGCTGCCGCCCTGGCGCAGATGTTCGTCCAGTTCGGCGTGCACTTGCTGGTGAGGTTTGTCGGTGCGGTCGATGTCCAGCAGCGGGGCCTGCAGCGCCGCCACTTCGCGCTGGATCAGCGCGCAGTGATCGGCCAGCCTGGCCAGGGGAGGGAAGTCGTCGAGGGGGTAAAAAGCAGCGTTCATTGCGAAAGCTCCAGAGGATGTCGGGGGGTAAAGCCTTGTTCGCGGCCGATGCCGCGAACAAGGGATGCACAGCCGGGTCAGCTCTTGAGTTCAAGCCCCTCCTTCTTCAGCGCCTGGGCCAGGTCGCTTTGGGTTTTCGAGGGCCGGGCCAGGTCACCGTCGACGAAGTAGTTTTTCGGTTTGTCCTGATCTTCGCCGTAGTTGAAGTTGATCTTGCCGACCACCTTGGTCACCCCCACCGAGGTGCTGCTGGTGCCGCTCAAGATCGGCAGCGGCGTGGTGAAGCCATCTGTTTGCGCGGCGGACTTGAACACCGTGATGGCCTTGATCCGCATGTTGTCGCGGTCTTCGAGCAGCTTGCTCAGTTCTTTCTGGGTCAGGCTGCCGTCGCGGCTGCCCTGGTCGATCCGGTCGATCACCGAGTCCTTGGGCTCCAGGCGCACGCGGGCCAGGGTGCCTTTGCTGTTCTGCAGGTCCTTGAGGATCGACTTGAGGGTCGGGTCCTGATCGAGCAGTTTGGCAACGTTCTCGGCGTTGCTCGGTGCGTGATGGGGATTGACCACGCTGAGGATCTTCGACGCCACGCTCTGTTCGTCGAGCCGCGAAAGGTTGGTGTAGCTGCTCTCGAAGCGTGCGTTGGCCAGCACGCTATGGCGCTCCAGCGAGGCATCCTGGCGCGCCACGGCGCGCTTGAGGTCACGCAGGGCCGCGTATTGATCGTCGTTGTGCGCCGGTTTGCTTGCGAAGAAATCATTGAGCCCCTTGAGTTGCAAGCGGGCCTTGTCCTTGTCGTCAGCGCCTGAGTACATCGGCTGCTTGCCGTCGGCCAGACGGGTCAGTTCAGTTTGCGAAGCCTTGTCCTTGAACGCCTTTTCCAGACTGGTCGAGAGCTTGGTCACGTCCTCGGTGCTCAGTGGCGTGGCCTCTTCGTACTTGAACTTGACCCGTTTGGTGGTCTTGGAGTCTGCCGCCAGCGTGGCGGTCAGGCCCATGCTGTTGTTGATTGCCTGGGATGACGGGGCCGCGCCGGGGGCTGGGGCGGCCTGGGTGTTACTGCCGGCCAGCTGGGCGCGGCCGAAGACATTGCCCTTGAGGCTGTTGAAAAACCGCATGCGGTTTTTTGACTCTTCATCCAGGCGTTCCTTGGGGTTTTCCTGGCTCAGGGTCTGTTTGGTGTGGGTCGCCAGGTTGACGTTGACCGTGACCCCGGCCCCAAAGCGCGCCGCGGCGGTCAGCGGTTTGCTGTCCTTGTCGGTAATGCCCAGTTGCAGACGGGCCTCCAGGGTGGCGCTGGCGTTGACCTCGAAGTTGTTGCGGCTCATGTGGTGCGACTTGTGGTTGCTGGCCTCTTTAAGGATATCCATGGGCTTGAGCTTGCCGCCGAACAGATCGTCGACAAACCGATCAATCTTCTCGTCAGGCACCGTGAAGGCCACCCCGGTGCGCTGGGTCTTGCTGTCGGACAGCGTCACATCGCCGCCAAACCGAAAGGCAAACGCGCCACGCCGGTCATTGCCAGTGTCTATTGCAGTCATTTTGGCGAGCTGGTCGGCGCTGGTGATATTGGGCAGGAAGTTTTCACCGGCCCCGACGCCGGCGTTGAGCGTGCCAGCGCCTTCGTGAAACATGTACACCTCGACGCCTTTCTCGCCACGCTCGGCCATCAGCGCGTAATTGCGGGTGCCGTCCACAGAGCCTGCGGGCCAGGGACCAGGGGCCAGTTTCGCCAGGTTGAAGAACGGCGTACTGACGGTCATCCCGTAATTGCGCGAAATCGCCAGCTCATCGTCAGGGTGCTCCAGGCGCTTGAGCGAATCCTTGAGGGTGGCGGCCAATTGCGCCTGGTCGGCGCTGCCGGTGGCGGCGCGCATATTGACGCTGATGGCGTGCTGCGGGTCGTTGAAACCATTGAGGAATGCCTTGATCCCGTTATAGGTTTTTTCCAGCTCGCGGTGGCCGGAAAAGCCCATGTCGGTGACCTGCTTGATCGGGTTCTCGCCGTAGGTCTTGTCGCGCAACTGCTCCAGCCCGGCCTTGAGGGTTTTGGCATGCGCGGCCGGGTCGGTGCCGGGTGGCGGGTTCTGCGCCTTGTCGACCAGCTCATCGAGCCCCTTGAGCGTCACGATGTCCAGCGCCAGGCGGGCCTTGCTTAATTGCAGATGGTTACCGCCGTCGCGGCGCTGATCGGCCGGGGTGTCGACGGCCATGTGCGACAGGGTCATACCCTTGCCCTTCAAGTCTTGCAGCAGCTTGCCGGTCGGGTTGTCCTGCGATGGCGCGAGCTTGTCGAGGGTGGTGCTCGCCAGAGTGATCAAATCGTTGTCACGCGGCGCAGACGGTGGCTTGTCCTTGAGGCCCTCCTTGAACTCGCCGTGCAGGTTGAGCAGCTTCTTCTCCCGGCCCATATGCATGACCGTACCGTGGGCGCTCTTTTCCAGGTCTTCACGGAAGGTCTGCAGCTCGTCAACCAGGGTTTTGCCTTCGCTGCCCAGCTCCAGACTGGCGATGCGGTCTTTAAGGTTGTGGCCGGCGGCGGGCGCGGTGGTCGATGTGTCGATTTCGCTCAATTGCTTGAACAGCGGTGCCTGAGCCTTATACACATCGCCCAGCCCCTCGCGGCCCTGCCACAGGTGCTGGGCATAGTCACCCATGTTCTGCAGCGGGCGCGGTATTTCCAGGCTCGGCTTGAACACATGGGCGCGGATGAAGTCCATGGTGCCGGACTTGTGCGACTGCTCCATGCCATTGCGCCCCAGCAGATTGACTGATGCGGTGGCGGTCCCGCCGGTAAACGGAATTTTCCAGCGCGCGGTGCCATTGTCGAGACGGTCGAACAGTTCGCGCAGGGCATTGGGATCGACCGGGCGCGGCTCCATCGGCGACCAGGTTTTGCCTTTGAGATTGAAGGTGTCCTGGCCGTTGCTGAGCGGGCTCTCCTTGAGCTTGACGCTGATGCTGTTGTCGTCCTCGGTGCGCAGGGTCTCGACCTTGCCCGGTACCGGCATCCGCGTCCACTTGGCGTCGGGACGTTCCTGCGGTTTGGCCTGCCAATCGTCCTTGGCCATGAAGTACAGCTCGCCGTTACTGGTCTGGGCATGCAGCGTGCCGTCGGCATCCAGCGCCAGGTGGGCGACCTCGCCATTGAGCCCCTGACGGGTCAGCTCATTGGGGTCCTGTTTGTCCTGGTGAGCGGTCATGCGCCCGCTGTCATCCATGGCGACAAACTGCTTGTCGGTGACGGCGGCAAACGCCTTGATCACCCGGTCATCGAGGCCCTTGAGTTCATCACCGACTTCGACCTTGGTCGAGCGCGGTGCCTGGGTCAGCTGGTGGTGGGAATTGAACGGGTTTTTCGCGTAGTCCGGCTCGACCTTCAGGTGCGAGAGCTTGCCCTCCTTGAGCACGAAGGCACTGCCGTTGGTGCCGCGCTGCAGACGGTCGATGTCCTTGAGGCCGGTGTCTTTCCAGTCCTGGGTAGCGGTGTCCCATTTCTGAATGCGCCCATCGACCAGACCGATACTGCCGCCGCGTTCAAGGTTGTGAATGCTCTCGTTGGGCGGCGTCTTGGCAACCGGCAGGCCGCGCTTGTTCTCGATGACGATCACGTCACTGAGGTTCCAGCCGCTCTTGAGGCTGGCGCTCTGCTCATCCAGCGTGTGCGAGTGGGTTTGCCCGGCATTGTTCTTGACCTGCACATGCAACTGGCCGTCAGCGCCGCTCATGAAACCGGTCACCTGGTGCTGGGCGCCCAGCTTGCCGCCAGCCGGCTGGTAGCCGGTTTCCGGTTGCAGCTTTAAAGCGCCGTCGGTGTTCTTGAGCGCTTCGCGAGAGGCACTGTACAGCCGGCCTTCGGTGTCAGTGACGAACAGCCGGTCGCGGCTCAGGCCGACATGGGCGGCTTCGGCCTTGCCACCGTCCAGTTGCAGTGTCACTTGCAGCGGCTGGGCATCGCCCATCTTGCCAATTTGCACGGTCTGGGTGTCCTTGCCAGCCAGCATGGCCACGCTGCCGTCGGCGGCCACCGAGTGCGCGGTCAGCCCCGGCAGATGCATATGCCGGCCCTTGTCGCCGGACAGCTCGATCAAGGTGTCGCTGTTGCGCCCGTAGACCTGGCCATTGCCGCCGTGGGTCAGCTCGCTGAATTTCTGCCCGGCGCTTTGCGGCACCGGGCTCCAGCTGCGGGTGGCGGGGTGCAGCTGTTGCAGTTTGTCATCGTGCAGGCGCAGTTGCTGACCGTCGCGGTCCTGATAGACACCGCTGACCTGCGCCAGCAGGGCTTTGTCCGGCAGCGTCTTGCCAGGGCCTTCATCGCCCTTCAGGCCCATGCTCTGGTCCTTGCCGAACAACTCGACGCTGCCGGGCTTGCTGCCAGCCGGCAGAGCCAGGCCGTCACTGCTGCGCATCACCACCAAGGCGGTATCTGACTGCTCCAGGTGCAACAGGTGACCATCGGCTTCCAGCAGTACCTGCTTGTTGCCTTGTTCGGTGCGGTTGTGGGCCAGATACGTCTTGCCTTCCTGCCCCAGCGTGTTTTGCAACAGGTCCTTGAGTGCCGGCGGGTCAAAGTGCTCGAAGCTGGCATGGCCCTTGGCATCCAGGCTTACATCACTGACCGGCAACGGCGGCAGCTTGATACGCTCGATCTGGCCATCGAGGCCGACAAAACGCCCGGCCTGGCTGCGATCGAGTACCGCATTGGCGGGGAGTGCGGCGCTGGCTTCGCTGCGCGATGTGCTGGCGCCGGCATCGCCAGGCGAGGCCGAGGATTTGCGTTCACTGCCCGGTAGCGAGCGGCCAAAGCCATCGGCGCCACGCAGCTTGGCTCCCGGACCACGGGTTGCCTGCACGGCGGCGCGCACCGCCGCATCTTCCGGGTCGAGCGCTGCCGTGAGCAGGGCTCCGGGGCTGGCCGCCGGACCTTGGCGTGGCGTCGCCTGCACATCCTGAGTCAAGGACGGCAGCGGCCCTGATGACTGGCGCATGAGCTGAGCCAGCGAGGTGGACGCGCGCTGGGTCGCTGGCTGGTTGGCCTGCTGTTGCAGACCTTGCGGGTTATGGCCGACCGTCTGCGGGCCATGGAGCTGGGCAGCCGTCGGGGTGTTCTGGATTGATGGGGGCATGTGGCTCTCCGGTTCAGAGGAAAAACAAGGAATTTTCCTGAGCCTGAGTGGCGCCCCCGGCTGGCTGGTTCCCGCAGGTTGCCAGGCCCTGCTGTCGATCATTCAAGCGGTCATTGAGCGCGACTCAAATTCGCTTGAGAAGGTACTGACGCTTTCGTCGGCTGAGCCAACTCCCACCGGGTACGGGTCGGGCTCAAGTAGCCGGCATGACTCTGATCCGGTGCGAGCCAGCTTGCTGGCGAAGGGGCCGGTAAGACCACTGAATCTGCTGTTGTGCAACAGCCATAGACAATGTGCAGGGCTTGCCCAAGACCATAAAATCTCCCATCGAGGTATCGGCCAACTACAGGATTTGTGCCTGATGGGGCCTCAGTAAGGGGGGCCTCTCACCGGACCGCGTTGGCCTGGACTGATCGGCATTACGGTTGCGGATGCTGCGCCATATCAATCAATTCACCCTTGGCCTGTTCGTCCAGCTCGCGCAGCAGCCGGTACACCTGGGCCACCGCCTGCAGGGTCGGGCGCGGGATGAACTGGCCGACTTGTTCGCGGTACAGGGTACGGGCCAGCCAGACGAAGCGCACCACCGGCACGCCGGCCTTGCGGGCGCGTTCGATCAGTTCGCGGGCGTCGGCGTCCTGGCCCTTGCACAGGATGCGCGGCAAGGGGGTTTTTTCGGGGCGGTAGTACAGCGCCACGGCAAAGTGGGTGGGGTTGACCAGCAGCATGTCGGCTTCTTCGACCGGCGCTCTGGCCGGTGCCGCAGTCGCGGGCTGCTGGACCAGCTCGCGGGCCAGCGATTTGCGGTGGAACTTCATGTGCGGGTCGCCTTCGACCTCTTTGTGTTCCTTGCGGATGTCTTCGTGGCTCATGCGCTGGCCCTTGATGAAGAAGTACTTCTGCAAGGCAAAATCCACCACCGCCAGCACCAGCAGCAGGCCGAGACAGATCCGCGACAGGCGGGTGAACAGCTCGACCAGCGCGCGCCAGTAACTGTCCAGATCGGTACGGGCCAGGCCGATCAGGTCACCCAGCGCCGGCGGCAGCACCCAGTACAGCACCAGGCCGATGAAGATCGCCTTGCACAGGCTGTTGAGCAGGTTGAACAGGTTGCGGCCGGAAAACATCTGCTTGAACTGGCCAATCGGGTTGATGCGCTCGAAATCCAGTTTCAGCGCTTCGGGGGCGAACAGCGGGCCGAACTGAATCCAGCCGCCGACCAGCCGCATCACCACCGCAAGACCCAGCACCGGCAGCATGAACAGCAACAGCTCCAGCGCCGCCTTGCTCCACACCTCGGCATTGGCGGCCGCGAAGGGCCGGTCCAGTTGGCTCAGCGGCAGGAGCATCAGGCCCTTCAGGCGCTGCATGCCGCTGTCGACCAAGGCCAGGATCAGCTCTATCAAGGCGGCGAAAATCAGCAATTTGGGTACGTCCTGGCTTTGTCCGACCTGACCTTTCTTGCGCGCGTCCTGGAGTTTTTTCTGGGTGGGCTGTTCGGTTTTTTCGCTCATGGCGGGCGTGTTCCGGGGTCAGGGGGCTTTGAGCAGCACCGGCAGCAGGTGGCGCAAGTCGCTCAGCTCAGCCAGGCGGCCTTCGCCCAGCGACATCAGCATCGGCAGGTAAATCACCAGAAACAGCAGGCCGATCAGGCTTTTGGCCGGCATCGCCAGGGTCGAGACCTGCAGTTGCGGGCTGTAGAGGCTGAGGATCGCCATGCCGAATTCGATCAGCAGCAACAGCCCCACCAAGGGGGCGGCGTACAGCACCATGTAGCGCAAGGTGCTGGCCACCAGCGTAAGGAACACTTCGAAGCCTTCAGCGCCGGTCAGCGGCGCCCACTGGGTGGCCGGCCAGACCAGGTAGCTGTCCCACATGATCTGGGTCAGGCTGGCGTAGCCGCCGCCCATGACCATCAGCAGGATCATCACCTGCTTGAGCATGTGCCCCAGTTCCGAGGTGTTGTCGCCCAGTGCCGGGTTGATCTGCCCGCCGATCAGCGCCCCGCGCTGGTTGTCGAACAGGCAGCCGATTGCCTCGAACAGCCAGAACGGCATGGCCAGCAGCACCCCCAGCAGCAGGCCGATCGCGCTTTCCTTGATCATCAGCGCGGTCAGGTCCAGCCAGTCCAGTTGCTGGCCTTGCAGCACATGGCGGATACCGGGCATGGCCATCAGCGATAGCGCCAGCACGATGGCATGGCGCAACATGCCCTTGAGTTCAGTGAAGGCGAAGGCCGGGATCAGGAACAGGCATGGGTACAAACGGGCCATGCCGATGGTCAGGGCCAGCACCGACTCGCTCAGCTCCTTGAAGGCGGGCTCGAACATCTCAGTGCCTCGTCATGGGGATCATGCTGAACGCCAGTTGCGTCAACTGGATAAGCTCCACACCGATCCAGCGCCCGGTCAGGGCCAGCGCGACACCCACCGCCACCAGCTTGATGGCGAACGGCAGGGTCTGGTCCTGCAGTTGCATCACCGCTTGCAGCAGCGAGGTGATGATGCCGACGATCACTGCCACGATCAGCGGCGGGGCAGACAGCACCACCACCAGCAGCATGGCCTGTTTGAACAGTGTCAGGGTATCCATGCGGCCTCGCTGTCACAGGTAACTGTAGAAAAGCCCGTCGAGCAGGCGGGTCCAGCCGTCCACCAGAACGAACAACAGAATTTTCAGCGGCAGCGAAATGGTCATCGGCGCGACCATCTGCATGCCCAGGGCCAGCAGGATGTTCGACACGATCAGGTCGATGACGATAAACGGCACGTAGATCAGAAAACCGATCTGAAACCCGGCCTGTAGCTCCGAGAGCACGAACGCCGGAATGATCAGCAGCAGGTCGTCGCGCTTGACCTGGCTGGCCATCTCGCTGGGCCACAGGCGCTGGGTGTTGTCCAGCAGGTGAGTCTGGATATCGGGGTCGATGTTGCGCTGCATGAATTGGCGCAGCGGCTCGATCACGTGGCGCGCCGAATGCTCCATGGCGCTGAGGCTGTCCAGGCGCTCGGGCAGTTTCTTGATCCGTTGGCCCATCTCGTTGAACACCGGGGCCATGATGAACAGTGTCGCCGCCAGGGCAATGCCGTACAGCGCCATGTTCGGCGGCGCCTGCTGCACGCCAATGGCGTTGCGGGTAATCAGCAGCACCATGGCGATTTTCAGGAATGCCGTGCAGATGATCATCAGCAACGGCACCAGTGACAAGGCGCCGAGAAACAGCGCCATCGTCAACGGATCAAGATTCTGCAGATTCACCGCAGCGCTTCCAGCCGGGTAATTTGCAGACCCAGGCGGCCTTCGACATTAACCAGCTCGCCGTGCCCCAGCACCCGCTCGCCGTAGTACAGCATCGCCTGGCCGGGTGCGCAGCCGCTGAAGGTCAGCACCGAACCCACCGCCAGGCTGCGCATCTGGCCCAGACTCAACGACAGGTGCCCGGCGCGCAGGCTCAGGTTGAGGGCCAGGTCGTCGAACAGCGCCATGTCGTGCTGGGGCGCCGCCTCGTGGTCGTGGAGCATCTCGTCGAGTTGCTCAAAATGCAGCGGATGGTCGGCGTCGCCGGCAGAGAAGTGGTCGATCGGGGCGTTCATGGGGTGGCTCTCCATCTGGGTCAGGGTGAAACACAGCGGGTGGTCGGGAGTCTGGGCCAGGCCCAGACGCCAGTTGCCAAGTTGCAGCGTGCCGCGGCCTTCGGGGCTGAACAGCGCTTGCTCGGGGAGCAGCACATCACCGCGGCGCAGGCCGGCCAGCTCGGCGCGGGTCAGGCGTAACTGGCCAAGGGTCAGCGCGGTGACCAGCGGCAGGTTGAAGTCCGCCGCCGGGCTTGCCGGTTGCCACTGGCCGCGCTCAAGCAGGCCCAGCAGGGTCGGCGCCGAGGCCTGCAGCCGGGCGCAGACCTGCAAGCCGTTGCAGCGCACCTGCAGCACCGCGCACAGCTGTCCGGTCTGGCTCGTCACAGGCTGCGGTTGCAGGGCGCCGAACAGCGCTTGCAGTTCGGCGCTGAGGTAGTGGTTGTAGAGTTGCCAGTACCAGTGATGCTCTTGGGCGTCGCTGTCACTGGGCGGCAGCAGGGCCGGACAACTGGACAGCAGCCCGAGCAGGGCTTGCGCCTCGCTCAGGCGCAGGGCGCCGCTGGCGCACTCGAAACCTGCGTAGTCACGGTCCTGAACCGGCCCGTGCAGCAGATGCAGGTCAAGCCTGCCCGGCTGGCTTTCAAGGTTGAACGCCAGGCTCAGGCCGGCGCCGATCCGCTGGCGCACGCAGGCTTCGGCCTGGCTCATGGTCGGCAGGTGCAGAACATGGGCATTCATGTCATTGGCCCGCCTGTTCAAGGATGAGCCGCACCGGGCGTGACAGTCGCTCGCTGAGGCAGGTGCGGCTGTGTTCGGCGGTCTCGCGGCAGTGTTGCCAGGCGGCGGGGGCGTCGAAGCGCAAGGTGATCGCCAGACCGTCACGATCGTCAGCCACCTGGACGCGCACCTGGCCGAGCACCGGCAGTTCCAGCACCGCCTCGACCGGGATCTGCTGCTGCGCAGTCAGTTGGGTTTCGATGGTTTCCAGCAGGCTCTCCCACCAGTACGCCAGGGCAGGTTCGGCACCGGGGGCGCCGCCACCTTGTCTTTCGTGGTCTTGCCAGGGCTCGTTGAACCCTTGCGCTGTTTCGCTGCTCAGCCAGGTCGCGGTGGCGGGCGAGGCGTCGAGCAGGCTTTCGAACAGCTCGCTGTCCAGGCGGGTATCGCTGTGCGCCGGCCCGTTGCGCTCGTGGCGTGACGCTGGCGGTGTAGCGGGGGCGCTGTTGTCAGGCTGCCGGGCACGCGGCTCGGGCGTGCGCGGCGGTTGTGGCTTGTGCAGGGCCGGGCGGCTGTTCATGAGGCCTTCCGGGTCATATCGAGCAGGTAATCGAGCTTCTCCACGTCGCGCTGGCGGCGCCGCAGTTCCTGGTGGCTGTCCTCGGTCCACTGCTGTTGCTGGCGGTGTTCGTCTTGCAGGTTATTCACCCGCCGCTGGTGTTCTTCGATCTGGCGCATGGCCTGGCGCTCGGCGGCCAGCCAGTCGTTCATCTCACTGAGCGGCAGCGGCCGGTTGGCATGCTGCTCGCGCTGCTCCTGGCGCGACTGGCGAAACTCGTGCTGCAGGCGTTGCAGGCCGGCGTGCAGGCTGTCCAGGCGCTGGCGCAGGGCTTCGAGCACCTGCCGGTGCCGACGCCAGGCCTGCTCGGCGAGGGTCAGCCGGTGGCGGCGGATCGGCGCCAGTACGTCGAGGGTCTGGCCAAGGCTTTGCAGTTGCGGATCGCTGGCCGGGTCGTGGCTATCGGATTCAGAGTGGGACATCGGCAATTACCTGCATCAAGTGGTCCAGGGTGTCGTCCAGCGACACCGGGTCACGCAGCGATTGCTGGAGAAACGCCATGACCCGGTCACGGGACTGCACGGCGAAGTCGGTCAGCGGATCGTTGCCCGGCTGGTACTCGCCCAGCTTGATCAGCATCTCCACTTGCTGATAAGCGGCCAGTAGCCTGCGCAACTGTGTGGCACCGTGCAGCTGTTCGGTTCCCGAGACATTGCTCATGGTCCGGCTCAGGCTGGCCAGCACGTCCACCGCCGGGTAGTGCCCGGCCTCGGCCAGCCGGCGCGACAGCACGATGTGGCCGTCGAGCAGCGAGCGCACTTCATCGGCCACCGGGTCGTTCATCGAGTCCTGCTCGATCAGCACCGAATACAGTGCGGTGATCGCCGCGCCACGGGTGCGCCCGGCCCGCTCGACCAGGCGTGGCAACAGGCTGTACACCGAAGGCGGCAAACCGCCGCGCCCGGCCGGCTCGCCGCTGGCCAGGCCGATCTCGCGCTGGGCCCTGGCAAAGCGGGTCAGCGAGTCGATGATCAGCAGGGTCGACTGGCCCTGTTGGCGAAAGCCCTCGGCAATGGTGGTGGCGGTGAACGCTGCACGGGCGCGCTCCATGCTGCTGCGGTCGGAGGTGGAACACACCAGCACCGTGCGGGCGCGCAGTTCATCGTCCAGCTCATGGTCAAGAAACTCGCGCAGCTCCCGGCCCCGTTCGCCGATCAGGCCGAACACGATGGCCTGGCACGGGGTATTGCGCGCCAGCTCCGCGAGCAGGGTGGTCTTGCCGCAGCCGGCCCCGGCGAACACCCCGACCCGCTGGCCTTCGCCCAGGGTCAGCAGGCCGTCGATCGAGCGCAGGCCGGTGCTCAGCGGTGCCTCGATGCGTGGCCGTTCGGTGGCGGCTGGGGCGTCGCGGATCACCGGCAATGCGCCCTGTGCGCCGGCCAGCGCGAAGGCCGACGGGCCGTCACCGTCAAGCGAGCGGCCAAAGCCATCGAGCACCGCGCCGAGCAGGTGCTCGCCGACGATCAGGCTGTGCGGCTGGAACAACGGCCTGACCGGCGCGCCGATGGCGATCCCGTCCAGCGCGCCCAGTGCGGCGAGCAGGGTGTACTGGCGGTCGAAACCGACGATTTCGGCCATCACTTCGCTGCCGTCGGCGCGGCGGATCTGGCACAGGTCGCCGATCCGCGCGCGGGGCATGCTGCTGTGCAGCAGGATGCCGCTGACCCCGGCGATGCGACCGAGAATTTCCACCGGTGGAGGGCTGGCGATGCGTGCCAGCCGGCTGTTGCGCCAGTCGTCCAGACGCGCCTGAAGCGCCGGGCTCACCAGCTCACCTCGACCCGCCGCTCACCTTCGAACACCAGCTTGCTCTCGCTGATGTCCACCAGCCGCACGCCATCGACCTCATCCCCGAGGAACATCCGCCGGCCGGTATTGGTCAGCACGTTGGGCAGGCGGTTGTTGCTGATCTGCACGATGCTGAACGGCAGCTTGTCGGTGGCCGAGGGCAGGGCGGTGAGCACCGGCAGCGGGCTCTTGTACTGACGTTCGAAGTTGACCAGCAGGCGCGATGCACTCTGCAGCAGGTCGTCTTCGTCGAACCGGCCGTTAAGCAGAATCTTGCCTTGCTCCTGACTGAGGCTGATGCGGTCTTGCAATTCGCGTTCGCGGAGCATGCCGTGCAGCACGCTCTCAACCGCTGCGGCGTCCTTGAGCACGGTTTTGTGCGGCGTCTGGACCGGTGGCGGCAACGGCGGCTGCTGGTTGAACAGCCACAGCACCACACCCAGGAACACCAGCAGTGCGCCGATCAGCAGCAATGGCCCGAGCAGGGGACGCCGTGCGGGCAACGCGCTGGCAGGCAGCGGCCGGGTTTCGGGTTCGGCGGCCAGCAGGCTGTCGGCGAACAGTGCGGCGTCCTGTTCTTCGTCTTCGGTGGGCCAGTCGGTGTTGGCGCTGGTCACCGACAACCAGACCCCGTTGAGCGCAAACGGGGTGCCGGGTTCCAGGCGCTCGATGGCATCGACCTTATGGCCTTCGCTGTCGGTCACCGGGCCGTCATCACGTGCCAGCGACCAGGTGTCGTCGACCAGGCGCAGCAGGCAATGGCGGTCTTTGATACCTGGATCGTAGAGCGCCAGGTCCGAGCCGCTGGACGAGCCGATCGACCATTGGTCGCCGCTCAGCGGCAGCGCGGCGCCGCGGTGCAGGCCGGTCAGGACCCGCAGTTCATAGAGGTTTCGCTGTTGCATCGGGCACGCTCCATCAGGCCATCAGGACCTGTGCTTCTTCCAGATCGAGACGCCCCAGCACCTGCACTTGCACCGTTGACAGCAGTTCGGCGAAAGACAGTACCGGGACATGGTTGAATTCTTCGTTGAGCAGGCTGCGCAGCGGGCTGCGCAGGTCCTGGGCGACCAGCAGCACCGGCCTTGGCCGGGCTTGCAGGGTAAAGGCCTGGCGCAGTTGTTCGAGCAGCGCACCGCCCAGCTCCGGGTCCAGGGCAAAGTACGATTCGTTCTGGGTCTGGCGCAGCGCATCGCGCAGCAGTACCTCGGTTTCCGGGGTCATCAGCCAGGTGTGCAGGGTGTTGTTTTCGCTGTGCTGATGGCAGATCTGCGCCTTGAGGGCGATGCGCACATGGTCGGTCAGGGCATTGAGGTCACGCTCATGCTGGCCTTGCTCGATCAGCGTTTCGGCAATCGGTCGTACCGAGCGCAGCGACACCAGTTCGGCCGACAGGCGCTGCAAGATGGCGGCGAAGCGCGCCAGTGGCAGGGTGCGTTGCAGCTCTTGGGCAAGCTCGGGCTGTTCGCTTTCCAGCCAGCCAAGGATCGCCTTGCTTTCCTGCAGGCCGATGAACTGCGGCCCGGTGGCCTGAAAGGCGCGCTGCATGCGCTCGACGATTAACTCTTGGGCGCTGAAGCGGCTGATCTCGCTGTCGCTCAGCAGCGGGTCTTCGGCCGCCAGCCAGATCCACTGTTGCTCGTCGCGCTCGGGCTGGCCCGGTTCGGCGTCGCGGGCCTGGTGCTGGTAATGCTGCTCCACCGCCAGGCGGGGACTGAAGCAGGTGGCACGGATCACCGGTACTTCATACACGCAGAAGCGAAACTCGTCGTCTGCGCAGCGGTCGGTGAACTCGATATCGAACGACGGCAGGGTCAGGCCGTAGTTATGGACCAGCGAGTTGCGCCGCTGGCGGATCGCCTGCAACAGCGCGTCGGTCTCGGCACTGTCCTGGCGGGCCGGGTTGAACTGCAGCAGGTAGGCCCGCGAGGGGTTGAAGCGGCGAATGTCATCGCGGCCATTGAGTTCCGGTGCGCTCTGCCCGGCGGCGTTGAGGTTGTCCTGTTGCGTCTGCCGCTGGCGGGCCCGCCAAAGCTGGTACAGGCCGCTGGACAGGCACACCAGGCTGATGCACACAAAGACCCCGGTGGGCATGCCAGGGATGGCGGCAAAGCCGAGCATGCCCAGCGAGGAAATCACCCAGGCTTTGGGCTGGCTGGTCAACTGGTCGGCAATTTCATGGCCGATGTTGATATCGGCGCTCTGGTTGTCGGGCGCGACCCGAGTGATGATCATGCCGGCGGTCAGCGAGATCAGCAGCGCGGGAATCTGTGCGATCAGGCCGTCACCGATGGTCAGGACCGAATACAGGTGCATGGCCGCACCGGCTTCCATGCCGTTTTGCAGCACGCCAATGGAAAAACCGCCAATCAGGTTGATGAACACGATCACCAGGCCGGCAATGGCGTCGCCCTTGACGAACTTCATCGCGCCGTCCATGGCGCCGAACAGCTGGCTTTCCTTGGACAGCTCTTCGCGGCGCTGACGCGCCTCGCGCACGGTGATCAGGTTGGCGCGCAAATCGCTGTCGATCGACATCTGCTTGCCCGGCATGGCATCGAGGGTAAAGCGCGCTGCCACTTCCGCGACCCGTTCTGAACCCTTGGTGATGACCAGGAAGTTGACGATGGTCAGGATCAGGAAAATCACCAGGCCGACTGCCAGGTTGCCGCCGACCACGAAGCTGCCGAACGCCTCGACGATATGCCCGGCGTCCTGTTGCAACAGGATCAGCCGGGTGGTGGCGATCGACAGCGACAACCGGAACATGGTGGTCAGCAGCAGTACCGCCGGAAAGGTCGAGAACGCCAGCGGCCTGGGCAGGTACATGGCCAGCACGATCAACAGTGACGAAACGCAGATGTTCAGGGCGATCAGCACGTCCACCAGCGCGGTGGGCAAGGGCAGGATCATCATGAACACGATGGCCATGACCATCACCGCACCAATGATTTCGCTGCGCCCGGTCAACGCCAGGGCCAGCCGATTGAGTGCCTGGATCAGCCAGCTCATTGCACGACCCTCGCGGTTTCGTCCAGGCCCAGCGCCTTGCGTTCATGACGGGCCAGTTCCTCCATCAGGCCCATCAGCAGGCGCAGGCCGTTCTGGCGGGTCTTGAGGTCTTTCCAGATTGCCAGCGGCAGGGTCTGGAGCAAGGGGTACAGGCTGTTGAAAAACACCGGTTGCAGCTCAGGCTGACGACCCAGGGTGTCTTCGGCCAGCAGGGTCAGGTCACGGGCGAAGAAGCCGTTGGCACAAAAGCGCAGCACCCGCTTGCTCATGCCCAGCGCCGTCATGCTGCTGCCGGGGTTCTTGTGCGCCAGGCGTTCGAGCAGCGCCAGGCAGCTCTTGAGCAGGTTGTTGATCTGCCCGCCGGCACCCAGCCCGCGCAGCATCGAGCGCAACACCGGGCCGGGTATTGATGGGGCCAGGGCGGCGATGTCGTCGGCCAGGGCGCGTTGCAGGGTGCGCAGGCCACGGGTGAACTGTTCCTCGTTGAAGCGCTCCAGCAGCGCTTCGAGCAGCGCGGCCAGCGGCTGCTGGGCGACGATGGCGGCGTAGTAGAGCTGGCGCATGGCGCTGCGTTGTTCCGGATCGCTGCTGAACAGGGCGATGGCACTGGCGGTGTTGAGCCCGGCGCGAATCTTGTCGCCGTGGGTTTGACGCAACTCGTCGAGCAGCCCATGGGCCTGGTCGGCCAGCGACTGGCGGCCCTCGGCGGCGGCCATGCGCACCGCCTGCTGCAGGGCCAGGTCGGCCCGGGTCGGGTCGTTGTCGGCCAGATTCAGGATGCCGCCCAGCGCGGCCTGCTGCTGCATCTGGATCTGCATGCGCCGCGCCAGTTGTTCCAGGGCCGGCTGTTCGGCGTTGTCGAGCAGGCGGTACAGCTGGGTGAGTTTTTCGACCCGTTCGACACGCTGGGCGGTGCTGCTTTCGCGCACCTGACGCTCGTCCAGCGACTTGCTGTGGCGCTCGACGCTTTCGGTGAATTTCAGCGCCACTTCTTCCATGGAGTCGAACAGCGGATTGCGCAGCGTCGGGGTGCGCACTTCTGCGGGCGCGGGCCGCGCAATCAGGTCCAGGTCGGGCCGGGGGTCGCTAAAGGAGTTGATTTTCATGGGCTGCGCTATCGCCAGAAAGGGATGTGCCTTGAGTGGCACAACGCAGCAAAGGGTTCCCCGGTCGGCAGCCAGGAAAGTCGTGCAACAACTGGCACGCGGTTTTGTATCAGCAATGCCACAAATGGCACAAAACGCTGTTTTATCGAGGTTTATTTCCTTAAAAATCAACAAGTTGAAAATTTATAAAAGCTGGTACGTTCGCTGCTCTCCCTCTGGGGCCACTAACGGCAACCGTCTAACGGATGAGGGATACAAGCGTGCAAGCCAACAACGAGATGTGTGAAGCAAAGGTCATCGGGGTCATCGCAGTGGATGTGGCAGGGCTGGCCAGAAGCAGCGCCAAGAAACTGCGCGGGTTCATCAGCAAGCGGGTGTTCAACCAGGCCGATGTCGATGACCTGATGCAGATGACCTACCTGGAAGCCTGGCGCAATCAGCACAAATACCAAGGCCATTCCCGGCCCGAGACATGGCTGTTCGGCATTGCCGCAAACCTGGTCAGGAACCACTTCAAAACCCTGTACAACCAGCCGCAGCCCACGGAGCTGACGGATCTGGACCTGGAACACCTGGAGCAGGGCCACGACCCCAGTCAGGTCAGTGACCATCAGCGCATCCTCGGTCGGACCCTGCAAGCCATTGATGAGCTGTCCACCGACATGCGCACGGTGATCCAGCTGGTGGTCGACTCGGACATCAGCTATCAGGACGCCGCCCGCCACCTGGCGGTGCCGATCGGCACGGTGCGCTCACGCCTGGCACGGGCGCGCGGGCAACTCAAACATTCGGTTTATGCGCGGAGGATGCACTGATGAACAGTTTTGTCGACGCAGCGGCCATGCCACGTCTGGCCAAAGGTTTGCGTGAATCACGTGACAGCGACCTGCCGGCGATGATGCAGATCTTCAACGAAACCGCCGCCAGCGGCGCCAACTCGCCGGTGGTGCGGCCCATGACCCTTGAAGAGGTCACGTTCTACATCAACCTCTACAAGCGTGACGGTTTGCCGGTGTATGTCTTTGAGCGGCGCGGCGAAGTGCTGGGCTGGCTGTCGATCAACCGCTTCAGCTGGGGCACCCAGGCCTGCTACCAGACCGGTGAAGCGGCGATCTACGTCAGGCGCGACCACTACGGCAGTGGCATCGGCGTGGCACTGGGGCGCGGTGCGGTGGCCCTCGGCCGCCAGGCGGGGCTTGAAAATCTGGTGGCCTGGATCATGGCGGCCAACGTGCCGAGCCAGCGCATCGTCACTGCCATCGGTGCCACCCTGTGGGCACGGCTGCCCAACATTGCCCGTTTCGGGGAGCAGCGGGCCGACGTGCTGCTGTTCGGGTTGCCGTTGAGTGTGCCGCTCAGCGCCACCGCACCTGACTGACCGGAGGCTGCTGCACTGAGCCAGACGCATGGAGCAGCGACCTTGAAGGTCTCTGTTCCGGCGTCCTCAGAGATGGCTTCTAACCATATGCTCAAACGGTATTTGCGTCGCTGTAGCTGAATCCTTGTCTTCTTGTCATGACTCGTTACGACAAGTGATCTCACGATGCAAGACAACAAGGTCCTCCTGCCGCTTTCCAGTGTGCCGCTGCACTCTCAACTGCGCCAAGTGCTGCGCGCCAGAATTCTCGACGTCGAATACGCCTCCGGCCGGTGGCCGAGCGCCTGCAACTCACCCCAGGGTGATGCCGTAGGAGCGGCTTTAGCCGCGAAGAACTCAACTCTTTCATCGTGTTGTCCGGACGGCAAGTTTCGCCTTGTTGCTCGGCGCAGGGGCGGTGGCGTAAGAAAAAAGCCATGCACAAATCAGATCGTTATTGAATGGCTAAAGCCGCTCCTGCAATCGCTCCCTGAAACGCCACTCAACAAAAAAGGCGTGACCCTCACGGATCACGCCTTTGTTTTGTCACCCGGCCTTATCAAGCGATAGGCTGGTCGCTCCACTCGCCATTGACCAGGCGGCGCAGGCCCAGCGGGTTGGCGTTCTGCAGCGCAGGCGGCAGCAGGGCGTCAGCGTGGTTCTGGTAGCAGACCGGACGCAGGAAGCGGTCGATCGCCAGCGTACCCACCGAGGTGCCGCGCGAATCGGACGTCGCCGGGTACGGACCACCGTGAACCATGGCATCGCAGACTTCAACACCGGTCGGGTAGCCATTGACCAGAATCCGGCCAACCTTGTCTTCCAGCAACGGCAGCAGCCACTGGTAGCCCGACAGGTCAGCCGGCTCACCGATCAGTGTTGCGGTCAACTGACCACGCAGGGCCAGCAGCGCGTTTTGCAGTTCGGCATCATCGGCCACTTCGATGGCGATGGTGGTTGGACCGAACACTTCTTCCTGCAGCAACTCATCGCCGTTCAGCAGCAGGCTGACGTCAGCCTTGAACAGTTGCGACTGAGCCTGCTTGCCGTCCTGAACCTTGCCCGCCAGGTGCGTGACGCCCGAATGCGCCAGCAGGTGCTCGACGCCCTTGCTGTAGCTGCGCAGACCGCCAGCGTTGAGCAGGGTCTGTGGACCCTGGCCGTCGATCTGACCGGCCAGTTGCTCCAGGAAGGCGGTGAAGGCCGGCGAGCGCAGGCCGATGACCAGGCCCGGGTTGGTGCAGAACTGACCGCCACCCATCGCGACCGAAGCAGCCAGGTCCTTGGCGATGGTTTCGCTGCGGGCGTCCAGCGCCTGCGGCAGGATGATCACCGGGTTGATGCTCGACATTTCGGCGAACACCGGGATCGGCTGCGGGCGCTCGGCGGCCATTTTGCACAGCGCATTACCGCCGCCCAGGGAACCGGTGAAGCCTACCGCCTGAATGGCCGGGTGCTTGACCAGGCCTTCGCCTACGCCGTTACCGAAGATCATGTTGAACACGCCTTTAGGCATGCCGGTACGCTCGGCGGCGCGGATGATCGCCTGGCCAACCAGGTCGGCAGTGGCCATGTGGCCGCTGTGCGCTTTGAACACCACCGGGCAACCGGCAGCCAGTGCCGCAGCGGTGTCACCGCCGGCGGTGGAGAAGGCCAGCGGGAAGTTGCTGGCGCCGAATACTGCCACCGGGCCGACGCCGATGCGGTATTGACGCAGGTCCACGCGTGGCAGCGGCTTGCGGTCTGGCAGCGGCAGGTCGATGCGCGCACCCAGGTAGTCGCCACGGCGCAGGATCTGGGCGAACAGACGCATCTGGCCGCTGGTACGACCGCGCTCACCCTGGATACGGGCTTGCGGCAGAGCGGTTTCCTGGCAAACGATGGCCACGAAGTCGTCGCCCAACTGGTCCAGCTCATCAGCGATGGCGTCGAGGAATTCGGCGCGGCGGGCCGGACTCAGTTGACGGAACTCGGGAAAGGCGGCCTTGGCTGCCTGGGCGGCGGCATCGATTTCGCCATCGGTGGCCTGGACAAAGCTGTAAGGCAGGGCTTCACCGGTGGTCGCGTCCAGGCTCTGGTGCTGGCTCTGACCCAAGGCGCTGCGGGCGCCGCCGATGAAGTTATGGCCGAGAAGGGTGGACATCGGTATCTCCTGTTGTTTTGACCCTGAGGGTTGCCGAATGGCTGATGGAGTGGGGTGGAGCTGGCAGTCTGCACACATGCCTGCACCGGTATCACTGTAGGTCAGCAGTCATCGTACAACTACCGTGTGGGCTACGCAACCATCGGCGGTGGTAACCTGTCGGCGTTTTCTGACCAGGAGTGTTGCCATGGACTATGTGTGGCTGGTGGTGGGCGCGGTTATGTGCGTGGTGGCGCTGTGGCGCGGACGCGGTCACCTGCGGGGGATGCGCAGCCTGCGCCGTGAGCGGGTGATTCGCGATTATGTGTTGCCGGGTGGTTTATTCGATGCCTTGCGCCAGCAGCATCCGCATTTGCAGATCAAGGATTGCCAACTGGTTGCCCAAGGCTTGCGGCAGTTTTTCCTCGCGTATCACAAGAGTGGCTACCGCTACGTGTCGATGCCGTCTCAGGTGGTCGATGACCTGTGGCATGAGTTCATCCTCCACACCCGTGCCTACGAAGAGTTCTGCCACAAGGCCTTTGGCCGTTTCTTTCATCACACCCCGGCAGCGGCGTTGGGGGCAAAGGCTGCTGCGCAGAGTGACGCCGGTCTGCGCCGTACCTGGTGGTACGCCTGCCACGAAGAAAACATCAACCCACGCTCAGCCTTGCGCCTGCCGCTGCTGTTTGCGCTTGACGCCAAACTGGCAATTGCCGGTGGTTTTGTCTATGCCCTGGACTGTAGCGGGATGCGCCGCGCCGGCAACGATACCAACGCGACCGTGGTGCATTGCGGCAGCGACCTGGGCCATGGCTCCTCCGATAGCGGTTCGGGCTGCGGTGGCGGCAGCCATGGTTCTGACAGCACCGACAGCAGCAGCGGTGACAGCAGCGGTTGTGGCGGTGGAGGCTGCGGCGGAGGCGGGGGGGACTGATCGTTGCAGTAAGGCTGCTCAATCAGGCACGACGGACCTTGGGTAGGCGCGAGCTCGCTCGCGAAAGGGCCAGGCCAGACGCAGTATTTTTAAGGTCTGACAGACAGCTTTCGCGACCAAGGTCGCTCCTACAAAGACATTGGCTCATCGTTGCTGTTGATTTTGATCTTCGATCCGAGATAGCACAAACGCTGCCGAACGCGACTTGGGTGCAGGCCGAGGGTAGGCGTCGATTTGGGGGAGAAACCGACATGGATGTCGGTTTCAGGTGCGCTGGGCAGGACGCCCATCGCGCCGGCCCCCGAATCGATGCCGGACGGAGGGAAGTCTGCCCGAAGGGCGGACCCAAACCAGGAGCAAGCGGTTTTCCCTGGTTTTGCCAAGACAAAATCGGGTCGCCCAGCAGGGCGAAACCTGCAGTCCAGACGACTTGGTTAGGGATTTTCCATTGCTCGAAAGAGCGGTGCAGGCAGTTCTCCACTAATGACCCTTTAAAGCAGGAAAAAATGCGCCTTAACTGATCGGCATTACCCCGTAGGACCGGCCGGGCGGCGAGCAGCTTTAGCCGGGAAGCCTTCGCGGCTAAAGCCGCTCCTACGAGCGAATCCTGCAAGCCCATTCGCCTTTACGCCCTGGCAACCGCTGCCACCCACTGACTGAGCGCTTGCAATGCCAGGCCGACATCCGCCTGGGTCACTGACTCGGCCGGGTGGTGGCTGATGCCACCGGCGCAGCGCACGAACAGCATGCCCACCGGCCATTTTTCTGCCATGGCGATGGCATCGTGGCCGGCGCCGCTGGGCAGTGCCAGGCTGCGGCCCTGGACGTTGACCAGCACTTCTTGCAGCGCAGCCTGCAGCTGCGCATCGCAGTCGGTGGCCGGAATCGAGTAATAGGTCTCGGCGCTGAAGGCAATGCCGCGTTGTCTGGCAATCGCCTGGCCCTGTTGCAGAATCCGCTCCAGCAGGCCGTCCAGTGCCGCGTCCTGCGGCCCGCGCACATCCAGGGTCAGGGTCACCTCGCCAGGGATGACGTTGACCGCACCGGGGTGGCATTGCAGGGTGCCGACCGTGGCCACCAGTTGCGGACCGGTTTGCCGGGTATGCTCCTCGATCCACACCATCCATTGCGCCGCCGCCGCCAGAGCGTCTTTGCGATGCGCCATCGGCACCGTGCCGGCATGCCCGGCGTGGCCGGTAAAGGCGCAGTTCAGACGTCTTGCGCCATTGATTGCGGTCACCACGCCGAGCGCCAGTTGCTCACCTTCCAGGCACGGTCCCTGTTCGATATGCAGCTCAAGATAAGCGGCAATCTCTGACTGGTGGCGCGCCGCCTGGCCGATGGCGCTGGCGTCCAGGCCAGCCTCGGTCATGGCCTGGGCGACGCTGATGCCGTTGGCATCGGGCTTGTCGACCCATTCGGCGGGCCAACTGCCGGTCAAGGCGCGGCTGCCGAGCAGGGTAATGCCAAAGCGGGTGCCTTCTTCATCGGCAAAACCGACGATCTCGATGGCGTTCGGCAGGTGTACAGCGTGCTGGTGCAAGTGCTGAACCACCTCAATGGCCGTGATGACCCCAAGCATGCCGTCGTAGCGCCCGGCATCGCGTACGGTGTCCAGATGCGAGCCGAGCAGCACCGCTTTGGCGTCAGGCGTCTGGCCTTCATAGCGGCCGCAGATATTGCCGACGCTGTCCTGCCAGACGCGCATGCCGGCCTCGCGCATCCACTGGCCGACCAGCGCGTTGGCTTGCAAGTGCTCGGTCGACAGGTACACCCGGGTCAGCGACGGCGCCGACTCGCTGATCAGCGCCAATTGGTCGCAGCGCGCCATGACCCGCGCAGCGGCATCGTTGTTCATCTGCAACGGGCTCATGCTGGCTGGCCGCTGTAGTGATCCCAGGCGGCCTGCATGGCCGCGCCTTGGGTGGTGCGTACGCCCAGATGATTGAGCACTGCTTCCAGGGCGCTCAAGGTCTGCATGACGCAGTCTTTGCGGGCGTTGTAGCCCATGGTGCCGATGCGCCAGATCTTGCCGGCCAGCGGCCCGAACGAGGTGCCGATCTCGATGCCGAAGTCTTCCAGCAGCAGCTTGCGCACCTGCTCGCCATGCACGGCCTCGGGAATCACCACGCCGAGCACGTTGTTCATCTTGTGCTCAAGGTTGCCGAAGGTTGCAAGGCCCATGCCCTCAATGCCCTTGAGCAAGGCATCGCCGTGCAGTTTGTGGCGGGCGATACCGGCCTCCAGGCCCTCTTCGACGATCAACCGGGCGCATTCACGGGCGGCGAACAGCGCCGAGGTGGCCTCGGTGTGGTGGTTGAGGCGCTCTGGCCCCCAGTAATCGAGGATCATGCCCAGATCGAAATAATTGGAGTAGATCATCTCGTCGTCGCCGTCCTGATGCGCCGCCGTGCGGATGCCAGCCTCGACACATTTGCGCCGGCGAATGACCGCTTCCATGCGTTCGCTCAAGGTGATTGGCGCGGTGCCCGACGGCCCGCCCAGGCATTTCTGCAAGCCGGCGGAGACTGCATCCAGGCCCCACAGGTCGCTTTGCAGCACATTGCCGCCCAGTGAGGCGGTGGCATCGGTATAGAACAGCACATCGTGGCGGCGGCAGATTTCGCCCAGTTGTTCCAGCGGCTGGAGCATGGTGGTCGAGGTGTCGCCCTGGACCGTCAACAACAGCCGTGGCTTGACCCGCTTGATCGCGTCTTCGATCTGCTGCGGCTCGAACACTTCACCCCATGGTGCCTCGATGGTATGCACCTCGGCCCGGCAGCGGCGGGCGATCTCGACCAGCAGGTGGCCGAAGCGGCCAAACACCGGCACCAGCACCTTGTCGCCGGGACGGATCGCCGACACCAGAATCGCTTCGATGCCAGCCCGCGAGGTGCCGTTGACCAGCAGCGTCCAGTGGTTCGCGGTGGCGAACACGCTGCGGTACAGCGCCATCACCTCGTTCATGTAGCCGGTCATGGCCGGGTCGTACTGGCCGACCAACTGGCTGGACATGGCGCGCAGCACGCGCGGGTCGGCGTTGATCGGGCCGGGGCCCATGAGCAGGCGTTGTGGCGGGTTGACCGGTGAATAGAGGGCAGTATTCATGGGGACGATCTTCTACACATTTATAAGAGGGGTTCAGTTCAGACCACGTACCGAGGAAATAAACTGTTTGAATTCAGCGGTCTGCGGGTTGGCAAACAGCTCGCGGCTGTCGCCCTGTTCCCAGACTTTGCCCTGGTGCATGAACACCACCCGGTCGCCGACCTCGCGGGCGAAGTTCATTTCGTGGGTGACCAGGATCAGGGTCATGCCTTCTTTGGCCAGTTGTTCCAGAACCTTCAATACCTCACCGACCAGTTCCGGATCGAGGGCCGAGGTGATTTCGTCGCACAGCAGTACCTTGGGCGACATGGCCAGGGCGCGGGCAATCGCCACCCGCTGTTGCTGACCACCGGAGAGGCTTGAGGGGTAGTAGTCCAGACGCTCACCCAGACCGACCTTTTCCAGCATCTGCGCGGCCAGTTCGCGGCACTCGGCGTCGCTTTTTTTCAGCACCCGGCGCGGCGCGAGCATCACGTTCTCCAGCGCCGTCATGTGCGGGAACAGGTTGAAGCTCTGAAACACCATGCCCACCGAACGGGCAATTTCCCGCGCCTGGGAGTCACGGTCGGTGACGGTCATGCCGGCCAGTTTGATGCTGCCTTGCTGATAACCCTCCAGGCCGTTAATGCAGCGCAGCAGGGTGCTTTTGCCCGAGCCGCTGCGGCCGATGATCGACACCACTTCGCCGATCTCGATGTCCAGGTCCACGCCCTTGAGCACGTGGTTGTCGCCGTAGTACTTCTGTACCTGATCAATGGTGATGAGCGGCATTGAATTTCTTCTCCAGGAACTGGCTGTAGCGCGACAGCGGGTAGCACATCAGGAAATAACCGAGCGCCACCAGGCCGAACACCTTGAACGGTTGGTAGGTGACGTTGTTGAGGATGGTGCCGGCTTTGGTCAGCTCGATAAAACCGATGATCGAGGCAAGCGCCGTGCCCTTGACCACCTGCACGGCAAAGCCGACGGTGGGCGCAATGCCGATGCGCAGCGCCTGGGGCAGCACCACCCGGTACAGGGTCTGGCCGAAGTCCAGGCCCAGGCAGCGGCAGGCTTCCCACTGGCCGCGGGGCAGGGCACGAATGCTGCCGTGCCAGATGTCGACCAGAAAGGCACTGGTGTAGAAAGTCAGGGCCAGCGAGGCGGCGGTCCAGGGTGAAACATCGATGCCCAGCAACGCGACACCGAAAAATGCCAGAAACAACTGCATCAGCAGCGGCGTGCCCTGAAACAGCTCGGTATAGCCGCGAATCAGCCAATGCAGCCAGCGCTGCCCGGACAGGCGCATCATCACCAGCACACTGGCTACCAGGGTGCCGCCGATGAACGCGGTGAGCGACAGCAGGACCGTCCAGCGCGCTGCCAACAGCAGGTTGCGCAGGATATCCCAGTCGGTAAAGGTGCCCATCATGGCTGGTCTCCAAAGCATTTGCGGCCGATCGCCAGCAACAGCTGACGCATGGCGATCGACAGCGCCAGGTACATCAGCGCGGTCACCAGGTACACCTCAAAACTCAGGAAGGTGCGCGACTGAATCAGGCTGGCGGCGAAGGTCAGCTCTTCATGGGACACCTGTGAAACCACCGAGGAGCCGAGCATGACGATGATGCACTGGCTGACCAGCGCCGGATAAATGCGCTTGAGCGACGGTGGCAGCACCACTCGCAAGAACGTCTGCGAACGGCTCAGGCCCAGCACCCGGCCGGCTTCCCACTGGCCACGCGGGGTGACCTGGATGCCGGCGCGGATGATCTCGGTGCTGTAGGCGCCCAGGTTGATCAGCATCGCCAGCAGCGCGGCTTCGCCGGCAGTCAGCTTCAGGCCCAGCGCTGGCAGGCCGAAGACAATGAAGAACAACTGCACCACAAACGGCGTGTTGCGGATCAGTTCGACGTAGCAGCCCCACAGGCGGCTGGCCAGCCCCGGCCGGCCACTGCGCAGCGCCGCACCGAGAATCCCCAGGCTGACCCCGCCCACGGTGGCCAGCACCGTGAGCTGGATGGTCACCCACAAGCCGGCCAGCAGTTCCGGCCAGTAGGGCAGCAGGGCAGAGAAATTAAGCTGTGCAATCATCACCAGGCCCTTACGCGCCCAGATTGGCAGGCAGTGGTGCCTTGAGCCACTCCTCGGACAGCTTGTTCAGCGTGCCGTCGGCGTGGGCCTGTTCGATCAGGGCGTTGACCTTGTCCTTGAGCGCGGTTTCGTTCTTGCGCAGGCCGATGAAGCACGGCGAATCCTTGAGCATGAACTTGGCCACCGGGGCTTTGTCGGCGTTCTGCCGGGTAATTGCCGCGACCACCAGGTTGCCGGTGGCCACGTACTGCACCTGGCCAGACAGGTAAGCCGACAGCGTGGTGTTGTTGTCTTCATAACGCTTGACCTGCGCGCCGGCCGGTGCCACTTCGGTCAGCACCATGTCCTCCACCGCACCACGGGTCACCCCGATCGACTGCCCGGACAACTCGGCCGCACCCTGCAGCGTGCTGTCCTTGGCACCGAATACACCGAGGAAAAACGGCGCATAGGCCTTGCTGAAATCAATCACCTGTTCACGCTCGGCATTCTTGCCCAGGCTGGAGATCACCAGGTCGACCTTATCGGTTTGCAGGTAAGGAACGCGGTTGGCGCTGGTGACCGGGACGAGCTGCAACTTTAGTTTCATTTGCTTGGCCACGTACTTGGCCATGTCGATGTCATAACCCTGCGGCTGCAAATCGGTGCCGACCGAACCGAATGGCGGAAAATCCTGCGGTACGGCGATGCGAATCACGCCGCGCTTCTCGATGTCCTGCAACTGATCCGCCAGCACACCCGCCGCCTGAGACAGCAGCGCCGCACCCGCCAGAATCGCGATCAACGTCTTTTTCATACTCGGCACCCCATCCGCTTCGGTTGTGAAACAAAAGATTCGTTATTTTTGTTTTTGCAACGTGTGTGCCAGTTTGTTTCACGACCGAAACTTTTTCCCTGTCGCTGGACATGTAAGGCATTAGCTTGAGTTTCGGGGGTGACGATAGGCGGGCAGCCGAGTCGATGGTATAAAAAAAGGCGCTAAAAAAGCGCCTTGCAGATCTTTTTTGCCCTTTTAAGGTGCATCAGCGTTGTTCCAGCTCATCCAGCTCGCCGTACAGCGCGGCGATCTGGTGAATGCGCTGGCGGCCTTCGCTCAGCTGTTCGTGCAGCACGGCATTGACCAGCAGGTTAATCAGGCTGTTGGCCCCGGCGTAGCTATCGAACGCTGAAACGCTGTCCAGTGGCGTGCACAGATGCCAGCGCCCCAGTTCAATCACTGCTTGAGCCTGGGGCTCGCAAATCACCAGGGTCGGCACCTGCTGCGCCTGCAATGCCAGCAACAGCGGACGAATGATCCGTGGCCGCCGACGGAAAGCCAGCACCACCACCAGATCGTCGGCCGCAACATCGACCAGTTCCTCGGCCAGGGTCTGGCCGGTCTGCGGCAGGATCTGCACCCCGGGACGAATCTGCAGCAGTTGCTGGCGCAGGTGCAGGGCGGCCGGATAAGCATTGCGCAGACCGACGATCAATACCCGTCGGCAACTGCCCAGCGCGTGCACCACCTCGGTGAAGGTTGGCCCGTCAATCGCATTGACCCACTGGGTCAGGTTGGCCATTTCCTGCTTGTAGTGCCGCGCCAGCAAGGTATTGCCCTGCACCACGTCGCGGTTGTCGGTCACCGGCATGCCGGTCTGCCGCAAGGTGCGCTGTTCGTCGCGCATGTCCTTGTACTTGTCGTAGCCCAGGCGCTTGAACAGACGGCTGACGGTGGCCTTCGACACCCCGGTCAGCCGCGCCAGCTCGGCGCTGTTGTAGCTGACCAGGTCGTCGTAATGGTCGAGCATGAAATCAGCGAGACGTTGCTCTTGAGGGGTGAGGTGCGAGTACTGGCTGCGCAGGCGTTCGTCTAACTGATTCACGGGAATCCCTTGTAACTTTCGTTTCATTGAGCCAATGATATAGCAATCACGCAGGCACCGGAATGTTCCGGCCTCGATGTTCAGAGGAGTTCACCATGACACAGGTCCCGCCCGACTGGGCAGCCTACATTGCGCAGATGGAACAGGTCCTGGGCCTGGAACTGGACGACGCCCGACGTCAGGAACTGCTGTTGCAGTTCAGCCGCATCGCAGCCATGGCCGCGCCACTGATGGATTACCCGCTGGATGACCGGCTGGAAGTGGCGGGAGTCTACAAGGCATGAATCTCGACACGCTGAGCATCAGCCAATTGAAGTCGGCACTGGCCGCCGGAGAGTTCAGCGCCGCTGAAATCGCCGAGCACAGCCTGGGCGCAATCGAACAGCGCAATCGGGCAATCAACGCCTGGACCCGGATCACTCACCAGCGCATGCGCGAAGAGGCCCAGGCCCTCGATCGGCGTCGCCAGCAGGGTGAGGCCTTGCCCGCGTTGGCGGCTGTGCCCTATGCGGTGAAGAACCTGTTCGATGTGGCGGGTTTCCCGACCCTGGCCGGCGCACAGATTTTCAAGGACCGCGCGCCTGCGGCCCAGGATGCCTGGGCCGTGCGGCAACTGGCCGGCAGCGGCGCGCTGTTGTCGGGCATGCTCAACATGGACGCCTATGCCTATGGCTTTACGACCGAAAACAGCCATTTTGGTGCCACCTGCAACCCCCATGACCTGACCCGTATTGCTGGCGGCTCATCGGGCGGCTCGGCGGCAGCGGTTGCGGCCGGGCTGGTGCATTTTTCGTTGGGTAGCGATACCAATGGCTCGATCCGTGTACCGGCTTCGCTGTGCGGCGTGTTTGGCATGAAGCCGACCTTTGGCCGGCTGTCACGCAGCGGTACTCACCCGTTTGTCGGCAGCCTCGATCACATTGGCCCGCTGGCGCGGCGGGTCAGCGACCTGACCGAAGTCTATGACGCCTTGCTGGGTCATGACCCGGCGGACGGCTTTCAGGCGGCGCAGGATCTGCAACCGGTCATGCCCCGATTGGAGCAGGACAGCGACGGTTTGCGTTGCGCCGTACTGGGCGGTTATTTCCAGCAATGGTGCGATGATTCGGCACGTGATGCCGTGGCGCGCGTCGCCAAGGGGTTGAACGCGCAACAGCAAATCACGCTGGCTGAAGCCGAACTGGCGCGCACCGCTGCCTTCATCATCAGCGCCTCAGAGGGCGGCAACAGTTACCTGCCAACCCTGCGCCGTGTGCCTGACGCCTTCGAGCCGCTGTCTCGTGAACGGCTGCTGGCCGGGGCGATGATTCCGGCTGCCTGGTATGTGCAGGCGCAGCGCTTTCGTCGGCATTTCCAGCAGCAGGTGTTGCCGCTGTTCGCCGGCGTCGATGTGCTGATTGCACCGGCCACGCCGACCAGCGCCACGACCATTGGCCAGCAGACCATGCGTATCAATGGCACTGATCTGCCGATTCGCGCCAGCATGGGCATGCTCGCCCAGCCGATCTCTTTCCTTGGCCTGCCGGTGGTCAGCGTGCCGCTGCGCGCCGCCAATGGGTTGCCGATCGGCGTTCAGCTGATCGCCGCGCCGTTCAACGAACAGGCCTGCCTGCGTGCTGCGCGTCGGCTGGAGCAGTTGGGCATCACTGAGGCCGCTGTGCCGGGAGCCGTGCAATGAACCCACAATCGATTGATCGCCCTGAGGTGCTGACCGAGGTACGCGCTGCGTTTGAGCGCTACGAGCAGGCGCTGGTCAGCAATGACACTCAGGTGCTCGATGAGCTGTTCTGGCATGACCCGCGCACCGTACGGCTTGGCGCCGGGGAGAACCTGTATGGCATCGAAGCGATCCGCGCCTTTCGTGCGGCGCGCCCGTCGGCCGGGCTGCAACGCACCCTGCGCAATACGGTGATCAGCTGCTATGGCGAGGATTTTGCTGTGTGCAGTACCGAGTTCACCCGCGACGGCAGCGAGCGCATCGGTCGCCAGCAGCAGAGCTGGGTACGCCTGGACGGGCAGTGGCGGATCGTCGCTGCGCACGTCAGCCTGATGTCGTAAACCTGCTTGGTCGTACGTTTCTTTGGTCGCAAGCTTCTTTGGTAGAAATCATGCTCAACACCACACTGGCCGCCCGGGGCATTGCCGTGGCACCTCATAGCCTGGCCGCGCAATCGGCGCTGGCCATTCTGCGTAGCGGCGGCAACGCCATCGAAGCGATGGTGGCCGCTGCCGCCACCATCGCGGTGGTGTACCCGCACATGAACGGCCTTGGCGGCGATGGCTTCTGGCTCATCGTGCCGAAACACGGCGAACCGCTGGCCATCGATGCCAGCGGCCCGGCCGGCAGCCTGGCGACCCTGGAGCGCTACCGTGGCCAAGCGAGTATCCCGCTGCGTGGCGCTGCTGCCGCATTGACCGTCGCCGGGACGGTCGGCGGCTGGCAGGAGGCGTTGGCGGTCAGTGCCGGGCTGGGCGGCAGCACGCCGCTGCCGGCGCTGCTGGCCGATGCCATCCATTACGCCAGTGCCGGTATCCCGGTGACCCGTTCGCAGCATGCCGCCACCGCCGCCAAGCTTGCGCAACTGCAGGATATTCCGGGGTTCGCCGACACCTACCTGTGCCACAGCGAAGGCCGCTATCGGGTCCCGGAGGCGGGCAGTCTGTTTCGCCAGCCACGCCTGGCGCAAACCCTGCAACGCTTGAGTGATTGCGGCCTGGATGATTTTTATCGTGGCAGCCTGGGCGACAGCATCGCCGCCGACCTGCAACAGCTCGGTGCGCCGGTCACCCGTGCTGATCTGGCGGCCTATCGGGCCAAACGGGTCAAGCCGCTGGCCCTGGAGCATGGCAGCGGCACGGTGTACAACCTGCCGCCACCGACCCAGGGCGTGGTGTCGCAGCTGATTCTGGGGATTGCTGAACAGGCCGGCCTGGCAGACACCGCCGTCGACTCGGCGGCTTACGTGCACACGTTGGTCGAGGCCACCAAACTGGCCTTCAAGGTGCGCGATGCCTATATCACTGACCCGGCGCACATGAAGGTCGATCCCCAGGCATTTCTGGCACCCGACTTTCTTCGTGAGCAAGCCGCGCTGATTGACCCCCGGCAGGCGCAGCGTTGGGGCGAAGACAAGGGGCCGGGTGATACGGTGTGGATGGGCGTGATCGACAGCGATGGTCTGGCGGTGTCGTTTATCCAGAGCATCTACCACGAGTTCGGCAGCGGCGTGGTGCTCAGCGACAGCGGGCTGGTCTGGCAGAACCGCGGCGCTTCGTTCAGTCTTGACCCTGAGCATTTGCTGGCGCTGCAACCGGGCAAGCAGCCGTTCCACACCCTCAACCCGGCCGCCGCTCGGCTGCATGATGGTCGCAGCATGGTGTACGGCACCATGGGCGGTGATGGCCAGCCGCAGACCCAGGCGGCCGTCTTCACTCGTTATGCCGTGTTCAATCAGCCGTTGCAGCAGGCCGTCAGCGCCCCGCGCTGGCTGCTGGGGCGCACCTGGGGCGACAGCAGCGTGTCGCTCAAGCTGGAATCACGCTTCGACCCGCAACGGGTTGAGCAACTGGCTGCCCTGGGCCATGACGTCGAAGTGCTGGAGGCGTTCAGTGAGACCATGGGCCACGCCGGGGCTGCGGTGCAGTTGCCCAACGGCACGTTCGAAGGGGCCTATGACCCGCGCGGTAACGGCGCAGCCGCCGGGTTCTGGACCGGCGGGTAATCATCAGGCCGTCTGGCCAGACGCCCGGCGTGCGGCGTGGGCGTCCTTGAGAAACACCAGCAAGGCCAGCAGCGGCAAGGCGGTGCCGACCAGGATGATCGCGTGCCAGCCGCCCCGATCGAACAACAGGCTGGCCACCGCCGAGCCGACTGCGCCGCCGATGAAGATGCTGGTCATGTACAGCGCATTCAGGCGCCCACGGCTGGCGGCATCCAGTGCGTACACGGCGCGCTGGCCAAGCACCATGTTCACCTGGACGCAGAAGTCCAGTACCACCCCGGTCAGCGCCAGGCCAATGACCCCGGCACCGGCATCGCTCAGCCCCGGCAGGAAACAGATTGCCGCCAGCAGCAAGGCAAACAGGCTTGCCGGGCGGGTGTATCCGGCATCGGCCAGGCGTCCGCTGATCGGCGCCGCAATGGCTCCGATCGCCCCGGCCAGGGCAAACAGGGCGATCTGGCTTTGCGACAGCCCATGATTGCGCGCCAGTTCCAGCGGTACGGCGGTCCAGAACAGGCTGAAGGTGGCGAACATGCAGGCTTGATAAAACGCCCGCTGGCGCAGTACCGGTTGTTCACGCAACAGGCTCCACAACGAGCCCAGCAGTTGTCCGTAAGAGGCGCGATGTGCCGGGACCCGCTTGGGCATGGTGGTCGCCAGCACCACACAGATCAGCAGCATGATCAGCGCCGCCATGGCAAACACCGCGCGCCAGCCGAAGTGGTCAGCGATCAGGCTCGACAACGGCCGGGCCAGCAGAATACCCAGCAGCAAACCGCCCATGATCCCGCCGACCACCCGGCCACGGGATTCTTCCGGGGCCAGGTGCGCCGCCAGCGGAATCAGGATTTGCACCGACACCGAACTGAAACCGATCAACAGCGACAGCAGCAGGAACAGGTTGGGCTGCTCCACCACGGCCGCGCCGATCAGGCTCAGCACCGCCAGTACGGCGGTGGCGATCATGAGTCGGCGGTTTTCCAGCAGGTCACCCAGTGGCACCAGAAACAACAGGCCCAGGGCATAGCCGATCTGGGTCAGCGATACGATCAGGCTGGCCAGGGTTTCTGAAAGCCCGAGGTCCGGGGCAATCAGACCGATGATCGGCTGGGCATAGTAGATATTGGCGACGATGGCGCCACAGCAGAAAGCGAACAGCAGCACCAGAGCGCGGGTCATGGCAACAGGCGTGGCGGGAAGGCTCATAAAGGCTCGCAGGCAGGCTTGAGGAAGATAGCCAGCAGGTTAAAGGCATTCACCGACAGCCAGAACCCACACTGAATTGATACTGAATATTTCTGTCACTGATGATGCGCCGCTCAGGCCGCTGAAGTGTCGGCGGCACAATCGAGCGTCAGCCGTGCGCCGCCATAGCGGCTGCTGTCGATGCGCAAAGTAAAGCCATGCAGCTCGACAATCGCGGCCACCAGCGACAGTCCCAGGCCGAAGCCTTGCGGGTTGTCGTGTTCGCTGCGATGAAAGCGCTGGAACACCGCCTGACGCTCGGCTTCGGGAATGCCGGGGCCGGAGTCTTGCACCTCAATACGCAACTGGCCTTGCCAGGCGCTGGCCTGCAGCAGCACCGTACCGCCGGCGGGGGTGAACTTGATCGCGTTGTCGAGCAGGTTGGCCAGCGCCTCGAACAGCAGGGCGCGGTCGCCAGTGATGCTCGGCACCGGGCTGTCGACGTCCAGCAGCAAGGTGATGTCGCCTTCCTCGGCCAGCGGCAGATAAAAGTCGTGCAACTCCTGCAGCAAGGCGTGCGGGTCGAGTTCCAGAAAGCCCGAGCGGCGGCGCTGGTCCTGCAGTTCGGAAATGCGCAACAGCCCGCGAAAGCGCGCCATCAGGCCATCGGCTTCGGCGATCACCTGGGCAATTTCCGGGCTGTGCGGCGAGTCCGGGGCTTGCTGCTGGATGCGGTACAGGCGGGCGCGCAGGCGGGTCAACGGGGTGCGCAAGTCATGGGCAATGTTGTCGCATACGCCCTTGACCTCGTTCATCAGCCGCTCGATCTGGCCGAGCATGTCATTGACGATCAACGCCAGCATGTCCAGCTCGTCACGGCGCACCGAAACCGGCAGGCGCTTGCTCATGTCGCCACTGACAATCGCCTCGGCACTGGCACGCAAGGCATGGATGCGCCGCAGAGGCCGGCGGCGCAACAAGTACCAGCCGGCCACGCCGGGAATGATGGTCAGCGACATGCCCCATAGCAGCGCATGCAGAATCAGGTTGGAGACGGCGAACAGCGAGCCATTGTCGCGCACGATGATCAGCCAGTTGCCAGCGCGGGTGCGAGTCGCTACCGCGGCGCAACTGCTGCGCGGCAGGTTCGGGTCGGTGGAGACGATGCAACTGCCCAGTTCATGAATCTGGCCGTCCAGCGGCAGGTTGCCGGGGATCTGCCGGATCGGCCCGAACAGCGGGCGCAGACGGGCGTCGAACAGGCCGAAGGCATCCACGGCGGGTTTGTCGAAGGCCATGCTCGCCACCAGCGCTTCGACCAGGTCCTGGCCTTCGAAGCGGGCGAACAGCTGCTGGCGCTGCATCAGTGAGTGGCGGGCCATCTGGTCCAGATAACCTTTGACCTCCCAATACAGGACCCCCAGCAAGATGCTGCCCCAGGCCACGAACAGGGTGCTGTAGAGCGCCAGCAGACGGCTGCTGGAGGAGCGCCAGCCCTTAGGCAGGTTCGCTAATGACATACCCCGTGCCCCTTACGGTACGGATCAGCGGCGCACTGCCCGGTGGGTCGATTTTCTTGCGCAGGCGGCCAATATGGACGTCGATCAGGTTGGTGCCAGGGTCGAAGTGATAGCCCCAGACCTCCTGGAAGATCATCATCCGGGTGATGACCTGGCCATGGTTGCGCATCAGAAATTCCAGCAGCTTGTACTCGGTGGGCAGCAGGGTCAGGGTCCGCTCGCCACGGCGCGCCTCGCGGGTCATCAGGTCCAGTTCCAGGTCACCGACCAGCAACTGGCTTTTCTGCTCGCTGGCCGGGCTGTTACGGCGCAGCAGCACCTCGACCCGGGCGGCCATCTCGTCGGAGGCAAAGGGCTTGGACAGATAGTCGTCGCCCCCGGCGCGCAGGCCACGAACCCGCTCATCGACGTCTGACAGCGCGCTGATCATCAGGATCGGCGTGCTGATGCCCTGGGCGCGCAGGCGGGTGACGATGGTCAGCCCGTCGACCTGCGGCAACATGCGGTCCAGGGTAATCAGGTCGTAATCGCCACTGACGGCCTTGTCCAGACCGTCACGCCCGTTGTCTACCCAGTCCACATCCAGCCCGTGACTGCTGAGTTCCGCGACGATCTCCCTTGCGGTGACGGCGTCATCTTCGATTGCCAGGATTCGGGTCATCTTGCCTGCCTGCGGTGTGGGACAAAATCGTATCTTGCCTGTTGGAACCTGAAAATTTCCTGAAAGAAAGATCATGTCGAACCATCACGTTCTGGCACCATGAAGGCTCCAAACTGCAGCAAGGACAATCAATGGCTGCCAATAACACGTCGCGCACGCAAAAACATCTTGCCGTGCTCATCGATGCCGACAATGCGCCCGCAGCGATTGTTGAAGGTCTTTTCGAAGAAATCGCAAGGTACGGTGTCGCCAGCGTCAAACGCATCTACGGTGACTGGACCGGCCCGCAACTGGGGAGCTGGAAGAACGTTCTGCTCGACCACTCGATCGTGCCTATCCAGCAATTTGCCTACACCAAGGGCAAGAATGCCACTGACAGCTCGTTGATCATTGACGCCATGGACCTGCTCTACACCCGGCGCTTCGAGGGCTTTTGCCTGGTTTCCAGCGACAGCGATTTCACCCGGCTGGCGTCGCGTATTCGTGAAGAGGGATTGCTGGTCTACGGTTTTGGCGAACAGAAGACACCGCGGCCCTTCGTCGCCGCCTGTGACAAGTTCATTTATATCGAACTGCTCAGAAGTGACCCGCCGGGCGCAACCGGCGTGGAGGATCGTCCGGCCAGCGAAACAGCAAAAGTGGCAGATGACGGCAAAGCCGCCCGCAAGCCCAAAGTGCCTCTGGCGTTCATCGCCAAGATCATGGACGACATCGCCGATGAAGATGGCTGGGCGCACTTGAGTGCACTGGGCACCAATATCAGCAAACTCAGGCCGGAGTTCGACTCGCGTACCCATGGCTACAAAAAGCTCAGCGACCTGATCAAAGGGCATCCCAAGACCTTCGAGTTACAGACCCGTAACAGTCCGGGAGGCACGGCGGTGTTGTATGCCAGGCACAGACAGTGAGCTTTGGCGTCATGCAGCTCGTTTTGAGCTGAACCCTCTTATGGCAATGATGACAAGCAGCGCTCCGGCAGCTGTTATCCAGGAGAGGCTATGTCCAAAGACTGCATAGTCCAGCATCAGCGTGATGACGGGGACCAGATAGAAAAGGATGCCAACCGTGCTTGCCGAGTGTTTGCTTAGCATATGGAACAAGAGCAGCACTGCGCCGCTGGATACCACGAGGATCATCCAGCCGGCAGACAGGATGAAAGCGGGTGTAAGGTTCAGGTGAAGAGGGGTGGCGGGAAGGAGGATGAGAAACACCAGGGCGGCGCTCACACTTTGATAAAAAGCGGACACCAGCGGGTCGACAGGCAGTTTTTGTTGCATCACTGAACCGGTGCTTATCGCCAGTAGCGAGAGGGTTCCGAATATCAGGCCGAGTGGCGTCATCGCTCCGGTTTCACGTGCTCCGAGTATGGCGATGGTGAGGCCTGATAAGCCAAGCAGTAAATACAGATAACCTGAAACGCCGATCTTTTCACGGGCAAACAGGGGTGTCAGGATCGGCTGGATGCCCAGCAGAATCGAAAGCGCTCCGGGTGTCAGGTCATGATGGAGTGCCAGAAAGAACGCGCTTTGATAACCAACTTGCAATGTCATGCCGATAATAATAACGCGTAGTAGCAGATGCCTTGGCAAGTCAATTCTTTTGAGTAGGCCGGTCTTGCCAGATAGTAACGTACAGACAATAAAGAGTACGAACGCTGCGCCAACAGAACGAAGGGTCAGGAATACGGACACTGAAGCGTCTTCAAGCCCAAGCTTCACGAAAATAGCCCCGCTGCTCCACATTAGCAGGAACAGTAACGGCGAATACTTTTCCAGTGCAGTCATCGCGGGGCTCATGATCATGCGTTCCAGTCGTTAATGACGTATCGCTCACCCATCGCTCGCTGCTCAATCAAATAGCGTCGTAGTGAGCGAGCTTTTCGAGCGACTTCTGGATCTTCGCCATTTCAGCAGCGCTTACGATCCAGTCATAGCAGCAAGCTACAGAAATGTTGTAGGTGGAATGTGGAGAGAGTGAAAACTATATGTCGGCTGAGAAGTTATCGTTATGGGGGTAGGGTGCCTGGTAGTCGGGAGGCCATTGGCTTGCTCAATTTGCTTGGGGTGGCCAAGATACTTCGGGATATTGATGTTGTGTTGATGTGAGTTGGCAATGGATATTTCCGAGCGTAACGTTTTGTGTTTGTCGCCTGAAAAATGAGGCTGAGCTGTCGGAATGAGTATTGCTGGTTTTCGGGGTTTGGTTGATTGATATGTAGTCCTAAAGTCTGAGTGTTGTAGGAAGTGGTGAGTTAACTTTTAAGATTTATTTGGTTTTTTGGGAGGGTGAATTTTATGGCCGCTAAATAGCCTCTAAATCCAGGGCGTGTGAGCGAGGGCACTCGGATACCAGGGGCAAGCCGATATATTCGCTGCAAGTCACCGCCAG
Organism: Pseudomonas sp. LJDD11; assembly: GCF_024584215.1. Classification (NCBI taxonomy): domain Bacteria; kingdom Pseudomonadati; phylum Pseudomonadota; class Gammaproteobacteria; order Pseudomonadales; family Pseudomonadaceae; genus Pseudomonas; species Pseudomonas sp. LJDD11. Next base: position 254,350 of record NZ_JANJFL010000001.1, read on the forward strand.
CGCTTATGCGCTGTCGTCGAGGTCGGTTGGCGAAAGGGCCCGTAAACCACTCCATTTGCAGTGATCTCGTGGCCTTAGTCGCCAGCAGAGCTTGCCTCCCACCGGTTCGTGGAGCCTTGTGGCTAAAGTTGCTCCGGCTTTCGGCTTTTGCGCAACTCCTCCAGCAGCTTGCGTTTGTCGCGCTCGCGCTTGGCGGTCATGTCGTTCTCGCTGCGAATCTGTGCATGGCTGAGCAGGCCGAAGATAAAGCTGCCGCCGATGATATTGCCGGCCAGGGTCGGGGCTGCAAACACCAGCCAGAAATCGCCCCAGCTCACCTCGCCGGCAAACACCAGGTACGACACCTCCAGCGAGCCGACCACGATGTGGGTGAAGTCACCCAGCGCCATCAGGTAGGTGATCACCACGATAATGGCGATCTTGGCGTTTTCCATGCCGGCGATCATCCACACCATGGTGGCGATCATCCAGCCCGAGACGATGCCTTTGGCGAGCATCTTGGTCGCGTCGTTTTCCATCACTTTGCGGCCGATTTCCAGAAACGCCAGGTCGGTCTGGGTATCGAAGATCGGCAGGCGCAGCATCACCCAGGCCACCAGCAGGGTGCCGGCCAGGTTACCGGCGAGCACTACACCCCACAGGCGCAGCAACCGGCCGAAATTGCCCAGGGTCAGCTTGCTCATCACTGGCAGCACGGCCGTCAGGGTGTTCTCGGTGAACAGCTGCTGGCGGGCCAGGATCACCGCCAGAAAGCCTGCCGAATAGCCCAGGCTGGCGATCACGTGGCTTTCATCGCCGGGCCCCAGCCGCGAGCGAAACAGCCCCATGGCCATCAGCGACAGACCCATGGTCAGCCCGGCGGCCAGCGCCGACCACCACAGCGCTGCGACACTGCGCTCCAGCTCATGGTCGCCCTGGATGCGGATGGTTTCATGCAACACCACCGCCCGCGGCGGCAGCTTCTCGTCGATCTCGCGCTCTTCTTCGGCTGACAGGCCGGGAGTCTTGCCGTCTGCTTGTTCTTGCATACCAGTTACCTTCATGGGGGAACGACGCAGGCATCCAGGACGCCTCTAAAAACTACCTGCTGGCTGGGCGCCTGCGGCGCTACGCGCGTCATCGCTGCGTTGAAACCAGGCTCACAATGCTCATTGACAACTCGTCAACTGCGCTTGCTCGCCTGGTTTCGCCTTGCGCTGCCGGCCTCGCCTACGTTTTTAGAGGCATCCTCTGCTCTGTCAATTCAGACCTGCGCGGCCCGGCGTCGTTCTGCCGTGATGAAGGCGTTATGCGTGCTGTAGCTGTTGGCTCTGGATGCGCTGTACACCCAACTCGCCCATCGCGTGCCAGGCGGCCTGCAACGAGCCGTTCAGGTCAATCGCCCGGCAGGCATCCTCGATCACGTAGGTGTTGAACCCTTCGCGCGCCGCGTCCTGGGCCGACCAGGCCACGCAGAAGTCCAGCGCCAGGCCGACCACGTACAGCGTCTCGATGCCGTGCTCGCGCAAATAACCGCTCAGGCCGGTGCGGGTGATGCGGTCGGCTTCCAGAAACGCGGAATAACTGTCGATCACCGGATTGCAGCCCTTGCGCAGAATCAACTGCGCGTGGGGCAGCTCCAGCGCCTCATGCAACTGCGCGCCATCGCTGCCTTGCACGCAATGCACCGGCCACAGGGTCTGCGGGCCGTAGGGCAGGGTGATGGTCTGGAAGGGCACATGGCCCGGATGACTGTCAGCGAACGAGATATGCCCGGCCGGGTGCCAGTCCTGAGTCACGATGACCCTGGCGAACTGGCTGCCGAGGCGATTGATCAACGGCACCAGCGCATCGCCGTCGGCCACCGCCAGCGCACCGCCGGGCATGAAGTCGTATTGCATGTCGATCACCAGCAGGGCACTGCGGCGATCGCCGGGGGAATGGGTCAGGTTCATCAGCTCTCCGATCTGATCAGGGAAACACCGCCACAGTATGCCTGCCTGGCCCGGTAGGCGCGGCGTGAGCCGCGAATATTCACCGTCGAGGCGGATTGCTGCCAGCAATGACCCATCCACGCCGACATGATCCCAAAGTTACATTTGGGAATAAGTTTCACTTGTAGTTACAAATCTATACAATTCACATCTCAAAACGGGCCGTCATGAGCTCGTGGATCATCAAAGAGAACAGGATTCACACATGCGTCGCACTCTGATTTCGCTTTGCGCTGTGCAAGCCGCGCTGAGCCCACTGGCCTGGGCTGAGCAGGCCCCGGCCGGCAAGCCCTCCATCGAGCTGCAAGTGACCGACATCAACGCTGCTGCTGACAGCGAGCAGGCCACCGGTCCCGTACAAGGCTATAAAGCCACCCGGTCTGCCAGCGCCACCCGCACCGATACCTCGATCCACGAAACCCCGCAGTCGGTCAGTGTCGTGTCCCGCGAAGCGGTAGAAGATCTGGGCGCTACCCGCTTGCAAGAGGCACTCGACTACGCGGGCGGCGTTGGCCGGGCCAACAACTTCGGCGGTCAGGGCCTGACGACGTTTACTGTGCGCGGCTTCACCACCGGTGAGTTCTACCGCAACGGTTTCCCGATCAACCGCGGCTACCCGAGCATGCCCGATGCCAACACCATCGAGCGTCTTGAAGTGCTGCGCGGCCCGTCGACCACCCTGTACGGCCGCGGCGACCCGGGCGGCACCTTCAACGTGGTGACCAAACAGCCGTCCAGCGACCGCTCGGTGACACTGGGCAGCCAGATCAACGATCAGGGCATGTACCGTGGCACCCTCGATGCCACCGGCCCACTCGACGAAGAGGGCCGTCTGGCCTATCGCCTGAATGTTCTGGGCGAGGGCGGCGAAACCTTCCGCGACCACGTCGAGACCGAGCGCTATTCGGTGGCGCCGGTGCTCAGCTGGCAGCTCAACGATGCCACGCGCATCACCTTCGAAGGTGAGTTCATGCGCAACAATGCACCGCTGGATCGCGGCCTGACCCGTTACCCGGCGCAAACCCGCACCGCCTCGCCAGACACCTTCTGGGGCGAGAAGGACATCGGCAAGCTGCACACTGACACCAACATGGCCCAGTTGCGGTTCGAGCATGATTTGAACGACAACTGGACCCTGGGCGGCGGCGTGCAGTCGCTGGACGGCACCATGAAGGGCAACGGTGTCGAAGCCAACAGCCTGGGTGCCGATGCTCGCACCCTGAGCCGCAACTTCAACTGGCGCAAACTGGACTGGACCGATATCGACGTGCAACTGAACGTCACCGGCCGCTTCAACACCGGCAGCCTTGAGCACCTGCTGCTGGCCGGCGTCGAGTATGAAGATTACGACTACAAGTCGATCATCATGCGCTCCAGCGGTGCTGCGGGCAGCTACGCCATCGACATCTACAACCCGGTGTATGGCCAGGCCCGTCCGGCGCTGACCCGCACCACCACCCATGACAAGGAAAACCTCAAGACCTGGGCGGCGTTCCTGCAGGATCAGGTGACCCTCACCGAGCGCCTGAAGTTGCTGGTGGGCGCGCGCTTCGAACGCTTCGAGCATGACTACGACACCTACCTGGCCGGCACCCGCAGCTGGACCAACAGCGACAATGCGGTGACGCCGCGGCTGGGGCTGACTTTCGACCTGACCGAAGACCTGGCCCTGTACGCCAGCGCCTCGCGTTCGTTCAAGCCCAACTCCGGTGCTGCGCGGCTGGGCGGCGGGTTCGATCCTGAAGAAGGCAAGGCTTACGAGCTGGGCGCCAAATGGCAGACGCTGGACAAGCAGCTGAGTGTGGAAGCGGCGATTTACCAGATCGACAAGAAGAACGTGCTGACCACTGACCCGGTCGACTCGACCTTCAGCATCGCGGCCGGCGAAGTGCGCAGCCGTGGTTTCGACCTCAACGTGGTGGGCAACATCACCCCGGCCTGGAAAGTGATGGGCAGCTACGCCTACACCGACGCCGAAGTGACCAAGGACAACACCCTGCGTAACGGCACTCGCCTGCTCAACATCCCCAAGCAGAGCGCCAGTCTGCTGAGCATGTATGAGTTCCAGGACGGCGCATTGCGCGGTCTGGGCCTGGGTGGCGGCGCCCGTTATGTTGACGAGCGTGCCGGCCAGACCGCCAACGTGCCGAACTTCAGCATGGCCAGCTACACCGTCTACGACCTGCTGAGCTACTACAAGGTCAACGACAACCTGCGCCTGAACCTGGACGTGAAGAACCTGTTCGACAAGGAATATGAAGAGGGCGCGTTCGGCAACATCTACGCCTATCCGGGCGCACCGCGCACCGTGCAGGTGGGCTTCTCGTACAAGTTGTAACCTTTCGCCAAGGGGGCTTGCCAGCTTCTTCGCGAGCGAGCTCCCACATGTGCATGACTTAAGCCGACGGGGATATCGCCTCTCTATCAGGCAAATACCCTGATCGGCTGGCCGGCATGCCAGGCCTGAATGTCTTCGATCATCTGGCCGTAGAAAGTCTGGTAGTTGTTGCCGGTCACGTAGCCAATGTGCGGCGTGGCCAGGACGTTGTCCAGATTGCGAAACGGGTGCTCTTGGGCCAGTGGTTCCTGATCGAAGACATCCAGCGCCGCCCCGGCAATGCGCCGCTGGCGCAGTGCCTCGATCAGCGCTGGCTCATCGATGATCGGCCCGCGCGCAGTGTTGATCAGATACGCCTGGCGTTTCATCCAGCCCAGTGCCTGGGCATCCACCAGCCCCCGACTGCGCTCACTGAGCACCAGATGCACCGACAGCACGTCAGCCTGCTCGAACAGCGCCTGCTTGCTGACCCAGCTGACGCCGACCTCGGCCGCGGCCTCGGGTGTCAGGTTCTGGCTCCAGGCAATCACCCGCATGCCGAACGCCTGCCCATAGCGGGCCACTTTCTGGCCGATGCTGCCCAGGCCCAGCAGACCCAGGGTCTTGCCGTACAGGTCGCCGCCAATCCCCACCTGCCAGCCCCCGCCACGCAACGAATTTGCCTCTTGCACCAGATTGCGGGTAAGGCCCATGACCAGCGCCCAGGTCAGTTCCGGGGCGGCATGCTTGTAGCTGTCGGTGCCACACACCTCGATGCCTAGCTCACGGGCGGCTTTGACGTCCAATGCGGCGTTGCGCATACCGCCGGTGACCAACAGCTTGAGGTTTGGCAAGCGGCTTAGCAGCGCCTGATCGAACAGGGTGCGCTCGCGCATCACGCAGATCACCTCGAAGCCCTGCAAGCGCTCGGCCAGGGTCGCGGTATCGGCGGGGTAGTCGTGCAGGAAGCTGACCCTGGCAATGCTGCCGAGCACCGACCAGTCCACTACATCGCTGGCCACGTTCTGCCAGTCGTCCAGTACGGCAATGTTGAGCAGCGCCATCGTCGGGGGTCTCCATGTCTGTGGATGTGTCCGCACCTTACGCCGTAATGGTCCGGTCGGACAGCCTGCGAGCGGCCTACATGCTGCCGGTGCAGGCCAGGTAACGTTTGGTGATGGTCTTTACTTGCGATATGTGTTCGAAGATGGCGGGCGCATCGTCGAAGATGCGTGACTCACAGATGTCCCGATAGATCTCCAGCTTTCTGTGGCAGTTACTGATACTCGACCCGCCGGAAGCCTGGAAGTCCGGGTCTTTGCACACATAGGCAGCCATCCACTTGGCGCCCCAGCGAACCTCTTGCTGGGTCACCGGTGTCTTCTCGGCCTTCCTCAATAGCGCCTGATAGCTGGCTACCGGAATGTCCTGCCGGGCACTTTTTGTGTAGCTCGAATAGGCGTAGTAGCCGCCGGCGGCGAGCAGCAGCAAGATCAGGTATTTCATGTGCGTCCGTGACGTAGGCCGAGAGACGCAGACTTTAAACCGGTACTGACGAGCCGACAAAGATTTGTCAGCCAAACAGCCCCGCCGCCAGATTGATGGTCAAGCCCAGAATCGCCGTATTAAACACGAACCCCAGCAAGCAGTGAGCAAGCACGACCTTGCGCATTGCACGGGTCATCACGCCCACGTCTGAAGTTTGCACCGCCACGTTCAGGGTGAAGGAGAAGTACAGGAAGTCCCAATAGTCGGGATGCCTTTCACCGTCAGGAAAATTCAATGCCGGTTGCTTGCCGCCAGTGGTGTAGAACAGCCTGGCGTAGTGCAGGCTGAAGATCACCCCGGTCAACAACCAGGAGCCGACAATCGTCAGGGCGGTAAAACTGTGCCGCAGCACCTCGCCGGTGCCCGGCGCCGCTTTGCCGTTGGCCAGTTCGACAATGAGCGCCGCGAGGCTGGCCAGCGCGCCGATGCACACCACCAGTAATACCACCCCAGCATTTTCGTCCTCCATCATCGCGACCTTCTTCACATCATCAGCGCTGCTGCGCAGCGTGTGGCTAAGGATCAGTGCCAGGAACACCCATACGGCAAGATTCCAGCCCACCAGCCCTTGCTGGATGATGCTTAGTTGCGGGGCGATAAACACCGAGCCGATACCGGCCAGCAAACCCAGCGCAGCGCTCACGGCCAGACGCGGGTGGGTATGAACGACATGGGGCATAGCGGTGCTCAGCAAGGGCAGGGTTGGCACAACGATAGCAGCTCGGTGAGCATGGCTGGGCGCCGCGCTGTGCTGACAAACACGGCACCTCGTAGGAGCCGCTTTAGCGGCGAAGATTCGCCTTCCCGGCTAAAGCCAATACTGCTCATATGGGCGCCGCAAATCTCTGTGGCAACGAGCTTGCTCGTGAAGAGGCCGCTAAAGTCACAGCATCTGCTGCGAATGTGCCGCAGCCTTCGCCGGGATGCCGGACCACAGCAACCGGAGCGCCGGCCGGCCGCGCCTACGGGACCCCCTGCGCATCCAGAGCCTTTTGCAACAGGCCTGCCAGGGTGTCGCGGTGTTCCCGTTGCCTGCGCTGGGCTAACACCAGCGCATCAGTGAATGATCGGGTCGAGGTCAGTGCGAGCAACTGCGTGTACATGGCAATCTGGCGATCTTCGAGCCCGACATATTGGCGCAGATACGCGACGGGTGCTTCGCAGTAGGGCTCCTGGTAGTGCTGGTCGGCTTCTATCGCGCGCACCTTGTCGGTGTAGGCGCTGGCCAGGCTGCCGCTGTTGGTCTTGATGGGCTGGCGGGTCAGCAGCGCATTCAATTCATCAAATGGCGGGTTTCTTGAAAAGCGTCCCTTACGCCCTTTGGCGATATGCACCAGCATCGCCGCCAGCACCCCGGCGTTCTCGACCTTGTCGTTGGCAATCCGGCTGAGGATTGCCTTGCGGTCTGGTTCGGGTTCGCCGGTGGCGTTGAGCAAGTAGAGAATGGCTGAAGGCAACTCGCCCTCGACCCCACGAAACTGACCGAGCAGCAACTCGAAGAACCGGATCGTGTTGGCGCTACGGGTTGGGCCGGGAGTGGCCATGGCATATCTCCTTCACATTGCCGGTGCCTGTGAAGGACTTGAAACCCGAAACGTGCGTCTGTTCACACTTCCTGACCAGTGGCCCGCCCTCAGCCAAGCCTGGCGTCACCGGACTTCAGACAAACCGCACCCCGGCCTTTTCACGTTCATCGACCGTCAGTTCAAACACGTCCGGGCGCGAGTAATGCCCGGTCACGTCAAAGTCATAACGCGCCCGGGCCAGTTCGGCGGTGTCGATTTCGGCGCTCAGCAGGCCGCGCTCGCCCAGTAACGGTCCGGCCAGCACTTCGCCCAGCGGGCTGACGATCACGCTGCCGCCATTGATCAACGGCCGGTCCTGCGGCCAGTTTTCCACCTGGGTGCCCAGTTGTGCCGGTGAGTCTTGGACCTGGCAGGCGCTGACCACAAAGCAGCGGCCTTCACAGGCCACATGGCGCATGGTTGCTTGCCACATATCTCGCTCGTCCACGGTTGGCGCACACCAGATGTCCACGCCCTTGGCGTACATCGCGGTGCGCAGCAACGGCATGTAGTTCTCCCAGCAAATTGCAGTGCCCAGCCGCCCGGCACGGCCCTCGATGACCGGCAGCGTCGAGCCGTCGCCTTGTGCCCAGATCAGCCGCTCGGTGCCGGTGGGCATCAGCTTGCGGTGCTTGCCGGCCAGCCCGGCTTGTGGGGTGAAGAACAGGGCAGTGCAGTACAGGCTGTGGCCGCTGCGCTCGATCACACCAATCACCAGATCGGCACCGGTGCGTGCTGACAGGGCCGCCAGGGCTTCGGTTTCGGTGCCGGGCACGTCGATGGCGTTGGCATGGTAACGGGCAAAAGCTTCACGGCCCTCCGGCAGGCGGTAGCCGAGCTGGGTGCCGAACCGTTCTCCTTTGGGATAACCACCCAGCAGCGCTTCGGGCATCACCACCAGGCTGGCGCCGGATTCGCTGATGGCGGTTTCATAGGACAGGATTTGTTCCAGGGTGGCGGCTTTGCCGTCAGGCAACGAGCCGATTTGCAGCGCCGCGATGATGGATCTGGGCATGGCGTGGGTTCCGTTGGTGGTTGGTTTTGCCGGCTCAAGCCGGTCCTGCCAGGGCATGCGGCCATTTTCATTGCAAGCCGAACTATGAATAAATAGCGGTTCATTTCTATGTGATATGAACCAGATGAATATCGAGCAGATTGACCTGAACCTGCTGAAAGTTTTCGAAGCGCTGTTCGAGGAAAGCAGCGCCAGTCGCGCTGCGCTACGCCTGGGCGTGACTCAATCGGCGGTGAGCGCGGCCTTGCGGCGTCTGCGTGACGTCTACGGCGATCCGTTGTTCGTGCGCACCGGGCGCGGTCTGGCGCCGACCTTGCGCGCCAATCAATTGCGTGCGCTGATTGGCGAAGCACTCGCCAAGTGTCGGCAAAGCCTGACCCTGCTTGATCCGAAGGCCAGTGACTTGCAGGGCCGCAGCGTGACGCTGGGTTTGTCGGATGATTTCGAGATCGCTTACGGCCAGCGCTTGATCGCCGCCGTGGCGCAGCGTGCAGCGGGACTGCGGCTGATCTTTCGTCAGACCCATAGCCAGATCGTCGCCAGTGACCTGCTTGAGCGGCGCATCGATCTGGCGATCACTGCGGGCGGTTTCAATGCCCGGTTGCTGGGCCGGCAGATTCTCGGCGAGGGCGGCTATAGCTGCCTGGTGGACGGGGCCAGCCTTAAAAACGATGGGCTGAGCCTGGATGAGTTCGTCCGGCGCGAGCACATTCTGGTGTCGTCCGGCGGCTTTATCGGCATCGTCGACGAAGCGCTGGCGGCTGACAACCTGCAGCGCCGGGTGCGGGTTTCGACCACTCATTTTGCGGCGCTGGCGTGGCTGCTGCGCGGCACGCAGGCGGTGGCGACCATTCCCGCCCACGCCGCCCAAAGCATTGCCGACATGACCGGGCTGCTGGCGTTGCCATGCCCGCTGGCGCTGCCGCGTTACCCGATCGAACTGGGCTGGCGCAGCGTGACCCAGCCAGACCTGGCGGTGCAGCGGGTCCGGCAAGCCATCACCGATTGTTTTGCGCCGCCGGATTGATACCTTACTGCGGCCATTTCTCCAGCAGCATGGCGACGAACTTCTCGGCCGCTGGCGACAGTGACGCACCACGCCGGTAGACCAGCCCCAGCGAGCGGTTCACCACCGGCTCTTCGAGCGGCACGCTGACCAGGGTCGGGTGATCGGCCGCCGGCATCGCCAGGCTGGGCATCACCGAGACGCCCAGGCCTGCTTCTACAAGCCCAAGCGACGTCGATAAATGCTGCACTTCGTAAAACCACTTGGGCCGCCAGCTCAACCCGGCCAGGGCATGGTCGAGAATCATCCGGTTGCCGCTGAGCCGTCCGACGCCAATCAGCCGGTAATCGCTCAGCTCCGACCACCTCACTGAGCGGCGCTGGGCCAGTTCGTGGTCACGGCGGCAGGCCAACACGAATGGCTCGTTGACCAGCGCGGTGAAGTCGATATCCGGGTGCTGGCCGCTCATCATGTTGATGCCGAAATCCGCCTCGCCACGCAGCACCGCTTCCAGGCCGTCGTTGGCGCTCAGGTCGAGCAGGCGGATGCGAATCTTCGGGTATTGCTCGTTGTACAGGCGGATGACCGAAGGCAAAAAGTAAAACGCCGCCGTCGGAATACAGGCCAGCGTCACCTGGCCGGTCTGCCGTTCAGCCAACTCGCGGATGCTCAGGATCGAGTCCTCCAGATCATCAAGCAAGCGCCGCGCCTTGGGCAGGAAATCACGACCCACGGTGGTCAGGCTCACGCGTCGGGTGGTGCGTTCGAGCAACGGCGTGCCCAAGCCTTCCTCAAGTTTCTTGATGCGCCGGGTCAAGGCCGGCTGCGAGACGTGCAAGGCGTCGGCAGCCTCATGGAAACTGCCAAGTTCGGCGATTTTCACGAAAGATCTAATGTCTTGAAGCTCATATTCCACGGCGATGCTCCGCTGGGCGAGTTATTTTTATTGATAACGCTGACGCAATAATAGCTACGATCTTTGCATTGGATTGATTTTTCCCGGCCTGTCACTCTTGTTTCCAGAACATCAATAACACCGATTGATCCACAAGAGTCAGTAGTCATGCAACGAATTCCCTGTGTGCTCATGCGCGGCGGTACCTCCAAAGGACCGGTCTTTCATGCCTGGGACCTGCCCGCGAAGGTCGAAGAGCGCGACGAAATGTTGATCAACCTGATGGGTTCCGGCCACGAGCTGGAAATCGACGGCATCGGCGGCGGCAGCCCGCAGACCAGCAAGGTGGCGATCGTCAGCCCGTCGCTGCACCCTGACGCCGACGTCGACTACCTGTTTGTCCAGGTGATGGTCGCCCAGCGCCGGGTCGACACCGCGCCCAACTGCGGCAACATGCTCTGCGCCGTCGGCCCGTTCGCCATCGAGCAGGGGCTTGTCAAGGCGCAGCAGGGCAAAACCCTGGTGCGTATTCGCAACCTCAACACCGACACCCTGGTCACTTCGCTGGTGGATACGCCCGACGGCGTCGTCAACTACGAGGGCGATGCGACCATCGACGGCGTGCCCGGCAGCGCCGCGCCCATCCATGTGACCTTTCTCGATGCGGTGGGCAGCAAGACTGGCCAGCTGTTTCCTACCGGCCAGGTGCGCGATGTGTTTGACGGCATTGAGGTGACCTGCATCGACATGGCCATGCCAATGATGCTGGTCGAGGCGGCCAGCCTGGGCAAGACCGGCGCCGAAACGCCTGCGCAACTGGATGCTGACAGCGAGCTGCTGCAACGCCTGGAAAGCCTGCGTCGCCAGGCTGGGCTGGCGATGGGGCTGGGCGATGTCAGCGACAAGGTGATTCCCAAGCCGGTGCTGATCTCCCGCCCGCAACACGGCGGTACCCTGCAGGTGCGCTACTTCATGCCGCACAACTGCCATCGTGCGCTGGCCATCACCGGTTCCATCGGCCTGGCGACTGCCTGCGTCAGCCCTGACAGCGTAGCGGCCAGGTTGCTGGGTGAATCGGTGCTGCAACTGACCGAGGTTCGTCTGGAGCACCCAAGCGGGGCTATCGACGTGGCGCTGAGCCGCAGTGGTCCTGACGGTACGTTGCAGGCTTCGGTGGTGCGCACCGCACGCCGGCTGTTTTCCGGTTTCGTTTACGTTGCAAACGCCCAACGACTGGCCGGTTGATCCTGCCAGCCTGTTTAGCCCAAGCGCATCCGCACAATTTCAACAATGGGTGATGCCTCATGAGACTCATCAAATCGCTGTACTTCCAGATCATCTGCGCCGTCATCCTCGGCGTACTGGTCGGCCACCTCTGGGCGCAACAGGCCGTGGCCCTCAAGCCGTTGGGTGATGCCTTCATCAAGCTGATCAAGATGATGATCGCGCCGGTGGTGTTCTGCACCATCGTCACCGGCATCGCCGGAATGACCGACAAGCGCTCGCTCGGCCGGCTGATGAGCAAGACCTTGCTGCTGTTTCTGGTCCTGACCGTGATCAGCCTGGTCATCGGTCTGGTAGCGGTTTACCTGTTCAAGCCGGGTGTCGGCATGAACATCGACCCTTCGACCTTGAGCACTGAAGGCCTCAGCCAGTACACGGCTTCGGCGGCCAAACTCAGCGTTGTCGACTTTTTCATGCACATCATCCCGGACACGTTCATTGGCGCGTTCAGCAAGGGAGAGGTACTGCCGGTGCTGTTCATCGCCGTGCTCAGTGGCTTTGCCCTGTCGGCGCTGGGTGATAAAGGCCGCCCGGTGCTGGATGTGCTGGAGTCAGCGTCGCAGATGGTGTTCAAGATCTTCGGTTACCTGATGCGCTTCGCCCCGGTCGGTGCCTTCGGCGCGCTGGCCTTTACGGTTGGCCAGTACGGCATCACCTCGCTGGGGTCACTGGCCAAACTGATCATGACCCTGTACATCGCCTGCGCCTTCTTTGTGCTGGTGGTGCTCGGCAGCCTGTGCCGCCTGCATGGTTTCAGCCTGTGGAAACTGCTGCGCTACTTCCGCGAAGAGTTTCTGGTGGTATTGGGCACCTCGTCCACGGAGCCGGTGCTGCCGCGCATGCTGGAAAAACTCCAGGCGCTGGGCTGCAAGAAGGGCGTGGTAGGGCTGGTGCTGCCCACCGGTTACTCGTTCAACCTCGACGGCACGGCCATCTACCTGTCACTGGCGGCGGTGTTCATTGCCCAGGCCTGCAATATCGACCTGACTGTCGGCCAGACACTGACCATGCTGGCGATCATGCTGCTGTCGTCCAAAGGCGCGGCCGGTGTGACAGGCAGCGGCTTTGTCGCCCTGGCCTCGACCCTGACCGTCATCCATGACATTCCGCTGGCGGGCCTGGCACTGCTGATCGGCATCGACCGTTTCATGTCCGAGGCGCGGGCCTTGACCAGCCTGGCCAGTAACGCGGTGGCCACGGTGGTGATTTCCCTGTCTGAAGGCGCCTGTGACCGGCAGACCCTGCAGCGAGCCTTGAATGGCACACCGGCGCCGGCTCCAGAGCCTGCCGTGCAATGGGCCAAAGACACCCCGCCACACCGTAACTGATCGTCAGTTTTCCAGTGACTTTAACGTAGCACCCCCCCTGGCGCATGATAGCGCCAGGCGGGCAGGGAGGGCGTGCGGCTTCGTATTGGGCGCCCCGAGATAAAAAAAAGAGAACACAACATGCTCGCATTACTTGGCTTGGCCATGGTCGTGGTTTTTACCTACCTGATCATGAGTAAACGGCTTTCGCCCATCGTCGCCCTGACCCTGGTACCCATTGTCTTTGCCGTCATCGGTGGCTTTGCCCCGACCACCGGCAAGATGATGCTCGACGGCCTGAAAATGGTTGCCCCTTCGGCCGCCTTGCTGTTGTTCGCCATTCTGTTTTTCGGTCTGATGATCGATGCTGGATTGTTCGACCCGCTGATCCGCAAGATTCTCAAGCGCGTCAATGGCGACCCGCAGAAAATCGCCATCGGCACCGCCTTGCTGTCGCTGCTGGTCGCGCTGGACGGCGATGGCACCACCACCTACATGATTACCTGCGCAGCCATGCTGCCGTTGTACAAGCGCATCGGCATGAACCCGATGATTCTTGCCACCATCTCGATGCTGTCGCTGAGCATCATGAGCGGCATGAGCCCTTGGGGCGGGCCGGCGACCCGTGCCATTGCGGCGCTGGGTCTGGATGCCACCGAGTACTTCATCCCGATGTTGCCGACCATGATCGGCGGTGCCATGTGGGTGGTGTTCACTGCATTCCTGCTGGGCCGCGCCGAACGCAAACGCATCGGTAATATCCGCCTGGAGTCCGGCGGTGGTAACTGCTACATCGAAGCCATCCTGGAACACACCCCGCACAAGCGTCCGCGCCTGGCCTACGTCAATCTGGTGCTGGTGATTGCAGTCATGGTCGCCCTGGTGATGGGCGTGGTGCATGCCGCGATCCTGTTCATGGTCGGTTTTGTCGCGGCATTGATGATCAACTACCCGAAACTGGACCAGCAAAAAGAGCGCATCCTGGCCCACTCCGGCAATGCCATGACCGTGGTGCTGCTGGTGTTCGCCGCCGGTATCTTCGCCGGCATCTTCTCCGGCACCAAGATGGTCGATGCCATGGCCCAGACCCTGGTGAGCTGGATCCCGCCGTCCTGGGGCCACTGGTTCCCGCTGGTGGTGGCGCTGACCAGCATGCCGCTGACCTTCGTGCTGTCCAACGATGCCTACTACTTCGGCGTGGTGCCGATCCTGGCCAACGCTGCAGCTGCCTATGGCATCTCGCCGCTGGAAATCGCCCGCGCTTCGGTGCTGGGCCAGCCGGTGCATCTGATGAGCCCGCTGGTGGCTTCGACCCTGCTGCTGGTGGGCATGGTCGACCGCGATATCGGCGACTTTCAGAAAGCCACGGTCAAGTGGGCAGTGCTCACCTCGCTGGTGATTACCGTGCTGGCGTTGCTCACCGGCGCGATCTCGTTATTCGTCTGAGCGCCGGCTAGCCAGCCGGCCAACCGGGCGCACTGCGCTGCGCCCGGCTGCTTGCTTTCGATCATCCAAAACAACAAAAGAGAACTTTGATCATGACCCGATTCATCAGTCGTGCGGCCGCTTGCGGCCTGCTGTTTGCCGGTTTGCCACAGGCCGGTGCCGCCGGCTTTGTCGATGACAGCAAACTCAAGTTGCAACTGCGCAACGTCTACTTCAACGAAAACTTTCGGGATGAACAGGGCCTCAGTGCCCGCGCTGCGGCCACCGCCAAAAGCGAACGAACCGAATGGGCGCAGGGCTTTTTGCTCGATTACCAATCCGGTTTCACCCAAGGCCCTGTCGGTTTCGGCCTGGATGCCATCGGCCTGCTGGGCATGAAGCTCGATTCCGGACGCGGGCGCAGCGGCACCGGCCTGCTGCCGGTGCATGACGATGGCCGCGCGGCCGACGAGTTTTCCAGCTTCGGCGCCACGGCCAAGGCGCGGCTGGCGAAAACCACCCTCAAGTACGGCACCTTGCTGCCTAAAAACCCGGTGCTGGTCTACAACGATGCGCGGCTGTTGCCACAGACCTACCAAGGCGCGCAGGTGGTCAGCAGTGATATCGACAACCTGACGCTGACCGCCGGCTACCTCGACCGCCAGAAACTGCGCGACTCCTCCAACAGTGACGGGCTGACACCCGATGGCTACAGCGGCGCTGAGTCCGATGCGTTTCGCTACATGGGCGCCGAGTACAGCCCTGACAAGGCCTGGCGGCTGAGTTACTTCCATGGTGAGCTGGAGAATTTCTACCAGCAGCATTTCTTCGGCGTACAGCACCAGTTGCCGCTGGCCGGTGGCTCACTGAACACTGATCTGCGGGTGTTCGACAGCCGTGACAGCGGGCATGCCTGGAAGGGCCGGATCGATAACCGCCTGTACAGCGGGCAGTTGGCTTACAGCCATTCCGGGCACACCGTGGGGGCCGGCTATCAGAAACTGAGCGGCGATGCCGGCCTGCCGTTCGTCAATGGCGCGACCGTCTACTCGTTCAGTAACGTCGGCATCGGCAAGTTCATCCAGGAGGATGAGAAAACCTGGATGCTCAGCTATGCCTACGACTTCAGCGCTGCCGGCATCAAAGGCTTGAACTTCATGACCCGCTACCTGAGCGGTGATAACGGTAAGTCCGGCAGTGCCGGGCAGGCCGAGTGGGAGCGCGATATCGAGCTGGCCTACACCGTGCCCGACGGCAGCTTCAAAGGCCTGGGTGTGAAGCTGCGCAACTATGTGTACCGCGCCGACTTTTCTCGTGGCCGCGACAGCAATCGGCTCTACCTGACCTACGACATCGCGCTCTGGTAAGCCGTTGCGTCAGGACAGCGCCTGCAAGGCCTCGCGAATCCGCCGCACGGCATTGATCGAGCTGTCGTTGTCGCCATGCACACACAGAGTATCGACCCGCAATTGCAAGGCGCTGCCGTCACTGGCGGTCAGCGCCTCGCCACGGGCCAGGGTCAGGGCCTGAGCGATGACTTTCTCTGCCTCGTGATGGACGGCACCGGGCAGATTGCGTGACACCAAGTGCCCGTCGGCATCATAGGCACGGTCGGCAAACGCCTCAAACCACAGCGGCACGCCGTACTCAGCGCTCAGGTTCAACGCCGTGTCGTTGTTGCGCGAGGCCATCAGCATCAGCCGCAGATCCCCACCGTAACCGGCCAACGCCTTGAACACCGCGCGCAATTGCGGCTCGGAACGCATCATGTCGTTGTACAGCGCGCCGTGGGGTTTGACGTACTGCACCCGGCCACCCTGAGCGCGGCAAATGCCTTCCAGCGCACCGATCTGGTACAGCAACAGGTCTTCGATTTCCTGCGGTGAGCAACTCATCGAGCGGCGGCCGAAACCGACCAGGTCAGGGTAGGCCGGGTGCGCGCCGATGGTCACCCCATGGCTCAGCGCCAGGGCCACGGTCTTGCGCATGGTCGAAGGATCAGAGGCATGAAAACCGCAAGCGATATTCGCGCAATCGATCCACGGCATGGCCTCGGCGTCACGGCCCATGGTCCAGGCGCCGAAGCTTTCGCCGATGTCGCAGTTTAAAAGTGGAGTGTTCATGGTGCGGGTTCCTGGGTGAAGGCATGGGGTGCTGGCATTGCTGTAGACCGGCAGGGAGATGATCCGCTTCAGTCGGGAAAGCGGACACTGTAATGCTGTTCGCTGCTGAAGCAGCTCCTACGGGGTAATGCCGATCAGTTAAGGAGGATAACTTGATTTTTCCTGCCTTATGCTGACGTGTGGGAGGGGCCGGCCGGCGCCTCCCACAATGACCGCCCTTAACCGATAGGCATTGCTCCTGCGGGGTTGCGACAGACCACAGGCTATTTTTCCCACTCGGCCTTGGGAATCAGCAAGCCGTGGTTACCGTTATAGGCAGCGCGCTTTGGCGATTCCCAGCCTGCCAGCAAGTCCGCGTCCAGGCGATAGATCTCCACCCCCAGCGGGCGGCACACGCTCAGCGGGTCCTGGGCATCCGGGCCCCACATCGGTAGCGACAGGTCACCACCCGGACAGGTCGACAGCGCGCACAGCAGGTCGATCTCGGCAAACAACTCCAGATAATCGCCTTTTTGCGCCGGGCAGGCTTTCATGAAGTACATGTCGTCATGGTTCAGCCCGGTGCACTGGAAGATGTTCAGCACGTCATGCACGTCGAATTCGGTCAGGCCGTGGGGCAGCACAGCGCGGGTCAGGTTGGAGTGGCAATGGTGATGAAAGTCTTCGCCGGTCAGCATGCGGTTCACATAAGGGTCGCAGCGGGTGCCGAGCAGATCGTGCAGGCGCCCGCCGTGTTCGTCGATACCGTAACCGGCCAGGCTGTCGTCGGTGATGGTCACCAGCGGCCGCAGAAACGGCAGGTTCGACCACAGCCGGTCATGGGTGCTCACATGGGCACCCTGCAACTGACGGGTACGCGCCGCCCACATCCGCTCGCGCGGGTCGTTGGCATTCCATACGTTGAAGTCGCCGACCTGCGGGCCGACCGGGGTGGTGATGCGAAACACATGACCGGCCGGCACCTTCCAGGCGCGACCGGTGCGGATCGGCACCTCGAACTGTTCGATCAGCGTGCGGCTGCCTGTGCTGTCACGAATGCGCTCATAAAACGGCTTGTCGACCTGCAACGCGGAGCCTTTGCTGACCTGGTAGGCGGCGGGGTAATCCTTGTACATGCTGGACCTCGGCGGACGGCTTGATTGTTCAACAATAATGTCTTTATTCGAAAAGCGATAACCATGCCATGTTTCGAGAGAGCCCCGGTTCACCAAGTGCTGGCAGGCAGATCGGTTCCATAGAGCGGTGCGACGTTACCAACTGCTACGTTGCGGTACGCGCAAGTGCAGATGAACCACGCCATTTGCCCAGCTGGATGACAACCAGTCTCATCTCCTGTATAGATGCTCACCACCAAGGGGAGCCCGGGCACGGGCTGAGAAATCGTTGATGCAGTGCGATGACCCTTCGAACCTGATCCGGATCATGCCGGCGAAGGGATGGTCCGATGCGCCGGAGCGCGGGCTTTTCACGAGTCTGCCAGCCGCCCATCAACTCCTGCCTTTACGCCGGCCTCAGTGTTTCCATCTTCACAGAGAGCCCAGCACCATGAGCGAGCGCTTTACCGAAACCCTGCGCCAACAGAGCGAACCTGACTGGTCTGCCACTGTGCAGCATCGCTTTGTCCAGCAACTGTGCAGCGGCACCCTCGACGATCAGGTCATGGGTCGTTACCTGATCCAGGACCATCGCTTTCTCGACAGCTTCCTGACCCTGCTCGGTGCCGCCATTGCCACGGCTGACAACTTCGAGTCGCGCCTGCGGCTGGGGCGTTTTGCCGGGATGATTTCGGGTGAGGAAAACACCTACTTCCTGCGCTGCTTCGAAGCCCTCGGCATCACCGAACCGCAGCGCCAGGACCCGCCTGATGCGCCGGCCACGGCGGGCTTCAAGGCAATCATGCGCGAAGCGGCGGCGACCCGTTCTTATGCGGCGGCGCTGGCGGTGCTCAACGTCGCCGAGTGGTCGTATCTGGACTGGGCGAGCAGGGCACAACAACCGTTGCCGCCGCGCTTTGTGCATGCTGAGTGGATCACCCTGCACGACAACCCGTTTTTCCGCGATTTCGTCGCATTCCTGCGCAGCGAACTGGACCGCGTCGGTCCCGCCGAGCAAACCGTCACCCGGGATTTCTTCCTGCGCGCGGTGCGCCTGGAGCGTGAATTCTTCGACGCTGCTTACGCCACCGAGGCTTGAACCATGGATATCTTCGCCCGCCTGAAAACCGCGGCTTGCACCGAATGGCGCAGCTACGTGGAACACGCCTTCGTCCAGCAACTGGGCGCCGGCACCTTGCCCCAGGCTGCCTTTCGCCAGTACCTGATTCAGGATTACCTGTTCCTGATCCAGTTCGCCCGCGCCTGGGCGCTGGCCGCTTATAAAAGCCGCAGCATCGACGACATTCGTGCGGCCCAGGCCGGGCTGGCGGCGATTCTCAACGAGACCGAGCTGCACGTGCGCCTGTGCGACCGCTGGGGCATCAGCCGCCAGGTTATGGACGCCGCCCCCGAGCATCAGGCGACCGTGGCCTATACCCGTTACGTACTCGACTGCGGCGCCGCCGGTGACTTGCTGGAACTGCACGTCGCCCTGGCGCCATGCGTGATTGGCTACGCAGAAATCGGCCGCGCCCTGGCGCCTCAGGGTGTCGACGCGTTGGGCGAGCATCCGTATGTCGACTGGATCGGTGAATACGCCAGCCAGGGTTATCAGCAGGTCGCGGCTGATGCCCGCCGTCACCTCGATCAATTGGCGGCGCGGAGCATGACCGAGCAGCGTTTTGCTCAATTGACCGGCATCTTTGCCACCGCCTCGCGGCTGGAAGCGGACTTCTGGCAGATGGGGCTGGAGGTACTGAAACACTGAAAATCGACAGGCGGTAGGCGGCGAGCGGGCGTTTCACTCGTCTTTTTATAGATAGACGATGATCCAGGAAGTCGACATGCCCGCTGAACCGGCCAGCCCTGCAACGGACCGGCAACCCTGGCAGAGCGCTGCCAATAGACCCACAACGATGTGTTTGTCGCCTCTTACCAGATCTTCGAACTGCCCGATGATGGCCAGACCATCTCCCTGTGCAGTTGGACCCAAGGCGTACCCAGCCTGTTGCCCAAGACTGATCGGGTTGCACTGGTCGAGCCGGTCGCGGACGGTGAACCCAACGCCAAAGTCGTCGCCTGGCATGATGTCGAAGCGCAGTTGAGTGAATGGCTGGCGCTGGAACAGGGCTATCCCGAGCGCTACCGCACGTTGGGCTTTCCGACAGCCGAGCAACTGGCGCGTTTGACGTCGGTGTGAGTTTTCTGTGTTGAATGGTTATGCCGCCCGTTAAAGGCCAGGCGTCTGCATCTTGATGCCAAAGCCCAATGCGGCGCTGCCGTGCATGGCGTCAATGTTGATCATCTATGCCCAGAGCTTCTGCAACCAGCGAGGCGGGTTCAGGGATCGCTAGAAATACCCGTCTGAACCCCCGTTGGCTCAGTCGACGATGAAGAGTCGGGCACCGGCAGTGGTGGAAGAGCGGTGTGCTTCTGCATTGTCGCCGACCTGATAGCTCATGCCCGGCAACAGGGTGAAGGTGCGGCCATCCTCCAGTTCGGTTTCCAACTGACCTTCAAGGCACAGCAGGATATGCCCTTTGCTGCACCAGTGGTCGGCCAGGTAATTGGCTGTGTATTCGACCATCCGGACCCGGACGCTGCCGAACTGGCAGGTGCGCCAGTACGCCGTGCCGGTTTCTCCCGGGTGTGCGGTAGCTTCGATGCGTGACCAGTCGGTGGTGCCAAAATCGATAGCACTCAGTTCCATGACAACCTCATTCATGCAGGGGGAGCTGCACAGTAACGATCAGGTCGCTTTGCTGATAGATACAGATCACTCTGGTTTTCGTCATACAGCGCTTGGGTCATTGCCACACAATGGTCAGACGGGTTTCGATCAGGGGGCACTGCGAGCTTCCGGCACCGCATTGACCCCCTCCAGCGTCGCAAACGAAATATCTTTGGCGGTGAGCAAAAAATCGCGCACGTAAGGCACTTCGAGCATGTCGCTGCGCACGGCTGCAAACAGACTGGCCTGCAAGCCCTTCTTGCCCAGCCGTTTGGCGATCACATAACCGCGTGAGGTGTACTCGTGTACCGCCCAGTTCGGCAGGCAGCAAACACCGCGTCCGCTGGCAACCAGCTGCATCATCATCACGGTCAGCTCTGAGGTTCGTACTTGGGCGGGCTCGACGTCGGCCGGATCAAGGAAGCGGGTAAAGATATCCAGACGGTGGCGTTCGACCGGGTAGGTAATCAGGGTCTGGCTGGCGATGTCGTCAGGTTCCAGATGGGTCTTTTCGCGCAGGGTATGGTGCTTGTCGATGGCCAGCAGGGCTTCGTAGCCGAACAGCGGCACGTAGGTAATCCCGGGCAGGGTTATCGGGTCGGAGGTCACCACCAGGTCGAGATCGCCGCGTTCCAGCGCCGGCAACGGCGCAAACGAAAACCCCGAGGCCAGGTCCAGTTCAACCTCCGGCCAGACACTGCGGAACTCATCCACGCAGGGCATCAGCCATTGGTAACAACTGTGGCACTCAATCGCGATGTGCAGCCGCCCGGCCGTGCCTCCGGCCAGCCGTGCCAGGTCGCGCTCGGTGGTGCGGATCAACGGCAGAACCTGGTCCGCCAGTTGCAGCAGCTTAAGGCCGGCGCTGGTGAAGCGCACCGGCCTGGACTTGCGCACGAACAGCGGCACGCCAATGCGCTCTTGCATCTCCCTGAACTGATGCGACAGGGCTGACTGGGTCAGGTGCAGGCGCTCGGCGGCTTTGTGCATGCTGTTGGTTTCGCGCAGCGCATCAAGGGTACGCAGGTGTCTCAAATCGATCATGAGCAGAACTACAATGGGAGCAGTGAGTTAAGCCGTGATCGCTGCTTCGTCTTTCATAAAGGCTGCAACCCGACATCGTGTCCGGATGCAGTTCAGTACAGGCCGGACAGTTCTTTTCGAACAAGCTCTGCGCCGGCACTCAACGCTTGCAGCTTGCCTCGGGCAACCTGGCGGGGCAGCGGAGCCATGCCGCAGTTGGTGCACGGGTAGAGTTTGTCGGGGTCCACAAACTGCAGGGCCTTGCGCAGGGTGTCGGCGACTGCTTCGGGGGGTTCGATCGCATGGTTGGCCACATCGATGGCACCGACCATCACCTTCTTGCCACGAATCAGTTCAATCAGATCCGTGGGAACCCTGGAGTTGTGGCATTCAAGCGAGACGATATCGATAGTGGACTTTTGCAGCTTGGGGAAAGCCTCTTCGTATTGGCGCCATTCCGAGCCCAGGGTCTTTTTCCAGTCGGTATTGGCTTTGATGCCGTAGCCATAGCAGATATGCACCGCTGTTTCACACTTGAGGCCCTCAATGGCCCGCTCCAGAGTGGCCACGCCCCAGTCATTAACTTCGTCAAAGAACACATTAAAGGCGGGCTCATCGAACTGGATGATATCCACCCCCGCCGCTTCCAGTTCCCGGGCTTCCTGGTTGAGAATTTTGGCGAATTCCCAGGCCAGCTTTTCCCGGCTTTTATAGTGGTTGTCATAAAGCGTATCGATCATGGTCATCGGGCCTGGCAGCGCCCATTTGATCGGCTGGCGGGTTTGCTGGCGCAGGAACCTGGCGTCTTCGACAAACACCGGCTTTTGCCGCTCCACTGCACCGATCACCGTGGGGACGCTGGCGTCATAACGGTCACGGATTCTGACCGTCTCGCGCTTCTCGAAATCGACACCGCTGAGGTGCTCGATAAAGGTGGTGACGAAGTGTTGGCGGGTTTGCTCGCCATCGCTGACGATATCGATACCGGCCTGTTGTTGCTCATGCAGCGACAAGCGCAAGGCATCCTGTTTGGCCTCGCTCAGTTCATCACCCTGTAGTTTCCAGGGCGACCAAAGTGTCTCGGGCTGGGCCAGCCAGGAGGGTTTGGGCAGGCTGCCGGCGGTTGAGGTTGGGAGCAGCTTTTTCATGATGGATGACCTTGTTTTATTCAACGGCAGGGAGGGGGGCGAGTCAAAGCGTGTATTGAGAGCACCACTTCTCAAGCACGGCCTGGTAGGGCCTGATGAAGTGCTCCTCGGCAAACCGTCCTTGCTCGATCGCCAGCCGGCTGCGTTCTTCGCGGTCATACACGATGCGGGTCAGCGAGTAATCCTGATGCTTGAGGCTTGGCTGGTAGTGTTGACCGGCGGCCGAGTTGGCGTTGTAGATTTCAGGCCGGTAGATTTTCTGGAAGGTATCCATGGTGCTGATGGTGCTGATCAGTTCCAGATCGGTGTAGTCGCCCAGCAAGTCACCGGTGAAATAGAACGCCAACGGCGCGGCGCTGTTCGGTGGCATGAAATAGCGCACCTGCAAGCCCATTTTGTTGAAGTATTCATCCGTCAGCGAATAGGCATCTTGCTGATATTCAATACCCAGTACCGGGTGCTGGTGTTCAGTTCGGTGATAGGTTCTGCTGCTTGATACACTCAGGCAGATGACCGGTGGTTTGTTGAAGTTTTCCTTATAAGCGTCCGAGTTGATGAAACACTTGAATAACTGTCCGTGCAACCTGCCGAAGTTATCGGGTGTGCTGGCGGTGGGATGATGTTTGTTGTGCTCCGGTAGCACGACACTGAAGTCATAGTCCCGAACATAAGAGGAGAAGTTATTGCCGGTAATGCCTGCAATGCGCTCGCCAGTATGCCGATCTACGATGGTCGTTTTCAGTACTTCAATCAGCGGCAGAGGTGGGCTGACTTCAATGCCGAGGTTCAATTCAACGGAAATGATCTCAAGCCCCACAGCATAACGATCGCCGGCAGGATTATCCCGGTGCGCCAGCGCATTGAAACGGTTGTCGATCATCTGCAGGGTGTTGCGCAAGTTCTCCCGGCGGCTGTTGCCTCTCGCCAGGTTGGCAAAGTTAGTGGTGATGCGGGTGTTGTCCGACGGTTGATAATGCTCGTCGAAACATGTGCTTTTAATGGCAAATGTCAGCGCGTTACTCATTTTGATCGGGTGTCCTGATGCCTGACGCAAACCTGAATCCGGTTCCTGATGTTCAGGGACTAGCCGTTTTGCAGGGGCGATAGAAGAATAAATAATCGATAATTATTCTAGGGCGGTCGGTCGGGGGAAGACAGTGAATGGATTTCACAAAATCTTTAGCCATCTTCATGATGGGATTTAAGGAGACGGCGGTTCAATCAGGTGTTTTATGCCCCCGGTGGGAGCGAGGGTGGGAGCCAGGGTGGGAGCGAGCTTGCTCGCGAAGACGGCGGTGCATTCGCAGCCGTTGCTGTAACTTTAAAGGCCTCTTCGTCGGAGTGCCGCCCATACCAGGGTAGCTCCCACAGAGGTATACAGCGCCTAACCGAACAGTATTGGATTTAAGAGCCCGGCCTGCCGAGCAATAAAAAACGGCGCACAAGGGGGTTGTGCGCCGGTTGCCAGCGGTGTGGCCAGGGGTTTTACAGGATAACGATGTCGATCAACGCACCAGACAAGGCTGTTTGTTGTTGAACGTCCAGCCCGGAATCAGGAACTGCATGGCGGCCGCGTCGTCGCGGGCGCCCAGGCCCATGTTTTTGTACAGCTCATGGGCTTTTTGCAGTTGGTCCATGTCCAGCTCGACGCCCAGGCCCGGTTTGTTCGGTACCGCGACCTTGCCGCCTTCGATCTTGAACGGCTCTTTGGTCAGGCGCTGGCCGTCCTGCCAGATCCAGTGAGTGTCCAACGCGGTGATTTCACCAGGGGCCGCCGCGCCGACATGGGTGAACATGGCCAGCGAGATGTCGAAGTGGTTGTTGGAATGCGAGCCCCAGGTCAGGCCCCATTCGTGGCACATCTGCGCGACCCGTACCGAGCCTTGCATGGTCCAGAAATGCGGGTCGGCCAGCGGGATGTCCACCGATTGCAACTGGATGGTGTGGCCCATCTGGCGCCAGTCAGTGGCGATCATGTTGGTGGCGGTGCGCAGGCCCGTGGCACGGCGGAACTCGGCCATCACTTCGCGGCCGGAGTAGCCGTTTTCCGCGCCGCATGGGTCTTCGGCGTAGGCCAGTACATGGTGCTGGTCGCGGCACAGGCGGATGGCTTCTTTGAGTGACCAGGCGCCGTTCGGGTCCAGGGTGATGCGCGCATCAGGAAAGCGTTCGGCCAGCGCGGTAACGGCTTCGATTTCCTCGTCGCCGCGCAACACGCCGCCCTTGAGCTTGAAGTCCTTGAAGCCATAGCGGGCGTGGGCGGCTTCGGCCAGGCGCACCACCGCTTCAGGGGTCAGGGCCTTTTCGTGACGCACGCGAAACCACTCGTTGTCGGCGTCTTGCTCACGGCGGTAGGGCAGGTTGGTCTGATCCTGATCACCGACATAGAACAGATAACCGAGCATTTCCACCGCATCGCGTTGCTGGCCTTCACCCAACAGGGCGGCGACCGGCACTTCCAGGTGCTGGCCGAGCAGGTCGAGCAGCGCGGCTTCCAGTGCCGTCACGGCATGGATGGTGATGCGCAGGTCGAAGGTCTGCAGGCCGCGGCCGCCCGCGTCGCGTTCGGCGAAGGCCTTGCGCACGTCGTTGAGCATCTTCTGATAGGTGCCGATGCCATTGCCCACCAGCAGGCTGCGGGCATCTTCCAGGGTCTGGCGAATGGCTTCACCACCGGGCACTTCACCCACGCCGGTGTTGCCGGCGCTGTCCTTGAGAATCAGGATGTTGCGGGTGAAGTACGGGCCATGGGCACCGCTCAGGTTGAGCAGCATGTCGTCATGGCCGGCCACGGGCACCACTTGCAGGCTGGTGATGACTGGGGTTTTGCCGGAGGTCTGCTGAGTCATGGTCGGGTCCTCTGTTTCTTGTCGGTGTGCGGGGTGGCGCAGGCCAGTCAGTGACTGGCCGAGGGCTTGATTTCAGCCACTGGCGTGGCGCCGGGCTTGGGTGTGCTGCGGGCGGCGAATACGATGACGGCAGCCAGGATCGAGGTGAAGGTCAGGGCGTACAGCCCGCCCTGGATCGAGCCGGTTTGCTGTTCCAGAATGCCGAAGGTGGTCGGTGCCACGAAACCGCCCAGGTTGCCCACCGAGTTGATCAGCGCGATCACCGCAGCGGCGATACGGGCATCCAGATACGCCTGCGGGATTGGCCAGAACAGCGACGATGCCGACTTGAAGCCCAGCGCTGCAAAACAGATGGCGACGAAGGCGAAGATCGGCCCGCCGGTGGTGGACATGAACATGCCGGCTGCCGCGATCAGCAGTGCGGCCGCCACCCAGGCCTGCTGGCGTTTCCATTTACCGGCCAGGGTGGCGAAGACGTACATGCCGACGATCGACAGCAGCCATGGCAGCGAGTTGAACATCCCGACCTCGAAGTCGGTGAGGCTGCCCATCTTCTTGATGATGCTCGGCAGCCAGAAGGTCGCGGCGTAGATGGTCAGCTGGATCAGGAAGTAGATCAGGCAGAACAGCACGATCTGGCTGTCTTTGAGCAACTGGCCCAGCGACGGCTTGATGGGCGTGGCGGCTTCGCGGGCTTTCTGCTCGGCGTCAATGGCACCCACCAGTGCATCCTGTTCTTCACGGCTCAGCCATTTGGCGTCGTGTGGTTTGGAGTCCAGCCAGAACCAGACGAAGAAGCACAGCACCACCGAGAACATGCCCTCGATGAAATACATCCACTGCCAGCCTTTCATGCCAAGGCCGTTGATCTGCAACAGCAGGCCGGCCAGCGGGCCGGAAATCAGTGATGCAATGGCCGAACCGCTAAGGAAAATGGCAATCGCCTTGCCACGTTCGGCGCCCGGCAGCCAGCGGGTGAAGTAATAAATCACGCCGGGGAAAAAGCCGGCCTCGGCCACGCCCAGCAAGAAACGCAGGATGTAGAAGTGGGTTTCGTTCTGGATGAAGGCCATGCACGCGGCAATGATGCCCCAGGTGAGCATGATGCGGGTCAGCCACACACGGGCGCCGACTTTTTGCAGAAGCATGTTAGAGGGTACTTCGAACAGCGCGTAGCCGATGAAGAACAAGCCAGCACCAAAACCGTAGGCGGCAGCGCCGATGCCCAGGTCGGTTTCCATGTGCGAACGCACGAAGCCAATGTTCACCCGGTCAATGTAATTGACGATGAACATGATCACGAAAAGCGGCAGCACGTGGCGTTTGACTTTGGATATGGCCGATTGCAGAACCGGATCCAGGCCACTGGTCACACCGGGATTGGATGTACTCACTTGAGTTTTCTCCCACTCGTTATTTTTATGCGGGTTTGGAGCAAGTCGTCGCCTGCTTTGTCGGTCATCATACAAGCTGCAATTTGCCGCGCAAGCACTGTCGTGAACGGAATCTGTTGATCGTGATGAGTGGGTTTTAGGTGTTTTTCTGGTTTTTGTATGTGAATTATTGGTTTTTATCAGTATTTTTGCGGGTTTTAGGCGCTGATAAAAATTTCGCCGGATAACAAAAAATTCAGGCTGTGGAATGTCGGAAAAACACGTTGCCGGTAACTTGTCTAACAAGTTGAACAAGTTCAGTTTGGCGTGTTGGCGACCACCGACCACGGCCCGGTGGTATCATCCGCCCGATTACTGCGTGCAAAACTGAAGTAATCGACGTGTTCGCCCGGTCGCTTACGCCGGAAAAAGTACAACCCGTGTCTGGATGGCTTAATGCAAGAAAACCACGCGACCGCGCCCAAGCGCCGGCAACACAGTCTGGCCACCGATCTGGTCACCGAGTTGAGCCAGCGCATCCTGCTCGGCAAGATTCCGCCGGGGCACAAGCTGCCATCGGAGAACGAAATCGTCCGCGAACACGGGGTCAGTCGCACCGTGGTCCGCGAGGCGATTTCCAAGCTGCAGGCCTCAGGCCTGGTGGTTACCCATCAGGGCAAGGGCACTTTTGTGCTGGAGCGTGAAGACCAGACCGGTCTGCGCCTGAAGGTCGAAACCGCCTCACGGGTGCGTGACATCATCGAGCTGCGCATTGGCCTTGAGACCCAGGCCGTGGCGCTGGCGGCATTGCGCCGTACCGATGAGCAACTGGCGGCGATGCGCCAGGCGCTGGATGATTATCAGGACCTACTGGCCAAGGACGACAGTTGCGTCGAGGCCGACAAGCGCTTTCATATGCTGATTGCCGAGGCCACCGGCAACCCTTACTTCATCGAAATCATGCAGCATCTGGGCAGTGCGATCATCCCGCGCACCCGGATTGCCAGCAGTGAGCGTGCCGGCAACAAGCTGGTGCCTCACGGTTATCTGGCCAACCTGGAGCACGAAGCGTTGCTCAGTGCGATTCGCCGCAAGGATCCGGATGCCGCCCGCGCAGCGATGTGGACCCACCTGAGCAACAGTCGTGAGCGGCTGGTGCCGCTGGAGTAGCGAGCCTATTGGCCGAGCACATCGAGCATCACCTGCGACTGCCACTGGTAGTACGGGTTGAACGTCAAACGTGCGTGGACCTTGCCCGGTTCTTGATAGCCCCAGTCCGAATACCACACCGGCTCGCCCGCCATACAGCGGGCCATGTCCGGCAGTGGCTGACCATTCCAGCAGATGCGCTGGCTGCCCTGCGGGCCGTAGAGCGGGTTGTCGGGGGAAAACAGCAGGCCCATGTGAGAAAACTGGCTGATGTGCAGTTCCGGCAAATAGTCGTTGCGCGCCAGTACCCGTGGGTTTTGCGGCGCGGCTTGCGGGCTTGTCCCGTACCACACCAGGCGACTGCCCGGATGGGTGAAGCGCTGGTTGAAACTGTCGAGCACATACCGGGTGTCGAGCACTGAGTCGTGTTCGGTGATGACCATGAACACCGGCTTGCCGTACGGCTTTTGCTCCAGACGCTGGCGAGCCAGCACGCTGCTGTAATGGAACTGGGCAAAGCCATTGGTGGGCACAT
The DNA here is from genome assembly GCF_024584215.1 of Pseudomonas sp. LJDD11. Taxonomy (NCBI): domain Bacteria; kingdom Pseudomonadati; phylum Pseudomonadota; class Gammaproteobacteria; order Pseudomonadales; family Pseudomonadaceae; genus Pseudomonas; species Pseudomonas sp. LJDD11. The sequence goes on from NZ_JANJFL010000001.1 coordinate 282,710, forward strand.
TCAGGTAACGCACCGGGGTCTGCATCGGTCGTACCCCGTCGTCGGGTTCTGCCAGCCACGGCCGTACCCAACTGATCCACGGCGTCACCCACACATAGGCGCTGTCAGAGCGAAACGCCGGAGAAAACAGCAACAGCCCTGCGATGTCGTCGTGTTGGTAGGCGTAGTCCAGGACCAGGTTGGCGCCGGTGGAGAAGCCGCCCAGGTACACCTTGGGCACCTCCCGCGACAATTGCGCGGCCTGCTCGCGGACCACCTGCTGCCATTGCGCCAGGGTGACGTCCAGCATGTCTTGCGGGCGGGTGCCGTGGCCGGGCAGCAGCACCGTGCGCACGATGTAGCCCTGATCGGCCAGGGTGCGGCCAATGTCGTGGAACGACCAGGGTGAATCGCCCAGGCCATGAACCAGCAGCACACCGCCTTTGGGTGTGCCGTTCGGGCGCCACTGTTGCGGAGCGTTCCAGTTCAGCTCGGCGGTGCGGTCGGCGGTCTGGAACACCCGGTGGTTTTCGATCAGTTGCAGGGTCTGCTGGCGGTAGCTGTCGAAGCCGGTCGCCGGCGGCTCGTCGGGCCGGGAGGCGCAAGCCTGCAGCGCCAGGGCGCAAAGCACAATGGGCAGGTGAGAGTGGATCAAGGCAGGCAACCTTCAACAGGGCGGTGTGCAACCGCGACTGTGCCACGCCCTTCGCGCAGGGCTCCAGTTTCAGGCACACTCATTGGCAGAAATAAATTCAACAAAATGTATCTACCCCCCTTGGTGCCGTTCTGGTAGGTGCCATTCTGGAGTCTGCCATGTTCGCCCTTGATCGCGCCCTGGCCCAAGACATTGTCGACCGGGCCATGGCGATTTTGCCGCATAACGTCAATGTCATGGATTATCTGGGCATCATCATTGGCAGTGGTGACCCCGAGCGCATCAGTACCCGCCATGAAGGCGCGCAACAAGTTCTGGCCAGCCGCCAGACGGTGGAAATCGACAGCGACGCGGCCAGCCGCCTGGGTGGGGTGAAGCCGGGCGTTAATCTACCGCTGATGCTCGACCATCAATTGGTCGGGGTATTGGGCATCACGGGTGACCCGGAGCGGGTCCGGGTCTACGGCGAGTTGGTGAAAATGACCGCCGAAATGCTGATGGAGCAGCGCCGCCAGCAGAGCGACCGGCAATGGCGTCAACAACGCAGCGAGCAATTGCTGGCCCGGCTGTTATGGGGCGACTGCCCTGACAGCCTGGTGGACGAAGCCCGCCAGTTGGGCCTGCAGCCGCAACTGCCGCGTCAGGCGCTGCTGCTGCAACTGAGTGAGCCGCTGGAGCTGCACCACCCGTTGATCGCCCGGCTCCATGCCCGCTACCCACACAGCTGGTGCTGCCTGCGCGAGCCAACCTTGTTGTACTGCTGCCATCCGGCAGAGCGTGATCCTGGGTTTGGCCACTGGCTGGAGCAGGATTGGCCGATCCAGCGCCTGGCCTATGCCGAGTTGTCGCCGGACCTGGCCGACTTGCGCCAGGCCTGCGCCGCGCTGCACGAGTCGCTCGATTATGCCAGCCAGATTCGTCCGACCCAGCGGCTGTTACCGTTGCAGAGTCTGCGCCTGCCGTTGCTGTTCTGGCGTCATCGGCAGGACTGGCTGGCGCAGGGCATTGCAGAGACGGTCGCGCCCTTGCACGAACAACCGGCGTTGCTCGACACCCTGGATCGCTGGTTCGAGCACAGCGGAGAAAGCCAGGTGTGTGCCGAAGCGCTGGGCATTCATCGCAACAGCCTGCGTTATCGGCTGGACAAAATTGCCGAACTGACCGGTTGTGACCCGTATCGCACCCACGACCTGTTGCGCCTGTATCTGGGCCGTCAGGTGCAGGTGTTGTGCAAATGACTGGTCGGGCGCGCGCAGCGTTGTGCGCCGGACCGGGGTAAAGCCGCGGCCCGGATGCCAAGATGCGTGCACAAGAACAGGAGTTGCCTCATGAAAATCGTCATTGCCCCCGACTCGTTCAAAGACAGCCTCAGCGCCCAGGCCGTCGCCCAGTCCATCGCTGCTGGCCTGAGCGAGGTCTGGCCGCAGGCCCGGTTGTGTATCTGCCCGATGGCCGATGGTGGCGAGGGCACCATTGAATCGGTGCTGCAGGCGTGCAACGGGCAATTGATGAGCGCGCGGGTAAGCGGCCCGCTCGGTGAGCCGGTGGTGGCGCACTGGGGCTGGCTGGCCGAAAGCCGCACGGCGATCATCGAGATGGCCACCGCCAGCGGTCTGCAATTGCTGAGCCTGACACAGCGTGATGCGCGCATTACCAGCACCTACGGCACCGGACAGTTGATCGCCCAGGCGCTGGATGCCGGTGCGCAACGGGTGATTCTGGCCATTGGCGGTAGCGCGACCAACGATGGCGGCAGCGGCATGCTGGCGGCGCTGGGGGTGGCATTTGTCGATGAGGCCGGGCAACCGCTGCCGCCAGGCGGTCTGGCGCTGGCGCAGTTGGCCGGCATCGACTTGAGCGGCCTGGACCCACGGCTGGCCGAGGTGCGTTTCGAGATTGCCGCTGATGTCGACAACCCGCTGTGCGGCCCGCACGGTGCGTCGCACACCTTTGGCCCGCAAAAAGGCGCTGATGCCGAACAGGTGCTGGCACTTGATGCTGCGCTGGGGCATTACGCCGATCACTGTGCGCGGGTGCTCGGTCGTGACCTGCGCGACAGCCCCGGCAGTGGTGCGGCGGGCGGTATGGGGTTTGCGGCCAAGGCGTTCTTGCAGGCCAGCTTTCGCCCAGGGGTCGAGGTGGTTGCGGAACTGACCGGTCTGGAGCAGGCGCTGCAAGGCGCTGACCTGGTGATCACCGGAGAAGGGCGGTTCGATGCCCAGACCCTGCGCGGCAAGACACCGCTGGGCGTGGCGCGCTTCGCGGCGCGCCACAACGTATCGGTAATCGTCCTGGCCGGCACCCTCGGTGAAGGCTACGAGCAGTTGTACGCGCATGGCATTCATGCCGCATTCGCCTTGGCCAGCGGCCCCATGAGCCTGGACGAAGCCTGCCGCAATGCGCCCGGCCTGCTGCATGATCGGGCACGTGACCTGGCACTGTTGTGGAACCTGGCCAGCCGGTAGGAGATCGCCCGCCGCCTGGCCTCTAACACGGAGCCCCGTAGGACCGGCCGGGCGGCGATCCGCTTCAGCCGGGAAGCCTTCGCGGCTAAAGCCGCTCCTACAGCGGATCGCCGGCCGGCCGCGCCCTGCGGTCTGATAACGGTATTGCGTCCAGCGGAGGGCACACATGTAACAAATGATGGCAGAAGGCGCTCAAGATGCGGTTCGGCAGGCCGATAGCGAGATGGGGTTGTCCGACAACCGCCAATGACCTGCCATTCCATAACAAAGAGCCGTAGCCATGAATCTACGCAATCTGACCATCGCCCGCCGTGCGGGACTGGGTTTTACCTTGATTTCTCTGCTTGTGGCTCTGCTTGGCTGGTTTGCCCTGGCGCAGATGCAGACCATCCGTGAAAGCGAAGTTGCTGTTGAAACCAATTGGGTGCCGAGCATGCGCGCGGTCTCTGACATCCGTGAAATCATGCTGCGCATCCGCACGATCTCCCTGCGCATGGCCCTGGACCAGGACCCTGCCAATGTCAGTACCTACAAGGGCCAGATGGACACCCGCCTGAAAGATCTGGACGGCAAGCTCGAGATACTCAACAAGTTCGTCGACACCCCTGAAGAAAAGGTGCTCGCCGACCAGTTTCGCACCACCCAGAACCAGTACCGCGAAGGGCTTGACCGCTCCTTTGTATTGGCCGCGCAGAAAGACCTGGCTGGCCTGAACAAGCTGCTGCAGGTGGACATGAAGACCATCGTTGATGGTTCCGGCAAGCAACTGGCCGACCTTGGCGATTACTACACCAAAAAGATTGAAGCCGAAGGCCAGGCTGCCGAAGCGCAGTACTACAGGTCGCGCAATATCGTCATCCTTTTCGTGGTGATCGCTGCACTGGCCACCATCGCCCTGGCCTTGTGGCTGACCCGTGGCATCGTCCGGCCGCTGGAAAGCGCGGTGCGCGCCGCCGAACATGTGGCCGACGGCGACCTGACCCATGACATTCTGGTCGACGGCGAAGATGAGGTTACTCGTCTGCAGCGTGCCTTGCAGCAGATGCAGAACAACCTGCGTTCGGCGATGCAGCATATCAACAGCTCCGCCACCCAACTGGCTTCAGCGGCCACCGAACTGAACTCGGTGACCGAAGACAGCTACCGCGGCCTGCATCAGCAGAACGCCGAGATCGACCAGGCCGCCACGGCGGTCAACGAGATGACCTCGGCGGTGGAAGAGGTGGCGCGCAATGCGGTGTCCACCTCCGATGCGTCCAACCATTCCAGCGCGTCGGCCAAGGCCGGTCAGCAACGGGTGCTGGACACCGTGCAGTCGATCCAGACCCTGACCGATAACGTGCAAAGCACCTCGACTCTGGTGCAGAACCTGGCTGATCAGTCCCAGGACATCGGCAAGGTACTGGACGTGATTCGTTCGATCGCCGAGCAGACCAACCTGTTGGCGCTCAACGCGGCCATCGAAGCTGCGCGGGCCGGTGAGTCCGGCCGTGGTTTTGCGGTGGTTGCCGATGAAGTGCGGGCACTGGCCCATCGCACCCAGCAGTCGACGCTGGAAATCGACGCCATGGTCAACGCCATGCGCAATGGTTCAGCCCAGGCGCTGGAGTCGATGCTCACCAGTCGCGAGCGAGCCGGCACCACGCTGGAAATGGCCAAGGGCGCCGGTGACTCGCTGAGCGAGATTACCCAATCGATCAATCAGATCTCCGAACGTAACCTGGTGATCGCCAGCGCTGCGGAAGAACAGGCGCAAGTGGCGCGCGAAGTCGACCGCAACATCGTCAACATTCGTGACCTGTCGATGCAATCGACCCAGGGCGCCAACCAGATCAGCGCGTCGAGCAACGAGCTGTCGCGCCTGGCCGGTGATCTCAGTCAGGTGGTCGCGCGGTTCAAAGTCTGACGGCTTGATCGTGACCGGCCAGGGCGCGCATGATGGCCCCGGTCGGTCAGGTGATCCATCCCCAACCTGACCATCGTCAGGGTGCCTCTAAAAACGTAGGCGAGGCGGTCAGCGCAAGGCAAAAACAGGCGAGGAACGGTCGGAGTCGCGCTCGACTTTACGGCTGTAAATGAGCATCCTGAGCCTGGTTTTAACGCAGCGATGGCGCGCGTAGCGCCGCAGGCGTCCAGCCAGCGGGTAGTTTTTAGAGGTGCCCCTCAGGTTGAGGAGGGCCACAGCGTCATGGACAAGCATCGCACCGCGCACACCTTCAGCAGTTGGCTGCACACCCCCACCCATCAGCAGTGGCTCGGCCAGGAAGGCAGGCGCCTGCTGGGCTTTGCCAGAGCGGCCCGGCTCGAAAACGGTTTCGGTGATCTGGACGACTATGGCCGGCTGATGGTCGGCGCCCGTGCCCAGACCCTCAATACTGCCCGGTTAGTCCATTGTTTTTCGCTGGCGCATATCCAGGGTATTCCCGGATTTGCCGACCTCATCGACCACGGCCTGGCCGCGTTGCTGGGGCCGCTGCGCGATGAATTGCACGGCGGCTGGTTCGATGCGCCGCTGGACGAGGGCGGCAACTCAGACAAACAGGCTTACCTGCATGCCTTTGTGGCGCTGGCGAGCAGCTCGGCGGTTGTCGCCGGCCGGCCTGCCGCCCAGGCATTGTTCGACGAGGTGCAGGCGGTGATCGTTGAGCGCTTCTGGAGCGAAGACGAGGGCGCGCTGCGTGAATCCTTCTCTCGTGACTGGCAGCACGAAGAGCACTATCGCGGTGCCAACAGCAACATGCACGGCACTGAAGCGTTTCTGGCCCTGGCCGACGTAACGGGCAATGCGCAATGGCTCGATCGTGCGCTGCGTATTGTCGAGCGGTTGATCCATCAGCACGCTGGCGCCAATGACTTTCAGGTCATCGAGCATTTCAGCCGCACCTGGCAGCCGTTGCCGGACTACAACCGCGACAACCCGGCCGACCCGTTTCGCCCCTATGGCACCACGCCGGGCCACGGCTTCGAGTGGGCGCGGCTGTTGCTGCACCTTGAGGCGGCATTGCTGCGTGAACGCTGCAACGCCCCCGGCTGGCTGGCCAAACATGCCCGTGAATTGTTCGACAGTGCCTGCCGGCATGGCTGGCAGGTCGATGGCGCACCAGGCATCGTTTACACCCTGGATGAACAACGTCGCCCGGTGATCCGCCAGCGTCTGCACTGGACTCACTGTGAAGCGGTCGCCGCCGCCGCCGCGCTGTTGCAACACACTGGCGAGGAAGTATTCGAGCAGTGGTATCGGCAGTTCTGGGAGTTCAACGAAACCCGTTTCATCGATTATGAACACGGCAGCTGGTATCACGAACTGGATGAGCGCAACCGGCCGGCAGCGATCATCTGGGAGGGCAAACCGGATCTGTATCACGCTTATCAGGCGGTGTTGCTGCCGCTATTGCCCCTGGCGCCGAGCCTGGCCAGTGGGCTGGCAGGGAAGGGAGCGGTGTAGGAGATCGCCCGCCGCCTCGCTGTCACGCAGCGAACACGGACCCCGTAGGACCGGCCGGGCGGCGATCCGCTTTAGCCGGGAAGCCTTCGCTGCTGAAGCAGCTGCTACGGCCGGCCACTCCAGCGAATCACCTGTCTGGCCAGAAAACTGCCGGTCAGAATCACGCCGAACAACCGCAGTGTCTGCATCGCCAGCACGAACCCCACATCGGCATGGGTATCGATGGCGATGATCGCCATGGCATCCAGCCCGCCGGGGCTGGTCGCCAGGTACACCGACAGATAATCCTTGTCCAGCCATACGGCGATCAGCCACGCCGACAGCGCGCAAAGGGCAATCAGCAGCAGCGAAGCCAGCAACATCATCGGCAGATGGCGCCAGACATACAGCACCGTTGGCCGGTCAAAGCGCAGCCCGACATAGCAGCCGATCGCGCCATAGCCGAAGGCAACCAGCCAGCCGGGCAGGGCGATCTGTAACACCCCGGACAATTGCAACGCGGTCCCCAGCAGCAGCGGCACCAGCAATACCCCGGCCGGCAGCCGTGAGCCCAGCCAGACCCCCGCACCGATGACCGCCAGGCTCAACGCGATGTCGGTGAGATTCAGGCCTTGAGCCTGGCTGGCGCTGGCCTGCAGTTGCGCACCGCCCACCGAAGCGCCCAGCCAGTGGCTGACCAGAGCACCGACCATCACCACCAGCACCACCCGCACGTACTGCATGGTCGCCACGACTCGCGGGTCAGCCCCGTGGTCTTCCGACATGGCAACCATCACCGAGGCCGCACCGGGTGAGGTCCCCCACGCGGCGGTGTGACTCGGGATCCCGGCATAGCGCACCAGTACCAGGCCCACCACGGCGCTCAGCGACACGGTCAGCAGCGTGCCCAGCAACATGATGTGCCAGTCCTGCAAGACCATCAGCAACACGCTGAGGCTCATGGCGTGGGCGATCATCACCCCGACGGTGCCCTGGCCGAGCTGGAACAGCACTTTGGGCAGGCGAATGCTGGCGCCGGCAACGCCAAAGCCGATGGCAACCAGCATCGGGCCGAGAAACAACGCGGCCGGCACATGAGCGGCGCTTAACAGTTGACCGGCCAGGCCGGCGGCAAGAATAAGGGCGACCCATTGGGCTGGGGCGGGAAGGGCAGGTAGAGCGAGTGCGGCGGCGCGGGGCAAGAGGATTCTCCCAGGCAGATGACGCGATCCATTGCGGATCAGATGCGGCAATTATCCGGGCTTGAAATCATCAAGTCTATTTTCTAATAATCATGAATCTATAACTATTGTTGATCGATTATGGACCTGCGCGACCTGACGTATTTCGAAACCATTGCCGAGCTGGGGCATCTGGGCAGGGCGGCGGAGAAGCTCAACCGCAGCCAGCCGGCACTGACCAAAAGCATCCAGCGTCTCGAAGAGTCCTTCGGTACCCGGTTGTTCCAGCGTGATGGGCGACGCATCAAGCTCACCCCGGTCGGTGAGCTGCTCAAGGCGCGGGGCAAGGAGTTGCAACTGAGCATCGCCCAGACGCAACGGGAAGTACGCGATTTTGCCAGCGGCCTGGTTGGCACTATCCGCGTAGGTTGCGCGGCGACCATGGCCGAACACCTGTTGCCCAAGCTGACCCAGGCGCTGTTACAGCGCGCCCCGGACCTGACCTTCAAGCTGGTGATCGGCCAGGACGACCTGCAGCGCGAGGCGCTTAACGAAGGGCAACTGGACATGATCATCTGCTCGCTGATTCCCGACAGCGAACAGCTCATCAGTTTTCCGGTGTTCGACGACGAACTGGTGGTGATTGCCAGCCCGCAGCATCCGGTGTTCGACAGTGCCTTGCAGATGCGTGACCTGTGTGACTACCGCTGGGTCCTGCCGCCGATTGGCGTGTCGTCGCGCAAATGGCTGGACGCCACGTTCGCCGCCCACAACCTGCCGCTGCCGGTGGTACAGATCGAGGCCAATTCCATCTCACTGTTGCCCGGCCTGATTGCCCAGAGCCACCTGCTCAGCTTCATTGCCCGGGAGAGTGTCGAATATGGCCACAACATGCAGCACTTGCGGGTGGTGCCGATCAGCGAAGCGACCATGAAGCGTACCGTCGGGGTGACCGTGCGGCGTGGCGCTTATCAGACGCCGGCGGCGCAGGACATGCTGGCGCTGTTGCGCGACCATGGCCGGGATTTTCTCAGCTGGGCGTGATCAGGACCTGAATCCTGAGCATCGAACAGATTTACCCGAAATTTTGCCGCCGCGCCGCGCGCGCGCTCCTGATTTTGCTGATATAACAATTGCTTGAGACGTTACACACAGGAGCATGAACACGATGTACCACGCCAGCCCCGCCATGGACTGCCCATTTCCCCATCCGGCCCTGATTCGCCTTGAGCTGCACTTCGGCGGTGACCGCTCGCCATTGAACGATGCCGACGCCGACGAAGACCCGGACGCTGAAATCTACCTCGACCCAGACTTGCTCGGCCTGGACGATTTTGCTGACGCTGACAAGCTGGACACGGGCGATATCGGCTCCTCCTCAGTCAACTGAAGCTGCCGGTCCGGCTCAGATAGCGGGCCAGCGCTTCAGCACCCAGTTCGACACTGGTGCTGACGCCGACCCAGCTGCAGGCCAGCATCAGGTTACGCGGCAGGCCGAAGTCTTCGACCAGCAGGTCTTGTGGGTCATAGCCTTGTTGATCGTGGGCAACCTGTTCGCGCAAGGGCACCAGCGGCTTGCAGTACGCCCACACCGGTTTGCCCAGCGCGACCGCCATGCCGATCTCGAATACGGTTCCGGAGTCCGGCTCCAGGCCGCGAAAGGCATTGAGGTTGGCCAGCACCGCGGTGCAGCGTTGCAGCATGCCGATGTTCTGCTGATAGATCAGCTGGGCGGTTTGCTGAGGCGCCAGCCCCGGTTCGACCTGGTTGTCGAACGGGTACAAGCCCTGCATGCCGTGGGCGGCGCACAGATCCTTGAGGTAGCGGCCGTGTTCAATCGGGTTGCGCCGGAACACATCGAAGCCGGCCAGATAGATCAGCGGTGCAGGCATGATGGCGTTCCTCAACGGTGGGTGTCGTTCAAGGATGACAGGCTGACGGGCGTCTTGCCACTGATCGGGCCGAGTGGTAGCGGGCTGTATTGTGTATAAATAGCCAGTATCCTTGGTGCCATTTCCATCGTTGCCTGATACCGCTTGTGAACAGTTCGCCCCTCGATAATCCGCTGTATTACCTGGTCAACTTCCAGCAGGTGCTGGGTTGGATCGCACTGCGCTATGACGACCTGCTTGATCAGCAGGAGCGCCATTTCATCGAAGCCTTTGCCCACCTGCCGGTCAGTGCTCAGGGGCTGTTGGTGCGCATGGTGATGCGCAAAGGGGTGTTGTTTCGCGCCAGCAAACTCGATTATGTCGAGCTGGGTGACACGCTTCTGGCCGTGCAGCCGTTACTGGAGCTCGGCTGGATCGATGCTGAGCCTGCGCTGGATCTACAGCAGGTGTTCGGCCTGTTGCGCAAGGATGAACTGGCGGATTGCTTCAAGGCCCACGCCATCAAGGGCGCGCAGCGCAAGAGCCAGTGGCTCGAGCAACTGCTGCCGGTTCATTCGCAGGCACAACCACTGGCCTGCTGGTATCCGCAGCTTGATGACCAGGTTTTGAGCCTGACCATCATGCCGGTCTGCGATCGCCTGCGGCTGCTGTACTTCGGCAACCTGCACCAGCAATGGTCGGAGTTCGTACTCGCCGACCTGGGCGTGTATCGCTACGAGACGGTGGATTTTTCTCAGGACTCGCGCGGCATTGTCTGCCGCGCCGATATCGACGTGTGCCTGCAATTGCATGCCTGCCGTGAAGCGCTGGAGCAGGGCGAGGTGCTTGCTGATCTGGCTGAGCGCGCGCTGGCCATCGACACTGACAATGCGTGGTTGCGCATGCGCCGCAACAAGCTGCTGTTTCATATCGGTCAGCAGGCCGAGCGCCTGCAAGACTGGCCGCTGGCATTGGCGGTATATGCCGGGTGTGACTATCCCGGTGCGCGTTCGCGGCGTATCCGGGTGCTGGAGCGCAGCGCTGAGTACAGTCAGGCCATGGTGCTGCTCGAACTGGCCCGCAGCGCGCCGGAAAGTGACGCCGAGGTCCAGCATCTGCAACGTGTGCTGCCGCGCCTGCAACGCAAGCTCGGGCTGACCGTCGAGCGCCGGACCAAGGCGCGTGAGCCTGTGCGTATCGACTTGAACCTGCCGCCGGAACCCGGTTTGAGTGTAGAGCACCTGGCCGGCAGGCATCTGGCCGAGGAGGGCGCCTCGGTGCATTACGTCGAGAACACCCTGATCAATTCATTGTTTGGCCTGCTGTGCTGGCCGGCGATCTTCGCGCCGCTGCCGGGCGCATTCTTTCATCCTTTCCATACTGGCCCCAGCGACCTGCACAGCCTGGATTTTCATGCGCGTCGCATGCCGTTATTCGATGCCTGCCTGGCGGCGCTTGATTCCGATGCCTGGCAAGACGTCATTCGTGACCACTACCGCAGCAAGTTTGGCCTGCAGTCACCCTTCGTGTTCTGGAACGTACTGACCCCGGAGCTGCTGGAGCTGGCCTTGCTGTGCCTGCCCGCCGAGCATTTGCGCCAGTGGTTCCAGCGCTTGCTGCAAGATATCAAGGCCAATCGTGCCGGCATGCCGGACCTGATCCAGTTTTATCCGGACCAGCGCCGCTACCGAATGATCGAGGTCAAAGGCCCCGGCGACCGCTTGCAGGACAACCAGCTGCGCTGGCTTGAGTTCTGTGCCGGCCACGATATGCCGGTGCAGGTGTGTTACGTGCAATGGGCACTCGATGCCGATGAACACGTGCAACAAGCGGCAGACGCCATCCCGGTGATGGGAGGGGCGCTGCAAACGCCCTGTTTGTCGTAGCTATCACGCAGGGCTGTCACGCAGGCTTGGCAAGCGACCTGTGTACCAGGTGCGCAGTATTTCAACGCGGCGGGCGAAGCCAGTGCTTCGCCCGGCCAGAGGTCACTCCACGACAGGTTTGCCGGACGGCGTCGTGGTGGCTTTCGGAGTGCTGGTGCCATGGTTGTCATGGCTGGTTTTGCCGTGATCCGAACCGTGTTGCACATCGGTGCCGGACTCACGTGGGGTGGTCTTGGCACCTTGCGTATTGGAACTGTTGCGGTCAGTGGTCGGTGCCGCATCAGTGCCTGGCAGCTTGGTGGCGTTCGGATTGACCGGGTTGGTCGGGCCGGTGGAACCGGCCATGGCGGCTCCGGTAAAAGCAGTCAACAAGCCGGCAAGGGCCAGAGCAGTCAGGCGGTTCGTGCGCATGGTCATGGTGTTAACTCCTGTAGGGGTAGGGCGTACATGTGTTGGGCATGGGCAGTCGTGTCCAGGTGCCATGCCAGCCGACAAACGGTAGACCAATCTCCGCACCTGCATTAATACCACCCCATAAATGGCGGCGTGTAGCGTTGCTTTTTCTCTCTCCGCTGCCGCCCTGAAAATGCTCGAAAAACAGGTTTTTGACAGTTCTGCTACAGAGATGGCTATCGGCCATCGCTGAGTGTTGGCGGTTTGCCACTAAATTGACTGCTGCTCATGAACCTCCCGTAAACACGGGGTGATACGTGCTTTTCAGCAGTTTTTTTCAGCCTTTGAAAGCAGTAAAAAGCGGGGCGCGGCACGCGATGTCGACTGTTTGTCATTAAACAGAAACATTTCAGGTTTTAAATCCGCATCGGGCCTTCTTGGTAACCACCAAACTTTCTCCTGGATCGAGGTATTCCCGTGACACTGCTGACTAAAACACGCTTGTCTGTCCTGCTCGCTTCGCTTTGCCTGAGTGGCATGGCTCACGCGGTCGACGTAACGGGCGCAGGTTCGAGTTTCGTTTTTCCGGTGATTTCCAAGTGGTCCCAGGACTACAGCAAGAACTCCGAGAACCGCATCAACTATCAGTCGATCGGTTCGGGCGGCGGTATCGCTCAGATCAAGGCCGCGACCGTTGACTTCGGTGCTTCCGATGCCCCTATGTCGGCTGAAGACCTGGCTGCTGCCGGCCTGGGCCAGTTCCCTAGCGTGATCGGCGGTATCGTGCCAATCGTCAACGTTGAAGGCGTTGAGAGCGGCAAGCTCAAGCTCGACGGCCCGTCGCTGGCCAAGATCTTCCTGGGTGAAATCAAGAAGTGGAACGACCCGGCGCTGGTCGCGCTGAACCCTGGCCTGACCCTGCCAGACACCGCCATCACCGTTGTTCGTCGCTCCGACGGCTCGGGCACCACTTACAACTTCACCAACTACCTGAGCAAAGTCAGCCCGGAATTCAACGAGAAGCTGAAGTTCGGCTCTACCGTTCAATGGCCAGTGGGCGTGGGCGGCAAGGGTAACGAAGGTGTTTCTGCTTACGTCAAGCAGATCAAAGGTTCGATCGGTTACGTAGAGCACTCCTACGCCACCACCAACAAGCTGGCCTACACCCAGCTGAAAAACGCCGCTGGCAAGTTCATCACGCCAGACGCCAAGGCTTTCGCTGCCGCTGCTGACACCGCTGACTGGGCGAGCGCCAAGGACTTTGGTCTGATCATGACCAACGCACCGGGCGAAGCGGCATGGCCGATCACTGCCACCACCTGGATCATCATGTACAAGCAGGCCAAGAACGAAGAGAAGAGCAAAGCTGCTTTTGACTTCTTCAAATGGTCCCTGGAAAACGGCCAGAAGCAAGCCGAAGAGCTGGAATACGTCGCTCTGCCGAAGTCGCTGGTTGAGCGTGTAGAGAACTACTGGAAAGCCGAGTTCAAGTAACAGCGCTTCAAGTTTGTAGCTCACCCCTGTCATCAGCCATGCAAGCTGGTGACGGGGGCTTTCCCTTGCGAGTGGATCGAAATGACTGAAAACACCCAATACCTGTCCGCCGAGCTTACCGCTGCCGAGTCCGACAGCGAAAAGCGCGCCCAGCGCGATCATCGCCATGACGTATGGTTCCGGCGTACCCTGCAGGCTTCGGGGATGCTGGTACTGATACTGCTGGGCTGTATCGCGGCATCTACTCTATGGGGTGGAAAGCTGGCTTTCGAAACCTTTGGTTTCGGTTTCCTGACCAGCACTGAATGGAACGTCAACGAAGGCAAGTTTGGCGCCCTGGTACCGATCTACGGCACCCTGGTGACCTCGTTTCTGGCCTTGTTGATCGCTGTACCGGTAAGTTTCGGTATCGCCATCTTCCTGACCGAAGTTGCACCGCCATGGTTGCGCATGCCAATCGCCTCGGCCATCGAGCTGCTGGCCGGTATTCCTTCGATCATCTACGGCATGTGGGGCCTGTTCGTTTTCGGCCCATTCATGGCCGCACATATTTCTCCCTGGATCAACGACGTACTGGGCTCGCTGCCACTGGTAGGGGTGCTGTTCCAGGGGCCGCCACTGGGTATCGGCATGCTGACCGCCGGTATCGTCCTGGCGATCATGATCATTCCATTCATTACTTCGGTAATGCAGGAAGTGTTCCGCACCGTACCGACCACCCTCAAGGAGTCGGCTTATGCGTTGGGCGGAACCACCTGGGAAGTGGTCTGGGACATCGTCCTGCCTTACACCCGTTCGGCGGTGGTCGGCGGCGTGTTCCTCGGTCTGGGCCGCGCATTGGGTGAAACCATGGCGGTAACCTTTGTACTGGGTAACGCGATCCAGTTCTCCCCATCGCTGATGATGCCAAGCAGCTCGATTGCTTCGGTCATCGCCAACGAATTCAACGAGTCCTACACCGACCTGCACCGTTCGGCGCTGATCGCGCTGGGCTTTTTGCTCTTCGTTGTGACCTTTATCGTGCTGGCTCTGGCCCGCTTGATGCTGTCTCGCCTGTCGCGCAAGGAGGGCCTATGAGCGACAAGAAAGCCAACGAGAACCTGTACCGGGTTCGCGCGCTCAAGAACAACATCGCCATGGTGCTCAGCTGCGCCGCGACCGGCTTCGGCCTGCTGTGGCTGGTATGGATCCTGATTACCACCATCGTTGAAGGTGTCAGTGCTCTGAACCTGCAACTGTTCACCAGCATGACCCCGCCGCCGGGTGTCGAAGGCGGTCTGGCCAACGCCTTCTACGGCAGCATCCTGATGTCGCTGATCGGCCTGGTCATTGGTACTCCGATCGGTCTGATGGCCGGTGTCTGGCTGGCCGAGTTCGCCCGTTACTCCAAACTGGGCAACGCGGTGCGCTTTATCAACGACATTCTGTTGTCGGCGCCGTCGATCGTTCTGGGCCTGTTCGTCTACACCGTGGTGATCCTGCCGCTCAACAAATTCAGCGGCCACACCGTCGGTTTCTCGGCCATCGCCGGTGCTATTGCCCTGGCGCTGCTGGTGATCCCGGTGGTGGTACGGACCACCGACGAAATGATGCAACTGCAACCGACCACCATGCGTGAAGCCGCGCTGGCGTTGGGTGTGCCGCAATGGAAGCTGACCCTGCAGATCGTGCTGCGTGCCGCCAAGGCCGGTGTGGTCACCGGTGTGCTGCTGGCGCTGGCGCGGATCACCGGTGAAACCGCGCCGCTGCTGTTCACCGCGTTCGGTAACCAGTTCTGGAGCAGCGACCTGCTCAAACCGATCGCCAGCGTTCCGGTGGTGGTCTTCCAGTACGCGATGAGCCCGTACGACGACTGGCACTCCCTGGCCTGGGCTGGCGCATTGATCATGACCCTGTTCGTGCTGCTGCTGAGCCTCGCTTCTCGCTTAATTCTTCTGCGCAATAAGGCGTCCTGATGAACACTCTTTCTCTTGCGAACGAAAAAACCAAGATTCAGGTACGTGGCCTGGAATTCTTCTACAACGATCACAAGTCGCTCAAGTCCATCGACATGGTGATCCCCGAGAAGCGCATCACCTCGATCATCGGCCCGTCCGGCTGCGGCAAGTCGACCCTGTTGCGCGTGTTCAACCGTATCTACTCGATGTACCCCAAGCAGGAAGCGCGTGGCGAAGTCTTGCTCAACGGTGAGAACATCCTCGACCCTGGCTACTCGATGAACCGCCTGCGAAGCCACGTCGGCATGGTGTTCCAGAAGCCGGTGCCGTTCCCGATGTCGATCTTTGACAACATCGCCTACGCCATCCGCCACCACGAGAAACTCTCGCGTCGCGAGATGGAAGAGCGGGTGGAACAGGCACTGCGCGGCGCCGCGCTGTGGGATGAGGTCAAGGACAAGCTCAAGCAGAGCGCCACCGGTTTGTCCGGCGGTCAGCAGCAGCGCCTGTGCATCGCCCGGACCATCGCCCTGCGTCCGCAGGTGCTCTTGCTGGACGAACCGACCTCGGCGCTGGACCCGATCTCTACCGGTCGTATCGAGCAGTTGATCACCGAACTCAAAGAGCAGTTCACCGTGATCATCGTGACTCACAACATGCAACAGGCAGCACGTTGCTCGGACTACACCGCGTTCATGTTCCTGGGTGAACTGATCGAGCATGGCGACACCGACACCATGTTCACCAAGCCGAGCAAGAGTCAGACTGAAGACTACATCACCGGTCGCTTCGGCTGATTCATCGCGTCATTAGCGCTGTACCCATTCGCGGCTGAAGCCGCTCCTACACGGGTTGACCCCGTAGGAGCGGCTTCAGCCGCGAAGCATTTCTACGCGAAGCTTTTATCCCCGCTCCCCCATAAACGCCTCGATCCGCTCGCGCAGCCAGCGTTCGGCCGGGTCGTTGTCCATCACGCTCAGCCAGCTCATCGACAGGTCCAGCCCTGGTGTCTCGAAGGGCAGCGCCTCATCCCGCAGCAAGCCCAGTTCACTCATCGCCGTGGCGGTAAAGTCCGACAGGTTGGCAATCAGGTCAGTGCCGGCCAGCAGTGCGGGCAGGCTGGTAAAACGTGGTACCGACATCACCACCCGGCGCTTGCGGCCGATGGCTTCCAGCCACTCATCGGCGAAGCTGCTGACACTGGCTACATGCGAGACCACCACGTGTGGCCGTGAACAGTACTCGTCCAGGCTCATCGGCGTGGTCGAATAGTCGGCGCGCACCACCCTTGGCTGGCAGTTGCGCAGGCGCTTGCGTTTGGCATTGGCCGGCAGATCGCGGGTCAGGCAGACGCCTACGGTGATTTCGCCGGACATCAACAGCTCGGAGATATTCCAGTAGTCAGCGTGCTTGACCACCAGCACGACGTTTGGCGCTTCCTGGCGCAGGGCGCGGAGCAGGGCAGGCAGCAGACCGAACTCCACATCGTCCGACAGGCCGATACGAAAGGTCATGGTGCTTTGCGCCGGCTCGAACTCACGGGTCAGGCTCAAGGCCATGGACATCGCGTCCAGTGCCGGGGTCAGGTGGCGGAGGATCTCGTGGGCACGGGCGGTGGGTTCCATACGGTGGCCGACCCTGACAAACAGCGGGTCGCCCAACAGATTGCGCAGCCGGTTGAGCGCGGCACTGATCGTCGGCTGGCCGAGAAACAGCTTTTCGGCGGCACGGGTCACATTGCGTTCCTGCATCAGGGTTTCGAATACCACCATCAGGTTGATATCCGCCTTGCGCAGCTCGTTACGATTCATCGAGAGGATTCCTTCAGCCGGACCCAACACGCCGGTCAGTCGCCGCCAAGTCTAAGAAGCCACCCGCCCCGGCGTCCAGCGGCTGCCCGCATCGGGCATTAATCTTTTGTAATGGACTTTTCGGCATGGCAGGGCATTTTGCCGCCGCAGTGCAGACCTGCTCCGGTACATTGCCGGGTTCACCTACCTGTCTGGCGTGCGGGTTTCGCTCAAACGCCAGGCCCAGAAAAAGGAGTTGTCCGATGCAGGTTGCAAAGATCGCCGCCCTGGCGGCCGCCATCATCTTGCCCGGCGTGGTGCAGGCCGCCACCCCAAGCTACGGCGAACGTCTGGAAGGCTTCAGCTACCCGTACCCGCTCAAGCAGTTTGCCTTTGAGTCGCAGAACCAGAAACTGGAAATGGGCTACATGGACGTCGCGCCGAGCGCCAAAGCCAATGGCCGCACGGCAGTGCTGATGCATGGCAAGAATTTCTGCGGCGCGACCTGGGAGGCGACCATCAAAACCCTGAGCGAGGCCGGTTATCGGGTCATCGCCCCGGACCAGATCGGTTTCTGCACCTCCAGCAAGCCTGGCCATTATCAGTACAGCTTTCAGCAACTGGCGCTCAATACCCGCGCCTTGCTCGATCAGCTGGGCATCGACAAGGTGGCGCTGGTCGGTCACTCCACCGGCGGCATGCTCGCCACCCGCTTTGCCCTGATGTATCCAGAGCAGACCGACAAACTGGTGATGGTCAACCCCATCGGCCTGGAAGACTGGAAGGCCGTCGGCGTGCCGTACCGCAGCGTAGACCAGTGGTATGAGCGGGAATTGAAAGTCAGTGCCGAAGGCATTCGCCAGTACGAGCAGAAAACCTACTACGACGGGCGCTGGAAGCCGGAGTACGACAAATGGGTAGACATGCTCGCCGGGCTGTTCAACGGCCCTGGCAAGCAGGCCGTGGCGTGGAACTCGGCACTGATCTACGACATGATCTACACCCAGCCGGTGTACCACGAGTTTGCCAACCTCAAGGTGCCGACCGTGCTGATGATTGGCGACCGCGACACCACCGCCATCGGTAGCGATATCGCGCCGCCTGAGGTCAAGGCGAAGATTGGCAAGTATGAGCAACTGGGCAAGGATGTGGCCAAACTGATTCCCGATGCCGAACTGGTCGAATTCAAGGGCCTGGGCCATGCCCCGCAGATGGAAGAGCCAGAGCGCTTTCACAAGGCCCTGCTGACCGGGCTGCAGTTGAAATAACTGCCTGTGCTGCATTCGTCGGCAACCGGCGCTCCGGTTGCCAGCGAATGCGCGGGCTACACAACTTGAATTGAATTTCCCCTTGCCATTCGCCCTCATAGGCAATCCGCGTTACCATCGGATGCTCAAATTCTGACCGTCAGGTCCACTGGCGGCTGTTTTCCGACTTTGCAGACTGCCGAGCCCAATGTCCGAAACCACACCCTCCGAGCCCCGTTTGCGCGCCCGTCTGAGCGCTTTTTTGCGTGCATTCTGGCCTGCACCCCATGCCATTGATGCCCTTGAACGACTGCGCGCCAGCACCGGTGCGGCGCTGGGTATCCTGCTGGCTGCTGTGTGTGCCGCGTTCTGGCTCAACGGCAACGCCGCCCATGAACACGGCCTGCTGGCTCTGGCGCTGGTCGCCCCGTTGGGCGCCAGTGCGGTGCTGGTGTTTGCCGTGCCCGCCAGCCCGTTGGCGCAGCCTTGGTCGGTGGTGGGCGGCAATACCCTGTCGGCGCTGGTCGGCATTGCCTGCTGCAAGTGGATTCCCGATGCCAGCCTGGCCGCGGCGCTGGCTGTGGGGCTGGCAATCGCCGTGATGTTGTTGATGCGCTGCCTGCACCCGCCCGGTGGCGCCTCGGCCTTGCTGATGGTGCTGATGGGGTGCGACCGCTTCGAGTTCGCTTTCAGCCCGGTGCTGATCGACTCGTTGCTGATGGTGCTGGCCGGGCTGGTCTACAACAACCTCACCGGGCGCAGTTGGCCGCATCTGCCGCTGCCGGCCAAGGCGGCGCCGACCCATTTGCATCGCGCTGATCTGGATGCGGTGCTGGACCGCTACAACCAGATCCTCGACGTCAGCCGCGACGATCTGGAAGTGCTCCTTGAGCAGGTCGAAGCGCTGAACTTTCAGCGCTCGGTCGGTGATCTGCGGTGCCGCGATGTCATGACCCAGAACCCGCTGAGCGTCGGCCAGGAAACCTCGCTGCGCGAAGCCTGGGCGTTGATGCGGGAACGACGTATCAAGGCCTTGCCGGTCATCGACCGTCAGCAGCATTTGCTGGGCATTGTCACGGTTGCCGATTTCATGGGCCAGATCGACCTGGACGTGCACGATGGCATCGCCTGGCGCCTGCGCACCCTGGTGCGGCCGAAAAAGCACGATGAGGTCCGTACCGTGGGGCAGATCATGACCCGCACCGTGCGGGTGTCGAGCAGCGACCGGCTGCTGCTGGATCTGGTGCCGGTGTTCTCCGACAACGGTCACCGGCACATTCCGATCATCGACGACAAGCAGCGCCTGGTGGGCATCATCACCCAGTCGGATCTGATTCGGGCTTTGTATCGCGCGGTGCGTAGCTGATGCTGCTGCCTTCGCGCTGACGCTGGGCCTGACCCAGGCGCAACCCGACCCATGCCCAGAGCAATGCCAGCCCGGCGCCGATGTACATCGCCAGCGCCGGATGTTCACCGAGCAGGTCCAGGCCGCGCTTGAGCCAGCCACTGAGCGCGTCGCCGCCGCGGTAGACCACGGTGTCGATGAAGTTCTTGGCCTTGTACTTCTGCTCGGCAGACACCACGGTGTAGAGCATTTCCCGGCCCGGCCGGACCAGCGCGTACTCGCCGGCGCGGCGCACCACCATCACCACTGCGAACACCGCAAACACCGGCGACAGCGCCAACAGCACGAACCCGCCAGCGATCAGCAGTGGTACCGCCACCAGCAGGACGGTCACCCCCAGCTTCTGGGCGATTCGCCCGGTGACAAACAGCTGGGTAAAGATCGCCAGGCTTTGCACCAGCGTGTCGAGCAGGCCGAACACCTGGGTCTGGGTAGTGCGGTCAGGAAAATGGCTGGCAACGATACGCGCCTGCTCGAAGTACAGAAAGGTGCTGGCGCTGGCCAGCAGGATCACGAACAGGGCAATGCCGAGCAGAAACGGCGAGCGCAGCACCGCCGTGGCACCGGCAAACGGATTGCCGCCCAGCGGTTTGTCGCGTTGCTCAGCGCGCTGTTCGTTCAACGGCTCACGCTCACGCCAGCGCAGCAGGCTCAAGGCCGCCAGCAGGCTACCAGCCAGGAGCAGGGCGGCCAGCAGCAATAACCCGGCATGCCCCAGCGGCGCCACCAGCACAGTGCCCAGCAGCGGCCCGAGCAGGCCGCCGAAACTGGCGCCACCGGCCATCAGGGCAAATACCCGCCTGGCCTGCGCGCTGCTGAACACATCGGCCAGCACGCTCCAGGCCAGCGAGATGCTCAGCAGGTTGAACACCGACAGCCACACATAGAACGTTCGCCCGGTCCAGACGTTATCTGGATCGCGTTGGATGAGCAGGGCAAAGACCAACAGGTTGAGCACGAAAAAACCGAATACCGTACTGAGCAGCGACCTGCGGTTCAGTCGTGA
Source organism: Pseudomonas sp. LJDD11 (assembly GCF_024584215.1). NCBI lineage: Bacteria > Pseudomonadati > Pseudomonadota > Gammaproteobacteria > Pseudomonadales > Pseudomonadaceae > Pseudomonas > Pseudomonas sp. LJDD11. Next base: position 303,443 of record NZ_JANJFL010000001.1, read on the forward strand.
AGCCAGCAGGCCGAACAGCGGCAAGGCGGCCAGGGTGGCGATGAAGGTGGCGGTAAACAGCCATTGCAGGTTATCGACCCCGCCGGCCAGCCCCATCACTTCGCGCACTGGGCGCAACATGAAATAGCCGGTGAACAGCAGCATGAACATGGCCAGGCCCAGGCTGACGACTCGTTCTTCACCGGGTCTGATATTGAATAACCGGCGCAGACGGGCAGCGAGTGCAATGGGCATCGGTCAGCCGATCAGGTCGATGAGCGACTGGCGCTGCGCAGCATTGAGTGGCTCGCCAAACCCGGCGAGCAAATTGTCGCGCTGGCGAGTCGGTCGGCCAGTGGCGGGAATCACCGCAGTGACTGCCGGGTCGCTCAGGGCAAAGCGCAGAAACGCCTGGGCCCAGGACATGATGCCCACATCGGCGGCCCAGCCTGGCAGCGGTTTGTTCTGCACGCGAGCGAACAACTTGCCGTCATCAAAGGCCCGATTGACCAGCACCGCGACGCCCAGCTCGCGGGCGACCGGAAATACGGTTTTTTCCGCGCCGCGAGTCGACACTGAATAATTGACCTGAACAAAATCCGGACGGCTCTGGCGCAGCACGGCTGCCAGTTCTGCATGGCCGTGTTCCAGATAGTGGGTCACTCCGCTGTAGCGGGTCTTGCCCTCGGCCTTGAGGTCATTGATCAGCGCCAGTTGGGTCTGCCAGTCCTGCAGCGTGTGCACCTGAAGTAGCTCAACCTTGTCGGTGCGCAGCGCGTCCAGAGAGCGCTGAAACTGCGCCAGCCCTGCCTGGCGGCCGTGCGCGGCCAGTTTGGTGGCCAGAAACGCCTTGTCACGCAGGCCCAGCTCGGCAAGCAGGTCACCCAGCACTGTTTCGGCGCGGCCATAGCCGGGCGCCGTGTCGATCAGGGTCGAGCCGCCGGAGAAAAAGGTCTTCAGCACTTCACGCAGCGGATCGCGTTCAGCCTGGCTGGTGCCGACATCGAAACTGCCCGAGGTGCCCATGCCGATCACCGGCAACGGCTCGGCGCTGGACGGGACAGCGCGGGTCTGCGGCGGGGCACCGCTCAACGGTGGATTGAGCGGCGTCGCAAAGCGCCCGGCACCGCTGACCAGAAAACCCGCCCCTAATACCGCCATGCCACCCAATACGGCTCTGCGAGTCGCCATCCATAGCCTCCTGCGAATGAGAACTGCTCACTACATTCGTCACAGTCTATACGTTGGTGCATCGATTGATGGCCATGTTCCGACCGCAGGGGCCTGAATCTGATAGCTCTACGACCGGCTTTAGCCGGGAACCCTTTTGCGGATCGCCGCCCGGCTGCTCCTTCAGCGGCGCCTCAGCTCAACAACTGCTCGAATGCCTTGTCTGCCTCCAGCACAGCCGGCAGGCTGTCGAACAACCGGTCCAGATCGACGCCTTCGAACAGTGGGCCGCTGATCGCTTCGCGGGCTTGCGGGGTCGGGCCGCCATGTTCGTTCAGGGCATCGGAAATCACGATGGACTGGGCGATGATCCGTGGCAGCGGGGCGTTGTCGGGTGCCTGCATGGGCCGGGCCTGAAAAGCGATGGCTTGTTGAATCACCTTGGGCAGGTTCCAGCGCTTGGCCAACTCTGCGCCCACCTCCGGATAGCCGAAGCCCAGTTGCAGGGTCTCGTTGGCCACCCGGCCGGACGATCCGGATCTTGCAGCGCTGTTCAGACGTTCAGCCACCGCCGGAGCGCCGGTCTGGATCAGCAGCTCGCCGATGTTGTGCATCACCCCGCACGTGAAGGCTATTTCGGCGTCGGCGCCGCTTTGCTTGGCCAGCAGCCGGGCCACGCCCGCGACCTGAAAGCTGGTCAGCCAGAAACCTTTGAGATCGAAGTTGGGCACTGCCTTGAACGCGCCGGTTACCGCTGAAGCCAGCACCAGTGTACGCAGGGTATTGAAGCCCAGGCGCATGGCAGCATCTTCGATGCTCGACGATTCTCGCGACCCGCGAAACCGTGCCGAGTTGGCCAGCCGCAGGATCTTCGCGGAGATCACCGGGTCTTTTTCGATATTGCGTGAAACACTTTCCAGGTTGGACGAAGGATTGTCGAATTGCAGCAACAGATCCTGGGCAACCTTGGGGATGCTGGGCAGGCTCTGCAGGTCGGCAAACAGTTTTTCAATCTCCATGGGGCGCATCCTCATCACGTCGGGATGATTGCAACGATAGTCAGTATTTCCAGGCTTGCACGGGTCGTGCGTCAGGTTGAGAAACAATCCACAAGCGGGTGCAGAACCCAGCTTCAATGCCGATAACATCCGGTAGGCAACATACGCGCTGGCAGGCCATGCGGCTTTTTCATGACCGATGGACGTTTTGTCATGAAATACAGCCGTTGCTGTGATATCAAGAGGCCGTTATGGGCTCTATACCGGTTATACCTATACCTTGTGTGCCGCAGGATTGGCCGGGTAACACCCCTGTTTAAAAAAGTGCCTGCCTCCCTGATGCAGCCCTGTGGAAAGAGTCAACATGATGAGAAGTCTGGGTTTCAGCAAGAAGATCCTGCTGGCGGCGGCACTGACCGTGGGCGTGGCGTTTACCGTATTTATCGTGGTCAATGACTACCGGCAACGGCAGACATTGAAGACCAACGTGCTGGGCGAATTGCAGCAGTTGGGGACATTGACCACCCAGAATATCCAGACCTGGCTGGAGGGGCGTGGCCAACTGGTGCAGTCGATGGGCCAGCAGATCGCTGCTGACGGCAAGGAACAAGCGCAGTTGCGCCGGGCAATCAACCTGCCGGCCTACACCGAGAACTTCCTGTTGAGCTACTTCGGTGGCGCTGATGGCGTGATGTTCTCCATCCCCGCCGGTAACCGCCCGGCCGACTATGACCCACGTGCGCGGGGTTGGTACAAGGCGGCGCAAGGCGCGGGCAAGACCATCGTGACCGAACCCTACATCGCCAGCTCCAGCGGAAAACTGGTAGTCACCGTTGCGACCCCGGTCAGCCAGCAAGGGCAAATGATCGGTGTTGCAGCGGCCGACATCAGCCTGGAGAGCATCAGCAAGACCATCAATTCGCTGAACTTTGGCGGTCATGGTTATGCGTTTATTGTCAGCGCCGACGGCAAGATCCTGATTCACCCGGACGCCAATCGGGTGCTCAAACCGCTCAGCGAGGTCTACCCGGACAACACCCCGAAGGTCGCGGCAGGTGTCAGCGAAATCGAGTCGGCCGACAAGGCCGAGATCATTGCTTTTACCCCGGTCGAAGGGCCGACATCGAGCCGCTGGTATGTGGCCTTGGTGCTGGAGCGTGACGCGGCCTATGCGATGCTCGGCGAATTCCGCAGCTCAGCCATCACTGCGATGCTGGTGGTGGTGCTGGCGGTGATCTTGATTCTGGGGCTGCTGATCCGCGTGCTGATGCAGCCGTTGCACCAGATGGGCAGTGCGATGCGTGACATTGCGGCGGGCGAGGGCGACCTGACCAAGCGCCTGAATATCACCTCCCAGGATGAATTCGGCGAGCTGGCGCGTTCGTTCAACCAGTTCGTCGAGCGGATCCACACCTCGATCCGGGAAGTGGCGTCGACCGCCGCGCAACTGGGCGATGTGGTCAATCAGGTGGTCCAGGCTTCCAACTCATCGATTGGCAGTTCCGACGAGCAGGCGCACCGTACCGAAAGCGTGGCGGCGGCAATCAATGAACTGGGGGCTGCCGCCCAGGAAATCGCCCGCAATGCGGCGCAGACCTCGCAGAAGTCTGGCGACGCCAGCCAACTGGCCGGTGACGGCCGTCAGGTGGTGCAGCAATCGATTGGCGCGATGAACGAGCTATCAGCCAAGATCAGCGAGTCCTGCGCGCGCATCGAGTCGCTTAACGGCAAGACCGCCAATATCGGTCAGATTCTCGAAGTGATCACCGGTATTTCCCAGCAGACCAACCTGCTGGCGCTCAACGCCGCCATCGAAGCGGCGCGGGCCGGTGAAGCCGGGCGTGGTTTTGCTGTGGTCGCCGATGAAGTGCGCAACCTGGCGCACCGCACCCAGGACTCGGCGCAGCAAGTGCAGGGCATGATCGAAGAACTGCAGACCGGTGCCCGGGACGCGGTAACGACCATGCTGGCGAGCCAGCGTCACAGCGAGTCCAGTGTCGACATCACCAACCGCGCCGGTGAACGTCTGGGCAGCGTGACTCAGCGAATCGACGAGATCAATGAGATGAACCAGTCGGTGGCCGCCGCCACAGAACAACAGACGGCGGTGGTCGAGTCGATCAACATGGACATCAGCCAGATCAACAGCCTCAACCAGCAAGGCGTTGATAACCTCAAGCTGACCTTGCAGGCCTGCAACTCGCTGGAGCAGCAGACCCGTCGTTTGCAGCAGTTGGTAGGCTCGTTCCGCATCTGAACCGCAGCGCCTGAACGATTGCTGATCGCAGGCGCATGTCATTGAATTGGCAACAAATTGTGATACAAGCGCGGTGCGGTACACTGCGTTGCACCGCGCGGCCGCAGCCTGTCATCCGCCAGGCTGCTCGGCATCAAGTCTGCTGGTCATTTTGGGAGCCTCTGCATGTTGCACCGCCTAGTGCGTCTGCTGGTGTCTGTCGTTAGCCTGGCATTGTGTCTGCTGACCAGCGCTCACGGCCAGGAGCAAGCCATCCGCTTCGGCCTGCTGTCCACCGAGTCCAGAGAAAACCTGCACGCCATCTGGCAGCCGTTGCTCGACGACATGACGCGCCAGACGGGCTTGCCGGTGGAGGCGGTGTTTGCCAGTGACTACGCCCACTTGATCGAAGGCATGCGGGCGCAGCGCATCGATGTTGCCTGGCTGGGGAACATGGCTGCGGTGGAGGCGGTGGATCATTCCGGTGCCGAGGTTTTCGCCCAGACCGCCATGGAACACGGTATGCCTGGTTATTACGGTCTGCTGATCGCGCGTAAAGACAGCCCGGTCAATAACGTCGGCGACTTGCTGCGCCTTGCACCGCAACTGACCTTTGGTAACGGCGACCTGAATTCGACTTCAGGTTATCTGGTGCCCGGTTACTACGTTTTCGCTCGCCAGCAGGTTGACCCGGCCAAGGCGTTCAAGCGCACCGTCAATCAGAGCCACGAAGCCAATGCGCTGGATGTTGCCAACGGTAAACTTGATGCCGCAAGCTTCAACAGCGAAAACTGGGACCGCCTGCAACTGACCCATCCCGAGCAATTGAGCCAGCTGAAGATCATCTGGAAATCCCGGTTGATCCCTTCCGACCCGGTCCTGTGGCGCACGTCGCTGAGCCAGCAGAGCCGAGCAAAAATTCGCAGCTTCCTGCTGAGCTATGGCGCTAACGAGCATGAAAAAGCGGTGCTCAAAGGGCTGCAGCAAACCTCGTTCATTGCCTCGGACAACGATCAGTTGCTACCGATCCGCCAGTTGCTGTTGTTCAAGCAGCGCACTGAAGTGGCGGCCAGCACGCTGAGCGTTGACCAGAAAAAAGCCCGATTGCGCGCCATCGACGCTGAGCTGGCCCGTTTGCAGGATCGTATCAGTGTGCCTGGCAAGCAAAGCGGGCCGTGACCTTCAGTAGCAGGGCACTATGGATTCTGCTGCGCAGCGATTATCATTCGCCGCGTTCGAATCATCGTACAAGAGGACAGGGCATGCCGGGCAGGTTGATCTATCTCATCGGGCCGTCCGGCTCCGGCAAGGACAGTTTGCTCGATGCCGCCCGCGATAGCCTGGCAGCACGCGGCTGTAAGGTAGTACGCCGGGTCATCACCCGTTCTGCCGAAGCGGTGGGCGAGGCCGCCGAGGCAGTCAGTGTCGAGCAGTTCCAGCACCTCAAGGCCCAAGGCGCGTTTGCCCTGGATTGGCAAGCCAATGGGCTGCATTACGGCATCCCCATCGAAATAGACCAGTGGCTGGCGGCCGGCAACGATGTACTGGTCAATGGCTCACGCGGCCACCTGCACGCCACCCGGCAACGCTACCCCGATCTGTTGGCGATCCTGCTTACCGTCGATCCTGACATCCTGCGCCAGCGCCTGCTGGCCCGAGGCCGCGAGCCGCTGGCCGAAATCGAAGCGCGCTTGCAGCGCAATGCGCGCTTTGCCAGTGAACTGTTGGCCGAAGCGCCGGATGTACGACTGCTGGATAACTCCGGGGCGTTGCAGGGCAGCGTGGGGCAGCTTTTGGCATACATTGGAGGCGCTACGCCTTATTGACCTATCTCGACATCTTGCTTTGGCTGATAGAAGGGGACGTTGCCTTCGCCTATGGACAGTTGATACTGGGTGCCGCAAGGGTCTCCATATGAGTTCCGGCAGCCACGAATGCGCGGGTCTTCGATGTAATTGCCGTTCCAGCGGCCCAGACTTTCGATGCTTCCGTCCAGGGCTATGCGCTTCATTTCGTAGGCGATTGCATTATCAAGATCAAATAAATATTTGCGCTGATAGTTGTCGGTGTAGAAGAACTTCACGCCCTGGAATGATGTTCGGACGAAGTCTTGGTATAGGGTGTGCCCCGACGGGTTGGTAATGCGCAGAAAGCCGTTGCCATCATTGGTATATGGATGTTCGAGCCGTCTGGCTTCCGACTCGGTGAGCGGCGGGCCGATCGCTAAATCAATGCAGGTCGTGAAGTTCCGGGAGGCTTCAAGGCTTGGGATCTGAGTGAGCTCGTACTCAGGGTAGTTGCCAGAGATATTGATCTTTTCGCCGGTTTTTTTTGACGGCCATTTTTTCAACTCATGAATACATTCGTTTGCGGTTGGCTTTTTAAGGGCTGGCGCAGCCTCTCCTGCGAATGCAGAAACAGCGGCCAGGGTGGTCGCTGCTGAAAGCAGGAGGCTGGCAGAGATCGTGCGAAACAGGGTCATGATATCGGTCCTTGAGATCAGGTGAGTCGTCATGAGGCATGCAGGTCATTGGCACAGGTCGCGATGCCCTGAGTGATTATCGTCAGTGGCTGACGCTAACACCGCTATCAGAACTGCCAGTTCATCAGTTGATGGGGCTTTGGGCATACCGCCACGCTCTTCGGAGTAACGCACTGCATGGGGAATGCGATACAAAGGCCGGGCAACGGCTCCTTACAGCGCGTGCGCCAGCCCCATCCACAGCGGTAAGGTCACCACCGACAGCAGTGTGGTCAGGGCAATCGCCGAGCTGGTCTTCTGGCGGTCTTGCTGGGTCGTGGCGAAGGCCAGCACATTCACCCCGCTGGGTCCTGCGGCCATCAGTACCAGCACCGCACGCGGCATGCCCGTGATACCCAGCACTACGCAGGCCAACAGCACCAGCAGCGGCATCAGCACCAGTTTGGCGAAGGTGATGCTCAGCGCCTCACGGGTCGGGGTCAGGCGGTAGCCGGACAGGTTGGCGCCCAGCACCAGCAACGAGCAGGGCAGGGCGGCCTGGGCCAGCCAGTTGCTCAACTGATCGGCCCACAGCGGCAGATGCAAACCCGACAGATTGACCGCCATGCCGGCCAACAGGCCGATGATGATCGGGTTGGCCAGGCTGGCAATTAGCGAGCGTGCGTTGAACGCCGCCGAGCCGGTAACGGTTTCGTAGAGGCTGTGGAAGCTGAACAGCAACAGGCTGTGGATCGAGATTACCGTGAACAGCAGCAACAGCCCCGGCGGGCCGAACAGCGAGCCTACCAACGGAATGCCGATCAGGATGTTGTTGGAAAAGCTCGCGGTCAGGCCGAATGGCGTGGGGCGCTGGCTCCAGCGGTGGCTCAGCAGATTGATCAGGATGAAGATCAGCAGCGCCGGTACGAAATACCCAGCCAGCACGCTGAGGTCCAGCCCCTCGTGCAGCGGTGCCTTGATCATCCCGGTAAACAGCACCATGGGCATGAACAGCTTGAACGCCAGGGTACTCAGCGCCTTGGCATTTTCACCGGCGATCACCTTGCGCAGGCCCAGCCCGTAGCCGAGTACGATCAACAGGAAAATGGGCAGGATCGCCTGGATAACGGCCACGGCACGGTTCCTTCTGATGAGTTTCAGGCACTGAGGGCGGGCAGTATGCCGGGCTGTGATTCGCAGCGCACCTGTCTAACCCGGTCGTTTGCGAACGAGAGCAGGAAAAGGCGAAAAAGATAGTGCGTGACTTGGTTGTTAAATTTGATGTTATATTGTTTCAAATTTGCCAGGCCCAGGCCGATGCCCGAGTAAACTCTGGCCTGAACGAGACGTACGCCATCATGACCAGCTCCCTTCCCGACGTAGCCCTCACTGAAATCTCCGCCGCTCTGATGCCTCTGGACTGGGTCGGCATGCAGGGCATCGAACTGCCCCTGCGCCTGGATGAACCCGGCCAGAAGTACCCACTGCATGCCAGTGCCGACGTGCAGGTCGAGCTTGCCGATCCGAGCGTCAAAGGCATTCACATGTCGCGCTTGTATCGCTTGCTCGATGGCTTCGCCGAGCATCAGACCCTGACGGTGCAAAGCGTGTACGCGCTGCTCGAAGCGATGGTCGAGAGTCATGCCGACTGTCGCTCCAGCCGCGCCCGGTTGCGTCTGGCCTTCAGCCTGCTGTGCCGTCGCCCGGCGCTGGTGACAGCGGGTCTGAGCGGCTGGAAGTCCTATCCGGCCACGCTCGAAGCGGTCTGGAGCAAAGGCCGTCTGCAATTGGACGTGACCGTAGAGGTGAGCTATTCATCGACCTGCCCGTGCTCGGCTGCGCTGTCGCGGCAGTTGCTCGAAGAGGCGTTTCGCACCCGCTTTGCCGGCCAGGCCGCGCTGGACCCGGGCGAGGTGGCGGTATGGCTGCGCGAGAACGGCTCCCACGCCACCCCGCACAGCCAGCGCAGTGTGGCGCGGGTGCAGGTGCGTATTCCCGAGCAGGCTGACGGCCTGCGCCTGATGGAACTGATCGACACCACCGAGCGTGCCCTCGGTACCCCGGTGCAGACCGCGGTCAAACGGGCCGACGAGCAGGCCTTTGCGCGCCTCAACGGGCAGAACCTGATGTACGTCGAAGACGCCGCGCGCAAGATCCAGCAGGCCCTGGAAGGGCGCTTTGCCGCCTCCAGCGTCAGCGTGCGCCACCTGGAAAGCCTGCATCCCCACGATGCGGTGGCCCAGACCTCCAACTACCTGACCTGAGGATAACCGCGTGATCCGCAAGAACCCGTCCGGCCACCTGCCGGTCATTGCCGAGTCAGCCTACATCGACAAGACCGCGATCATCTGCGGCAAGGTCATCATCCAGGACAACGTGTTCGTCGGCCCTTACGCGGTCATCCGCGCCGACGAGGTGGATGCCAGTGGCGATATGGAGCCGATCGTCATCGGTGCCAATTCCAATATTCAGGACGGCGTGGTGATCCACTCCAAGTCCGGGGCGGCGGTGACCATCGGCCAATACAGCTCCATCGCCCATCGCTCGATTGTTCACGGCCCCTGTGAAGTCGGCGACCGGGTGTTCATTGGCTTCAACAGCGTGCTGTTTAACTGCAAGGTCGGCGACGGCAGTGTGGTGCGCCACAACTCGGTGGTCGATGGCCGCGACCTGCCGGCCAGCTTCTACGTGCCGTCCACCACGCGGATCGGCCCGGCCACCGACCTCCGTCAATTTCCGCCGGTCAGTGTCTCGGCCTCGGAGTTCTCGGAGGACGTCGCGCGGACCAATATCGACCTGGTGCGCGGCTACAAGGCGCTGCAAAACGAATTCTGATGACTCAGGGGCATTGCCATGACTGAACAGGAACTGCTGGCCCAGCCGGCCGAGCGCTACATGGATGGCACTCAACAGGCGTTCTTTCGTGAGCTGCTGATGAGCCAGCGCACTGAACTGCAAACACGGATTTCCAGCGAGTTCATCGACCTGCGAGAATACCAACCCGCCAGCGACCTGGCCGACATTGGCGCCGCCGAAGAGCAGCGCCAGTGGCAACTGCGGGTGCTGGAACGCGAGAAGAAACTGCTCGACAAGATAGACGAGGCACTGGAGCGGCTTGTGCGTGGCGAGTTCGGCTGGTGCGCCGAGACCGGCGAACCGATCGGTCTGAAACGCCTGCTGCTGCGTCCCACGGCCAGTTTGTGCATTGAGGCCAAAGAGCGCCAGGAGCTGCGCGAGCGGCATCAGCGCGATCATTTGTAGCTGCGGCTTGAGCCGCGAGAACTTCACGCCGCCCGGCTGCTCCTGGGTAAACCACACGGCATCACACACCACCCCTTACCACGGACATCACCGCTTCATGACCACCGTTGTTGCCCCCAAGCCAGCTTCAAGACTGCGCTCGATCGACGCCCTGCGCGGGTTGATCATTCTCTTCATGCTTCTGGACCACGTGCGCGAAACCTTCTTTCTGCATCGCCAGGTCGGCGACCCGATGGACGTCGCCAACACCGCTCCGGAGCTGTTCTTCAGCCGTACTCTGGCGCACCTGTGTGCGCCGTTGTTTGTGTTTCTGACCGGCTTGTCGGCGTTTCTGTTTGGTGAAAAATACAGCGGGCGCGGTGATGTGTCGGCGTTTCTGTTCAAGCGCGGTCTGTTTCTGGTGGTGCTGGAGTTCACCCTGGTCAACTTCGCCTGGACCTTCCAGTTCCCGTTTTCGGTCATCTACCTGCAGGTGATCTGGGCCATCGGCCTGAGCATGATTGCCCTGTCAGCGCTGGTCTACCTGCCGCGTGCCGCGCTGATCGGCCTCGGGGTGCTGATCGTCGCGGGTCACAACCTGCTCGACGGCCTGCACTTCGGTATCGAGTCGGCCCTGCATGTACCGTGGGCAATCCTGCATGACCGTGGCTGGATCGAAGTCGCCCAAGACCTGCGCCTGCGGACCTCGTATCCGGTGTTGCCGTGGATTGGCGTTATCGCGCTGGGCTACGCCGCCGGCCCGTGGTTTGCCAGCCAGGCAGACGCCGCCAGCCGGCGTAGCAAGCTGCTGTTCTCAGGCCTGGGCCTGCTGACGTTGTTTGTCCTGCTGCGTCTGCTCAACGGTTATGGCGAGAAACCCTGGAGCGTTGGCGAAACCGGCGTGCAGACGCTGATGAGCTTCTTCAACATCACCAAATACCCGCCGTCGCTATTGTTCATCAGCCTGACCCTGGGCATCGGTCTGCTGATCCTGATCGCCTTCGAACGCTGGCAGCAGCGCGCCTGGCTCAAGCCGTTGGTGATCTTTGGCGCGGCACCCATGTTCTTCTACCTGCTGCACCTGTACGTGCTGAAAGTCCTCTACCTGATGGCCGTGGCACTATGGGGCACCAATCAGGGCAAGTACTTCGGTTTCGACGGCATGGGCGCGGTGTGGCTGGCCTCAGTGCTGCTGGCCGTGGCGCTGTTCCCGGCGGTGCGCTGGTTCGCGACGCTCAAGGCGCGACGCCGGGATATTGCCTGGTTGAAGTACCTCTGACATTGCACTATCACCTTGCGTCTTTCTCGCCCCGTGGATTCGGGCGGGAGAGGCGTCAGGGCAATTAATGAAAACACGCCAGTCAATGCCTTCTTGCCTGGATGGTTGGGAGCATCACGGGACTGTCCGTTGAGGGGGGCGAACTGGAGCAATGACAGGTTTAGCCTTCTGTAATGAAATGATTCGGCTGTGCAGGATGAAAAAAGCCAGTGCCAGCGTTGAGGCCTGTAGGTGAAGAAGTAATGTTATTTTTTCATCATCCCAGTTAATGGCGTAGACGATGGGTATGAACATTCCCAGCATAAGAGCGTTGATTATTAATTGTGGAGCGGTGGTGCGGTTCAATGCTCTTAAGTGTCCTGTTGCAAGTGCCAGGAAAGCGCTGCAGCTCGTGAAGGTTATGAGGCTCCATGCAAGGCTTTTATCATAGATGACGGAGTTGTTACTGTAGAGGCTGAAGATTTTTTCGCCGGTAAAAATGATTATGACTGTGATTGTCGTGCTAAGCGCGGCGGTCCAGATCAGTCCGTGACGGTAGTTGCTTTTTTTCTTTGAAAGCTCTGAGCTTGTGTAAATGCTATGCACCTGACTGAATGCCAGAGACGGGATGGTCAGCAGAGTGATGATGCTCATCGTGACGGATAGCTCTTTGTTGAGGCTTAAGTTTGTAGCTGCAAGCCGCTCCACGACTAGAAAGAAATATATTTTTTGCCCGATCATTCCTCCGGCAATGGCCGCCCCTTTTTTTAGTAATGGAGAGGCCACACAGGCTGCGTTGCTTACTGAAAAGCGACGATAGCCCTTGTTGATGCTCAAAAAGCTGATGAGTGACAGCGTTTCTATAACCGGAAAGTAAGCGAGTGCGTAGTATTTAAAATGCTCTGGCGGGCAGCAAGAAAATGATGCGGTCAGATAAATGATGCCGGTTATCGTGATCAGGGTTTTCAATTTGGCCGATTGTTGAGCTTTGCCGGTCGCCTCGGAAAATGACTGTAAGAAGATGTTGATTGGCAGAAGCGTGGCGGCCGGAATATAAATGATCGATAGATTTACCAGGGTTGCACTGCCTAGAATCTCGGCGCTCGGCAGCTGAAGAACGATCGCCAAGGCAATGGTGCACAGCAAACAAGCGATGAAGCCCAACGCCAGCGAAAGGGTAAAACCGCCTGAGAAAAACTCATCCATTTTTTCAGCGTCTATTTTGATCCTTGCTACGGTGTTGCTGACTGTGGATAGCAGCACCGGTATCGTCGCAGCAATAATAGAAAAAAATGCAATCGTGTAAGAAACGATCGCCAGCGCGTCGGGGGCGGTATAAGCAATCAGCGAGAAAAGTGTGGAAATACCGAGCAAAGGGAACGCACGGGTAATCACAAAAGACGGCAGAGAGGTCGCTGCGAATGCACTGTAGTTCATGACGTACCCTCCCGGATAGAAAGTATGTGGTTTTCCTCCATTGGGCAGCGGTGTGCTGCACGTTCGATTTTTTTGAGTAGCGACGCCGCTGCAAAGGGGGGCGAGACGCGCTGTGATGTAGGGGCTTTTTGAGCGATGTGTATGAAATTTCGTACATCGATAAACATGCAGTGATTTAAAAACACTGTCTGAGTTGCTGAAGAGTTAGCAGGCCGTGACTGAACATCGCACAAGGGACGCAGGACATGAGCACGTTTCTTGCTGGCTCTCATTAGAGGACATCGGCTGGCCGGCAACTTCAATTCGGACGGACGAGCCTATTGCTCGCAGCGCCCGATGATCCTTTTGGATGGCCTTGCGCGCCATCATGCAGGCAATAAAAAACCCGCCGAAGCGGGTTTTTTGTCCCAGACCATTCCAACTCCCTGTCGGCAGTATCCTTTCACGGTCGATCGTCCTTGATCCTGGTGAGCTCCCTGTTCACCAGTGGTTGGATCCAAATATAGGCTTGTCGTCGGGCGGAGCAAATGGCAATTGTTCTCTGCCGCGTGTAAGCCTTTGGCTATCCGTTTGTCAGCCACGGTCTTGCGATCCTGGCAGAGTCAGTTGAACAGTGGATGACCTCGCAACTGCGCCACCGCCATGTCCACGAACGCCCGCACCTTGGCCGGTGCGTGGCGGCCTTGTGCGTAAAGGACATAGACCGGCACTGGCGGTTCTTCGAAGTCGCTCAGCACGATCTCCAGGCTGCCTTCGCGCAGCGCCGGGCCGATCTGGTAGTGCAGGATCTTGGTCAGGCCCCAGCCGGCCCTGGCCGTGGCAATCGCTGCTTCGTTGGTGTTGCATTGCAAGGCGGGCGTGACTAGCAGACGCTGTGCGGATGCGAAGCGCCATTCCGGTGACGACCAGGCACTGTCGGAGACGACGATTCGGTGCTCCTTCAGATCGGCAGGCGTCAGCGGGGTGCCGTGGCGCTGCAGATAAGCGGGCGATGCGCAGATGACCCGGCGCATGGTGCCGACCTGGATCGCGGTGAAGCCTGAATCGGGCAAGTGGCCGATGCGGATCGCCACGTCCATGCCCTCATCGACGATGTTGACCGGGCGGTCGATGAAGAAGGTTCTGGCGCGCATACCGGGATAGGTATCGAGGTAGGCGGTCACGATGGGCAACACGTGCATCTGGCCGAACATCACCGGTGCAGTGATCGCCAGGGTGCCGGAAGGTTCGGCGTAGTGCCCGGCGGCCGATGCCTCGGCTTCGGCAATCTCGCTGAGAATCCTGCGGCAATCGTCCAGGTAGCGCTGGCCCGCTTCGGTGGTTTTCACCGAGCGGGTGGTGCGCACGAACAACCGGGCGCCAATCAGTTCTTCCAGCGCCGCAACACTGCGGGTCACCGCCGGTGCACTCATGTGCACCAGGCGGGCGGCCTCGGCGAAGCTTTGAGTTTCCGCCACTTTGACAAAAACGCGCATCGCTTGCCAACGGTCCATCGGTCTTCCTTATCGCAGCTCAGGGGGGCGAGCAGGCTCAGAAACCAAAGCTGCTCAAACCTTGATGATCGTCCGGGCGGCGTCCCAGTGGCCAGCGGAATTTGCGTTCGGCTTCGCTGATCGGTTGTTCGTTGATGCTCGCATGGCGCTCGCGCATCAGACCGTCTTCGGCAAATTCCCAGTTTTCGTTGCCGTAGGCGCGGAACCATTGGCCGCTGTCGTCGCGGTACTCATAGGCATAGCGCACCGCGATGCGGTTGCCGCTGAAGGCCCAGAGTTCCTTGATCAGCCGGTACTCCAGCTCGCGATTCCACTTGCGGGTCAGAAAGGCTTCGGCGTCGCTGCGGTTGCTGACGAACTCGACGCGGTTGCGCCAGCGGGTGTCGAGGGTATAGGCCTGCGCGACCTTGGCGGCGTCGCGGCTGTTCCAGCCATCTTCGGCCAGGCGGACTTTCTCGATGGCGGTCTGTTCGTTGAACGGTGGCAGCGGTGGACGGGACATGGTTGAACTCCTGATGGGATGGAACAGGTCATAGCGCAAGCTGGATGGGGGTGTGTTGATCTGCCGGAACCGCACAGCAGATCAGTACTTCATCGTCCTTGAGTGTTGCTTGAGGCTCCTTGAGGTACGTGACATCGCCCTTGAGCACACGGGTGCGGCAGGTCCCGCAATGCCCCTCACGGCAACTGAACTCGGGTGCCAGGCCACGTGCCTCGGCCAACTCCAGCAAGGTCCCGGAGTCGGGCTGCCAGCGCGCTTCTTTTTGTGAGTTCATGAACATCACCTTGACCGGCGTGGTTGCAGGCGGCAGCCGGGCAGGGACGTTGGCAGACTGCTGTGTGCTGCGCTGCAGCGAGCCGGGGCCGAACGCTTCGGCATGGATGCGCTCATCCTCGATGCCATAGCCGCGCAGCCCGTCATACAGCGCCTGGCTAAAGCCGGCAGGGCCGCACAGGTAGAACTGGTAATCGCCGAACGGCAACACCTGGCTGAGCAGCGCCATGTCGATGCGTCCATGGGCTTCATAGTCGATGCCGGCTTGGGCAGCACCGGTATCGCTCAGCACCCGGATCAGCTTTACCGAGCCTTTCGCGGCGTGGGTCAATTCGGCCAGCTCGCGGTCAAAGGCGCGATCGTGTTTGCTGCGCGCCGCATAGAGCAGCGTGACCGGGCGCAATCGCTGGCGACGCAGCCCGTCATAGACCAGGTGGCGGAGCATGGCCAGCATCGGCGTGATACCGACCCCGGCGGCCAGCAGCACCAGCGGTTGTTCGCTGGCTGGATCAAGCGTGAAGTCGCCAGCCGGTGCGCGGGCTTCAAGGGTGTCGCCCTCGCGCAGATGATCATGCAGGTAGCCCGACACCCGGCCATCGCGCTTGACGCTGATCCGATAATGGCCGTCCGACGGCGCGACCGACAGGGTATAGGTGCGGATCAACGGTGCGTCAGTGCCCGGTATCTGCACCCGGATCGGCAGGTACTGGCCGGCCAGGTGCGGCAACAGCCCGCCACCGTCCAGCGGTTGCAACTCGAACGAGCGGATCGACGCGCTCTCGTCAGTCACCCGCGTCACCCGCAGCGCTCGCCAGCGGGTCGCGTATTCGGCGGCGCGCAGGCGTTGTTCGGTCTGTTGCCAATCGCCGGTCAGCAACGAACTCTCAGCCCAGGCGTCATCCTGCAACCTCCAGCGCAGCGCCAGGCCCGCGGCCCTGCGCACGATCTGCCGGGGGCGAAAGGTCCATAACCGCTCGGCGCCCTGAAACGCCGCAATCCGGGGTGAGTCGAAGATCACCTCGGCCTCGCCGGTCATTTGCAACACATCACCGCTGGCAAAGTCGACGAACAACAGCCCGGCCTGGCGGTTGAGCAACAGGTTGCCGAGGGTGGAGAAAAACAGGTTGCCGTTGAAGTCCGGGATGGTCAGTGTGCCGTCAGCGTCCAGGTGCACGAAGCCTGGCTTGCCACCCCGGTGCGAGACATCGACCTGGCGTTGACCGTCCTGGTCGGCGTAGGAGGCGACAAAAAAAGTATCGGCATTCTCGATCAATGCGCGCGCCGCCACGTTCAGTTCGGTCAGCCGCTGGGCCTGAGCGCTATCGGCGGCTGCCGGATCACGGTCAAAGCTGAAATCGCGCAGCTGGATGTAGCGCGGGCAGTTACCAAAGCTCTGGCCGACCGTCAGCTGAAAGCCCGCAGCAGTGGTGCCGAGCACGCCATTGAGCCGGTTGCGCCGCCGCGTGTGCAGCTCAATGCCCAGCAGGCCCACCGCTGCGCCGTCGGTCATGCCCTGGCCGGCCGGGTCGGCGGCGGCGGGTTGTGCGGCGATGTTCAGTGTGCTGGCGGACGGCGAGCCCATGAAGCCCGGCTGACCTTCCAGCATCGTGGCCCAGGCATTGCCCTGAGCATCCACGCTGCCCAGCACCACGAAGGGCAACTGCGCATAGAAGGCGCGATGCTGGTCCGGCATGAAGTCGCGCACCACACGACGTCCCACTTCTTCCATGCGTTCAGCGACACCCAGCTGCTGCTGGATGAGTTTTTCGCCCGCGTGCCAGGTCGGCAAGGTGGGTGTGGTGGTCATGATCGCGTCTCCGATAGGCGCAGCAGGCAGGGTCAAACGTTGGCGCGCAGCCCGATCGGGCTTTGCGTGAATGGCACGAAGCCCGGCAACGCTTCGATACGCTGCAACAGACGACCAACGGCGGGGTAGCCCGACAGGTCGACGTTGCCTTCCGGTGCGCCGGCCAGATAACTGTAGATCGCAACGTCAGCAATGGTCGGATGCTCGGCGGCCAGCCAGTCGCGGGTCGCCAGATGCTGTTCCAGGCGCTTGAGCAACACATGGGCGCGGTTGATGACCTCTTCGGTATTGAAGGCGGCGCCAAACACCGTGATCAGCCGCGCTGCACAGGGTCCGTAGGCCAGCTCGCCGGCGGCCACCGACAGCCAGCGCTGCACCCGCGCCGCGCCCAGCGCATCTTCCGGCAGCCAGTCGCTGCGCCCGGCCTTCTTGGCGAGATAAACCAGAATGGCATTGGAGTCGGCAATCACCCGTTCGCCATCCACCAGCACCGGGATCTGGCCGAACGGGTTCAAGGCGAGGAAGTCGGGATGCTGCAGGCCGCCAGCCTTGATATCGACCTCGACCAGTTCGTGGGGCACGCCCAGCAGCGCGGCGAACAATACGGCGCGGTGCGCATGGCCTGACAGCGGGTGGTGATAGATTTTCATGGTCCGGTTCCTGAGTGAGCGGGGCGGGGAGAGTCCCGAGCCGTGTGGTCAGTGTGGAATACCGGGGTTTTTAGCGGAATAGGCGTTGTGGGCAGTTCTTTATTGCGTCAGGTGGAATAATTAACGATGGCGGTGGAGTGCCAGATTGTTTCAGGCACTTTTCTGCGGGCAATAAAAAACCCGCCGAAGCGGGTTTTTTGTCCCAGACCATTCCAACTCCTTGTCGGCAGTATCCTTTCACGGTCGATCCTCCCTGATCCTGGCGAGCATCCTGTTCGCCAGTGGTTGGATCCAAATATAGGCTCATCACGCTGGCAGGCAAATAGCAATTATTCGCCAGCGCGTGTAAGCCTTTGGCTATGCCGATGTAATCAAAGGCCAGAGACTCCGCTGGCGGGCTGTTGTGGTAGCGTGTCAGCAGTCGCCCTGCAGAACGTTTTTCTACCATGTCGGATGCTTTGCCCTCGCTACCGTCGCTCAATGCCCTGCGTGCCTTCGAAGTGGCGGCGCGGCACTTGAATTTTCGTCTGGCTGCCGATGAGCTGGGGGTAACCCAGGCGGCGGTGGCGCAGCAGATTCGTGGTCTGGAAACCAGCCTGGGTGTGAAACTGTTCGACCGGTTGCCGCGTGGCCTGGCGTTGACCGATGGCGGACTGCGCTATGGCGCCAGTATTCGCCGCGCCCTGGAACTGATTGTCGAAGCCACGCACGCGCTGCGCCCGGACACCGCCCACCTC
Source organism: Pseudomonas sp. LJDD11 (assembly GCF_024584215.1). Taxonomy (NCBI): domain Bacteria; kingdom Pseudomonadati; phylum Pseudomonadota; class Gammaproteobacteria; order Pseudomonadales; family Pseudomonadaceae; genus Pseudomonas; species Pseudomonas sp. LJDD11. The sequence goes on from NZ_JANJFL010000001.1 coordinate 321,684, forward strand.
ACCGTCAGCGTGCCACCGAGCTTTGCTTCGCGCTGGCTGATCCCGCGCATTGCGTTGTTTACCGAAGCGTATCCGGATATCGACCTGCGGGTGCTGGCCACCGAGCGGTTGTCGCGCTTTCACACTGATGGCGTCGATGTGGCGGTGCGTTACGGACGCCCACCGTTCGGGCCAGGGCTCAATACCGAATTGCTGGTGGCACAGAGCATTATCGTGGTCGGCAGCCCGGCGTTGCTCGACAAACTGGGCCAGCCGGCAGACCTGGCGCAGTTGCAGCGTTACCTGTGGCTGCACGACGGCCATAACCTGTGGCCGCAGTTTATTGCCCATGTGTTTGCCCAGCCGCTGCAAGGCGCGGCGAAGAACCTGCGCTTCAATAGCACTTCGCTGGCAGTGGATGCTGCGCTGGCCGGGCAGGGCCTGGCATTGGTGACCCGGGCGTTCATTCAGGATGATCTGGAGGCCGGGCGGCTGGTGCAGGTGCTCGAACAGAGCCTGCCGATGGACACCGGTTTCTATCTGGTCTGGCCGCGCCATGCGCGTGAGCCCGCTACCTTGCTGACCGTACTGGCCTGGTTGCGCGAGCAGGCCAGGGCGATAAGGCAGTAGATAAACTATCGGCTTGTGCGTGTTCTGCTGACTCTCTGCCGGCAAGGCGCGGTGCTAGGCTGACGCTCAGAGTTTGATGAGTATCCGGAGAGCGACAGCATGACTGAACAGAAAGTGGCAATCATAATGGCCGGCGGCAGCGGTATGGGAGCGGCATCGGCCAGACGTCTGGCGGCCGATGGTTTCAAGGTCGGCATTCTCTCGTCGTCCGGCAAGGGCGAGGCGCTGGCGCAAGAGCTGGGCGGGGTTGGCGTGACCGGCAGCAACCAGTCCAGCGCCGACATGCAGCGCCTGGTGGATCGGGTGATGCAGCAGTGGGGGCGTATCGATGTGCTGGTTAACAGCGCTGGCCACGGCCCACGCGCGCCGCTGCTGGAAATCAGCGACGAGGACTGGCACAAGGGGGTCGATGTGTATCTGCTCAACGCCGTGCGGGCCATTCGCCTGGTGACGCCGATCATGCAGCAACAGCACAACGGCGCGATCATCAATATCTCCACGGCCTGGGTCGATGAGCCGGCGTTGATGTTCCCGACATCGGCGGTGGCGCGCGCAGGGCTTGCGGCGTTCACCAAGCTGTTTGCCGACACTTACGCCAAAGACAATATTCGCATCAACAACGTGTTGCCGGGCTGGATCGACAGCCTGCCGCAAACCGACGAACGCCGTGACGCTGTCCCCCTTCAACGCTACGGCAAAAGCGAAGAAGTGGCCGCAACCGTTGCATTTCTGGCCAGTGAGGGTGCAGCCTATATCACCGCACAAAGCCTGCGGGTGGATGGCGGGCTGATGCGCAGCATTTGAATTTCTCGGGGTGGCGGCTGCCCACCCCCCGCAGTGGAGGCCATGGATGCTCTATGACCTGCTACATCGCATCTGGGGCGAACTGAGCACCCCCATGGAGGCGGGTGCTCAGCCGTTTCGGCTGTTGCAACTGGCGACCCTGGGGGTGGATGGCTGCCCCCGCTCGCGCAGCATCATCTTGCGTGAAGCCGACGGTCAAAATGCAACCCTGGTGTTCTGGATTGATCGCCGCTCGAACAAATTCCAGGAGCTGTTACGCAATCCGTTCGTGGCGTTATCGGCCTTCGACGGCCAGCGCAATGTGCAATTGCGTCTGGAAGGCCGGGCCAGCGTGCAGTTTGACCCGCAACGCAAACGCGAAATCTGGAACACCCTCAAGCCGCAGAGCAAACAGTTGTTCAATCGTTTTTGCCCGCCGGGCACGGTGCTGGACGATCCCGCCGAAGCCTGGAGCGAAGAGCCAGAGTCTGACAGCGACGAGCATTTCTGTATCGTGACGGTGAGTGTGGACCGGGTAGAGTGGCTGGATCTTTCCGGCAGCTACCATCAGCGCGCCCGGTTCAGCCGGCTGGCGCGGGGCTGGCGCAAGGAGTGGCTGGCACCCTGAAGGCCGGTTTCGGTAATCGGCACCCCATTGGCACAGACGACGAGGATTTCGATGAGCAACCCGGCAACTGCAACTGACGATGGCAACGCGGTCATCGTTTGTGACCGCGAGCGCACGGCGCAACTGCTGGCCTTCCCGGCATTGGTCCAGGCCATCGCGCAGGCTGCGCAGCAGCTGGAGGCCGGTCAGATTCTCAGCCCCGAACGTCTGGTGGTGCCGATGGGCAGCGGGGTGATGCTGAGCATGCCGGCCACGGCGGCCGATATCGGTATTCACAAACTGGTTAATGTGCACCCCAATAACGCGCAGCAGCAACTGCCGTCGATTCATGGCACGGTGAGTGTGTGTGACGCCGCGACCGGGCGTATCCGCTGCCTGCTCGACGGCCCGGAGGTCACCGGGCGGCGCACGGCGGCAGTCAGCCTGTTGGCGATCCGTACCCTGTTGCCTGATCCGCCCACCGATATTCTGCTGTACGGCACCGGTGTGCAGGCGCGCTATCACGTTCAAGCCCTCAATGCCGTATATCCCGATGCGCGAATCCGGGTTAAAGGGCGTGACGCCCGACAGGTCCTGGCCTTCTGCAGTGAGGGCGCCAACCTTGAGCCTTGCCCGGCCGATGTACCGGACCAGGTGCAGGTCGTGATTACGCTGACCACCAGCCTGGAGCCGATCTACAACCAGGTGGCCCGCGCTGGCCGGTTGGTCATTGGCGTAGGGGCGTTCAAGCCGGAAATGGCCGAAATCGGCAAGCTCACGCTCGATGGCAGTGCGATCTATGTTGATGAGCCGGCAGGGGCGCATGTCGAGGCAGGTGATTTGCTGCGCGCGGGGGTCGACTGGTCAGCCGTCATTTCATTGGCTGCGGCGTTGCGCAGCCCGCAAGCCGTTACCCGCCCGGCGGTGTTCAAGAGTGTCGGAACCGGTGCCTGGGATCTGGCCGCAGGCCGGGTCGCGCTGGCGGCACTGAACGCTGAACAGAGCGAGCGCAAGCCTGGCTGACCGGCAGTTATGTGAAGCAGTCGGCACTCTTGCGGGGAATTTTTTCTACGCCCAAGTGACAAAGCGTCCGGATTGCGTACCGAAGGTGTGCGGCCGTCAACCGGGATCAAGGATGAATATGCAGGTCATCACGGACAATGCCATTGCCGCAGCGCTGCGCGCCAGGGCGCAGGATGCTTTCGGGGTCGCGCCAGCGGCCCCTTTCACGGTCGCAGCGGTCCGGCCACACAGGGCCGATGTCACCTACACCGTCACCTCGACCCTCAGTTGCCAAGTGGCCTCGCGGCGGGTTCGGCAACTGACGGGCGAACACTGCAACCGTGATTATCTGGACCAGGTGCTGCAGGCCCGGCGTGAACGGTTGCTGGCTAACCCGGGCCATTTCCGGCCGCTGATCTACCAGCATCTGAGCAACGACGTCGACCACTACCGCAGGCCAGGCCAAGTCCTGTTGACGGTCGATGCCGAGCGTTTCTGCACCCGTGAGCAGTGCACTGACTGCAACGGCCACGGCGTGGTGCACTGCAGCGCCTGCGCCGGGCATGCCGAAGTGCGTTGCGCTCGTTGCCGGGGCGGCTGTCATCTGCATTGCCACTATTGCTCCGGCACCGGCCATGAGCCCGAGCGGCGTCGCTGTGGTTACTGTGGCGGGACCGGCCAGTACGGCAATCACCGTTGCAGTTGTCAGGGCGGGCTGCTGCCTGCCGATCGCTGCCACAAATGCCACGGCCAGCGCACCACGCCATGCCCGGACTGCAATGCCCGTGGCGTGGTGCGCTGCACGGCGTGCGACCAGGGCCAGGTGCGCTGCGCGCCGTGCGAGGGGGCCGGTGAACTGATTCACGAGTACCGCCTGGAGGTGCATGTCGATCTGCAGGTCCATTACGCTTGGCGCAACCTCAGCGCCGACTGGCTGGAGCCGGTGATTGGCGAGTCGGTCAATGGCCCCAACAACGCGGCAGTGTTTGTCGTCGACCAGGCCCAGGCGGATCACCCGGACCCACGGCTATACACCGCGACCGGTCACGTACCGGCCGCCGAGGCCGAGGTGTCCCATGAGGGCAGCACCGGGACCTGCCGCTTTGTGGGGCTGCCGCCGATCCCGCTGTACCTCGACGGCGTGCTCAATGGCAATTTCAAGAAACTGCTGGCCTCGATGCAGGACACGACGGACATCCAGGCCATCCACCGGGCCTCCAGTTCGAAGATCGCCCGCCAGTTGATTGCCGAGAACGAGCAACAGCGGCCTATCGACCAGACCACCCCGGTGCTGCAAGGCATCATTGATCCGGAGGATGGGCTGGAGTTTCTGCACAAGCGTGCCGAGACCTTCCGGCACATCGTCGCCACCCGCCACCGCTTGCGGCCTGCTGCCGTGCTGGGCCTGTCGCTGCCGCTGACGGCGGTGCTGTTTGTTGTGTATCTGGTGATGAGCTTCTATCTCACTGGCCTGCCGGAGCCCGGCACCGGCAAGCTGGGGATCCTGGCGCTGCTCGGTGAGCCGCAAACAGTCGGCAAGCGGGTCTACATGCAACTGTTGCAGGCCGCCAATCAGGGATTGGGCGTGGGGATGCTGCTGTGGTTCGGCGCTGCAATCGTGTTCAACCGCTTTAGCCTGCCGCTGTTGTTCCCGCGGTTATGGGCCTGGGCGGCGGGGCGCTGGGCGCGCATTCTGACGCTGGGCGTGCCTGGCATGCTGTGGCTGGCAGTATTCATGGCCTTGTATCCGACGGCCGAAATGTGGCCGGACTGGCGCTGGCTGAAGTTCGCGTTCAACCGCCAGGGTACTCTGCACGCCGTGACCAACGCCCTGTACCTGTTGCCGCAGATCTACCTGCTGGCGCTGGGGCTTTCGTTGCTGCGCTGGCGTGCCGCCGGAACCCACTGGGCGCGGCGCATGATGAGGATTTTGCTGCAGAGAAAGAACGTCAGTGCGGTTGAAGCGCAGCTGCACTGATTCATGCCCGGCTTGCTAAAAGGAACCCGCGCTGCAATGCCAGCAGCCGTTGAAGGCCGGTCAGACTTGCCGACTGCTGCAGGTCGAAGTGACCTGTAGCATGCCTGAGGTGTAATGATTCGCGCATAGTATCGGGCTCTGCGGCCGGATCGGTCGACCGGGCTTGCCGCAGATGGACCTTTGCGCAATCGAGGCAGTCCAAGCGCTGGGTCGGTCGACAGGATGATCGGCAAGCACATTCATATCAGTCGATATGTTTCCAAGAGGTTTTCAGACAAGGATTGCTCATGCCCCGACACAAAAGCACTGCTGGAGGCGGCTATCAACGCGGTACGGACACTCGCGCCCGATTGATCGAAACCGGCTTGCGGCTGTTTGGCGAACGTGGCTTCGAAGGCGCCTCCACCCGCGATATCGCCAGTGAGGCCGGGCTCAATGCGCCGGCCCTGAAGTATTACTTCGACAACAAGGAAGGGCTGTATCACGCCTGTATCGAGGACATCATCACGAAGATTCGCGAGCAGCTTGCAGGGGCGGTGCAGCATGCCGAAGCTGTACTGCACAATCGTGCCAGCAGTGACGGGCAGTTGATCGAGGCTTATCTGCAACTGTTGGGCGGCTTTATCGGCTTTGTCCAGGACAGCCCGCAAGCTGAAGCCTGGTATCTGTTCATGGCCAGAGAGGTGGTCGGCTTGGGCATGTTCGACACCGATGCAATCATGCACAAAAAGCTGTACGCGCCTCTGAACGCCGTCACCACTGGTTTGGTGGGGCGTCTGACCGGCTTGCCGGTTGACGACGAGCGCACCCGGATGCGCGCGTTTGCGCTCAACAGTCAGAGCATGGCCATGCGTACCCTGCGTCGCCAGATGCTGGGCATCATGGAGTGGGACAGCGTCGATTCTGAGCGCATGCAGCGGGTGCGGGAAATATTGCTCGGGCAGATGCGCCTGACCTTGCGATCCTGGGTTTCGGAGCGCGAAGCGGGCAGGCTGGGTGCCAGCCGATCCATGCAAGAGGTGCCATTGTGTCCGTAGGCCCGAGGCGTGTCAGTTGTAGGAGCGAGCTTGCTCGCGAAGACGGCAGCGCGTTCGCAGCAGTTGCTGTGGCTTTACCAGCCTCTTCGTCGGAGTGCCGCTCAGACCAAGGTCGCTCCCACAAAGGCATGCAGTGCTTATCTGAACAGTATTGCGGCTAAAGCCAATACTGGTCACTTAGGTACTGTATGCCCCCGGTGGGAGCGAGCTCTGCTCGCGAAGAGGCCAGTAAAGTCACAGCATCTGCTGCGAATGTACCGCTGCCTTCGCCGGGATGCCGGACCACAGCAACCGGAGCGCCGGCCGGCTGCTCCCACCGGTCTAAGTGGACAGTATTGCGGCTAAAGTGGATCGCAGCCCGGTCGGCCCTACTGATTACGCGTCACCCGCCACACGGTATTGGCCAGGTCATCGGCAATGATCAGTGCGCCGCGCGGGTCTACCGTTACACCTACCGGGCGGCCGCGGGTTTTGCCGTCGTTACCCCGGAAACCGGTGGCAAAGTCTATCGGTTCACCGGCCGGACGACCGTCCTTGAATGGCACGAAGATCACTTTGTAGCCCACCGGGTTGTCGCGGTTCCAACTGCCGTGCTCGCCCACGAACACGCCGTTGGCAAAGCGTTCGCCCATCGCTGCAATGGAAAAATCCAGGCCCAGCGCGGCGACGTGTGAGCCCAGGCTGTAGTCGGGTTTGATCGCCGCAGCGACTTTTTCCGGGTTCTGTGGCTGGGCGCGGGTGTCGACGTTCTGGCCCCAGTAGCTCCATGGCCAGCCGTAGAAACCGCCTTGCTGTACCGAGGTCAGGTAGTCGGGAACCAGGTCCGGGCCAAGTTCGTCGCGCTCATTGACCACCGTCCAGAGTTTACCGGTGCCTGGCTGGACGGCCAGGGCTGTGGGGTTGCGCAGGCCGGTGGCGTAGGGTTTGTGCGCGCCGGTTTCAGCATCGATCTGCCAGACCATGGCGCGGTCGATCTCCACTTCCATGCCGCGCTCGGTCACGTTGCTGTTCGAGCCGATGCCCACGTACAGATAGCGCCCGTCAGGGCTGATGGTCATCGCTTTGGTCCAGTGATGGTTGATCGCCGAGGGCAGGTCAGTGAGCTTGACCGGCGCCCCGCTGGCTTTGGTCTGGCCATCCTGATAGTCGAAACGCACCAGCGCGTCCTGGTTGGCGACGTACAGCTTGCCATCGGCAAAGGCCAGGCCGTAGGGCGCGTTGAGGTTGTCGGCAAACACCGTCTGCACCTCAAACTGGCCGTCACCGTCGGCATCGCGCAGCAGGGTCAACCGGTTGCCGCCTTTGACCTTGGTATTGCCCTGGGCCTTGATGTAGCCGGCGATCACGTCTTTGGGCTTGAGTTTGGCGGCGTTGCCGCCACGGCCCTCGGCGATCAGGATATCGCCGTTGGGCAGTACCAGCGTCTGGCGCGGAATCTTCAGGTCCGTGGCAATCGCGGTGATGCTGAAGCCTTCCGGCACCGTGGGCTTCTCGCTGCCCCATTCGGCTGGCTCGGCGATTTTCATGCTCGGCAGCAGGCCGCGCTGCGGCTCCGGCAGCTTCGGGTCCGGGCCGCGGGCCTGGGTGCTGTCAGCTTCGCCGCCACAGGCACTGAGCAGCACGGTCATGCCGAGAATAGTCAGGACAGGCATCGGTTTCATCGTGCTACCTCCGTGCGCAGGTTACTGAAGGCAATCCAGGCCGATACCACGGCCAGCAGGGTGACAATCACGGACAGTACCAGCCCGGTCGGCATGACCGCCCAGGCATCCTTGGCGTGTTCGAAGGCATTGAGCAGGCCCAGCAGCCAGGTGGCCAGCAGCACCAGCAGGTAAGCCAGCGGTCGGCCGCCCTTGTGCGGGGCGCGTAGCAGGTTGGTAATGGCAAACAGGCCGGCAAGACCTGCGAACAGCAAGCCACCGGCAATCAGCCAGGCGGCGAAATTGCTCCACTGGATCTGCGTGGTGTTGTAATAGGCGATATCGTTGAGCAAGGCGCCGAGAAACAGCGCAACGCTGCCGCCCAGCAGGATGCCGTGAAGCGGGCCGGGGGTTGCGTGGTACGGGGGATGGTCGGGTACGGTCACGGGTGGCGCTCCTTATCGTTCACATTCCAGGGCGGGGCTCGATAGCGTCGGGCATGGGAATGGATCGTCGGGGCGCTGCTTTAGTTCAGCCCAATGGGCGCTATTACACATTCGGTAACAGCCAGTTTAGCCAGCTGCCGGCTGTGGATCGTGTGGCCGGCCATGCCCGCCAGCATGGCCGGCCGGCTCATCGGTTGCTCACTTGGTCCGGGTCAGCGTCTCTTCGAACACCCGCCCTTCGATCGTCAACAGGTAACGCAGCTTGCCGTCAGGCGTTGGCTGCAGAATCACCTGGGTCGGTGACTTGTGGCTGGGGTGGCTGAACAGCTCGGGTTTGTCCGAGTAGCTGTAGCTCTGAAAATGCAGGGCATCGCCGATCCAGCGCACATCGTTGTACAGGTAGTGCCAGTTGGTGTTGCTGGCGTGATACAGATAAGCCTTGCCTTGCGGGTCACGGCGGATCTCCAGCTCCACGACATCGCCGATTGCCCACGTGCCCAGGTAGCGCTCCATGCGTGGGTGCGCCGGCAACTGCGGCGCGGCGACAAAGTCGCTGGCCTGGTAGGGCGACTGACGCGCCTGTTCGGCGGCGGCCCCGGACGGCAGCGCGCACAGTGGCGCGACCTTGTCGACCTTGACGTAATCGAACGTCAACTGCTGATCGGCAACCTGCATGGCGAGCTGCATGGCCTTGGGGGCGAAGGCCAGAACTTTAAGGTCAAAGCTTTCTTGCGCAGATGCGATATGAATCGACTGGCCGTTGTCCGCCACCGTGTAAGTGGACACCTCGGGCTGCTGCGCCTGCCTGTCACTGCAGTTGAACGGATACAGCAGCGCTTTGCCGTCAGCCCGGAATTCGGTGACGTTGGCGATGCCGTTGTTCAACGGCTGCATGGCCCAGATTCCGACAAGCGCATGTTTATCGCTGCTTGGCAACGCGCTGGCGTTTGGCGCGTTAGAAGAGTGTGCGCAGCCACTCAGAACGCTGACGGCGAGCAACAAGGACAGGAGTGTTTTGGACTGTTTGGACACGAAATTCTCCGGGGTGCCTGGCCGATCTGTTGGCAGATCAGGAACAAATAACCCGGTTTCGACCACCGCCAAGGCGATCAGTGCCGTAGTGTCAGCCAGCGCGGCTGGGCACTGCGCTATCCTGCGCCCTGGGACGGCTCATCAATGGAGGAGGCAAACATGTGTCAATCAACCAAAGCCCAGGTGTTCAAGGGGTTGCACGAGCGTAATGAGCCGCTGATTCTGGCCAACCCCTGGGACGCCGGCAGCGCACGGTTGCTGGCCTCGCTGGGCTTTGAGGCGCTGGCGACCAGCAGCGCCGGTCTTGCCTTCAGCCTGGGCGTGCGCGATACCGAGGGCTTGTTGTCGCGCGAGCAGATTCTGGAAAACGCCAAGGCCATTGTGCAGGCCACTGAACTGCCGGTCAGCGCCGACCTTGAAAACGGCTTCGCTGACTCGCCCGACGCGGTCGCGCGCACCATCGGCCTGGCGGCCGAGGCCGGACTGGTGGGCGGCTCGATCGAAGACGGCGCAGGGCGCAAGGGCCAAACCGTGTACGACTTCAACCACGCGGTAGAGCGCATCAGCGCCGCCGCCGAAGCCGCCAGGGCATTGGCATTCCCGTTCACCCTGGTGGCCCGCGCCGAGAACTACAGCTTCGGCATCCAGAACCTGGACGACACCATTCGCCGGCTACAGGCCTTCGAAAAGGCCGGCGCCGATGTGCTGTATGCACCGTGCCTGCCTGATCTGCAATCGATCAAAACCCTCTGCGAGTCAGTCAATAAACCGGTCAATGTCGTGATGGGCCTGTCTGGCGCCGCCTACAGCGTGGCGCAGTTGGCCGAGGTGGGGGTACGCCGCATCAGTCTGGGCAGCTCCTTTGCCAGAGCCGCGCTGGGCGGCCTGCTGCGTGCGGCCCAAGAAGTCAGAGAGCAAGGCACCTTCAACTTCGCCCGCGACGCGATCGCGTTCAAGGCCATGAATGACTTGATGAAGGGCTAGCGCCTCGAACATCCCGGCCATCGCGTGGTCTAGACTCGCGCCTTGTTTTTCCGGAGACCCATCCCGATGCATCTGGACCTGATCGAATCCATCAGCCTGGCTGGCAGGCTGAACGTCGCCAATGATGACCGCGCCGGCAGCGCCGAGCGCCATGCCTGGGTCATCGACGGTGCCACCGACCTTGGTCCTGCCGGGTTGCTGGGCGCGCGCGGCGGGGCCGCCTGGCTGGCGGGTACTGCGCATCGGGCGTTCGCAGCGGCGAATGGCTCGTTAACCGACATCTGCGCCCAGGTGTTCGACACCGTGGCGGGCGCCTATGAAGGTGAGCGGCGGCGCGAGCCGCTGGCCGGCTGGGAACTGCCGCGTGCAGCGTTTGCCGCCGTGGCCATCGAGGGCGACTCGCTGGTGTGTGGCTTCATGGCCGACTGCATCGTGCTGCACCGCAGCGCCGCGGGTATCGCCTTTCTGACCCCGCAACCCGACCGCGAGCGCGAGCGCGCCGAGGCCGCAGCACTGGGGCCGGGCACCGGAGCCGCAGCGGTGCGCAGTCCCGAAGTCCTGGCCGACCGCCGTGCGGCCCGCGAACGGCCCAAGGCGGTGCTGGGTATCGATGCCGGGCATGCCCGGATCAACACTGAATATGTACGGGTGCCGGTGGCGCAGGGCGACGACCTGCTGCTGCTCAGCGACGGCTTCGCGGCATTGTTCGATACCTACCAGGCTTATGACCCTGCCGGCTTCGTCGCTCAGGTTCTGCAGCACGGGCTGGCGCCTCTGGCCCGGCAACTGCGCGACATTGAACGCCAAGACGCGGCTTGCCTGCGCTATCCGCGTTTCAAGGCCAGCGATGACGCTACCGGGCTATGGTTACGAGTGGGCTGAAACCGGTGAGGATGACCGCGCTCATTTGAATTGTTCGAGCAACCACTCAGTCAGCCGCTGACAGGCCGGCACCTGGGCTTTGTTTTCGTTGATCACCAGATAGTGGACTTCATCGCGCAACACCACTTGCTCGCTCACCGGACGGACCAGGCGGCCCTGTGCAATCAGCGGTTTGACCAGGTGATCCCAGCCCAGCGCAATCCCCTGGCCGTTCAGAGCCATCTGGATCAGCAGGTTGTAGTCATTGCTGCTGAACGCCGCTGGCCGAGGCGTCGCAGCACCCGCCAGGTCCTGCGCGAACCAGGCAAACCAGGCGTTCCAGTCGAACTGCTCGGTCAGCTGTGAACGGCCATAAGGGTCAAGGTCCAGCAACGCACTGTCACGCATGCCTTGCAAGGTCGGTAATTGCGGTTGAGCTTCAAGGTAGGCCGGGCTGCAGACCGGGTAAACGACGACATGAAACAGCGGCACGCGCAGATAGCCCGGCCGCTCATCCAGCGCCTGGGTGACGAAAACATCGGGTTCGATCCCAGGCTCGATATCCTGGAAGCGTTCGGTGGTGATGACGTTCAGGCCGACGTCGTTATTGCTGGCGAGGAAATCCGTGAGCCGGTGTGCCAGAAACATCGATGAAAATGCATGGGTGCAACACAGCGTCAGGGTGTCTTTATCACTGGTCTGGCGACGAATCCGCTCGGTGGTGTGGAAGATATTGAGCAGCGAGAGCTGCGCCGAATCAAACAGCAACGTGCCGGCAGGGGTCAGGCGCAGATCCCGGCCGCTGCGTACGAACAAGTCAGTGCCCAGGTGCAGTTCCAGGTCACGAATCTGCCGACTGATCGCCGCCTGGGTCACACACAGGGCATCGGCGGCGCGGGTAAAACTGCGATACCGGGCGGCGGCGACAAACGAACGCATGGCCTTGAACGAGGGCATTTTCAGCAATGCCAGATCAGTCTGAGAGCCTTCGCGCATAACAAAAACTACCTGTTTATCTGCATAAAAAGTCGATTCCGCCGGCCAGCCGCCGGGCCCTACACTCTAACGCACCACGCCCAGCACAGGGTGCCCTGCAGCCTATTTCACGTTCAGCCTTATAACTGCCGCGATAACCCGGTGCGGGTGACTGTGCCCACATAAAAAGGAAAACCCGATGCCTTACCCCTCGGCCAGACATGCCTTCATGCACGGGGTGCGCGTACTGCTACCACTGACGCCGGGGGTGATTCCCTTTGGCCTGGTGACGGGCGTGACCGCGATCAATATGGGATTGTCACCGGCGACCACTCTGGGCATGGCCGCGATGTTCTATTCCGGTTCCGCACAGATGGCAGTGCTGCAACTGATGCACACCGGGGTGGTGCCGATCGCCATCGTGGTCACCGCGTGGATCATTAACCTGCGCTTCATCATGTATGGCGCCACCTTTGCACCGCACCTGCAGCATTTGCCGCGGCGCTGGTCCTGGCCGTCGGCTTACCTGCTGTCTGACCAGTCTTTTGCGCTGTGCAGCCTGAAGGCTTTTTCCGGTGAACTGGGGCCCTATCTGTTTCCGTTCTACGCTGGCACCGCAGTCGCCATGTGGCTGGCCTGGATGCTCTCGGTGGTAGCAGGGGTGTATGTCGGCGCGAGCATTCCGGAAAACTGGTCGCTGGGTTTTGCCATCCCGTTGTCATTCCTGGCCCTGCTGGTGCCCGGCATTCGCAGCAAACCGAGCCTGGGCGCGGCGGTGGTTGGTGGCCTGCTGGCGGTGTGGCTGGTGAGGTTGCCGTATAACCTGGGGCTGATCGTCGCCTCGTTGGGCGGCATCGTGGCCGGGCTGTGGATCGAGCGGTTGACCAATGCGTCGGGCAAGAGCGCAGCGCCTGCGACCGAGGAGGCTCAATGAGCGAGCTGACCATGTGGTTGATGTTTGCTGGCGTCGGTATCGGCACCTTTGCCATCCGCCTGTGTTTCATCGAGCTGCAAGGCCGCTGGCAGGTTCCGGCGCTGTTCACGCGGGCACTGCTGTACGTGCCCGCCAGTGTCATGGCCGCGCTGGCGTTGCCAGCGGTGGTCTACCCGCCAGGCCAGAGCAGCATCGATATCAGCAACCCGCAAATCCCGGCCGCCGTCATCGCTGCGCTGGTGGCCTGGAAGACCCGCAGTACGGTGCTGACCCTGGCGGTCGGGATGGCGGTGTTATGGGCAATCAGGTATCTGGTCGCGTAGCGGATTTCGGGAGGCGTTGATGCGGGCGGTGGCCAACGTCAGGGCAGCCGAAGCAATCAGCACAATGGCTGCGGCAACGAAGGTGGTTTGATAGCCTTGGGTATCGAACAGCACACCCCCCAGCGTGGAACCCAGAGCAATAGAGAGCTGGATCACCGCCACCATCAGCCCGCCGCCTGCTTCGGCATCAAACGGTACCGATTGAGCCAGCCATGACCACCAGCCCACCGGCGCGGCGGTGGCGACCAGGCCCCATAAGGCGAGCAGCACGAAGACCATCGCAACCGAATTCCCGAATGCCACCAGGCCAATGCCCAGTCCAGCCATCAGCAAAGGGATGACGATCAGGGTTCGATACAGGCCTTGTTTGATGAATGAACCGATGAGCAGGGTGCCTATGAAGCCGGCGATACCCAGTGCCAGCAACATCGTCGACAAGGTGGGTACATCAACGCGGGGCACGGTTTCCAGGAACGGACGAATGTAGGTGAACAGTTCGAACTGGCCCATAAAGAACAGGCCCACCGCGAGCATGCCCAGCGCCACCAGTGGATTGCCCAGCAGCGTGAATACATTGGCCGATCCTCTCGCCCGAGGCGCAGCCTGCATCGCTGGCAGGCTGATCCATTGCCAGATCAGGGCGATCAGCCCGACCGGAACAAGGCAGAAAAACGCACCGCGCCAACCGATGATACCGCCCAGATAGCTGCCCAGAGGGGCGGCGACGATGGTCGCCAGGGCATTGCCGCTGTTGAAGATCGCCAAGGCACGGGGCACGTTTTCGGCAGGCACCAGACGCATGGCGACAGCTGCCGACATCGACCAGAAGCCGCCAATCACCACGCCGATCAGGGCGCGCCCGACCATGTACATGATGTAGTTGCTGGCCAGCGCCACCACCAGTCCTGACACACACATCAGTGCGGTCAGCAGCAGCAACAGCGTCTTGCGGTTCATGGCGCCAGCGATCCATGAGATGGACAGGCTGGTCAGCACCGCAAAGGTGCCGGAAATGGCGATGCCATAACCGGCCAGGCCCTCGCTGACGCCCAGTTCGGTCGCGATGGGCGTCAGCAGGCTCACGGGCATGAACTCTGAGGCGATCAGCGCAAAGACGCACAGGGTCATGGCCCATACGCCGCTCCAGTGTGCCGGTGCCTGTGGGGCGGACAGGTCCTCGTGGACCGGCTCGATGCTTGGGTTTTTCATTGACGTCACTCGTAACCGTTATTCACGAAATGGCTTGCCGAAAAGTATTCAGCCGCCGGCTGAGGCCACGGCTGATCGTTCAAGGCCATGTTGACGTATCGGCATTGGCATGATTAGTAGGTATGGTTTTTATGAGTTACTGAGAAAAATTCAAGAATGAGCCGGCACAAAATCAACGATCTACAAGCCTTCGTGGCCGTTGCCCGCGATCAGAGCTTTACCAAAGCAGCGGTCAAACTGGGTGTCACGCCTTCGGCGCTCAGCCACACGTTGCGGGGGCTTGAAGAGCGGCTGGGCGTGCGGCTGTTGTCGCGTACGACGCGCAATGTCTCGACGACCGAAGCCGGTGACAGGTTGATGCGTTCCGTCGCACCGTTGTTCGAGCAGATCGCTGCCGAGGTTGAGGCGTTGAACGATTTGCGCGAGACGCCGCGCGGGACCATCCGTATCACCTGTACGGACGATTCGATTGAGTTGTGCGTGAGGTCGAAGCTCAAGCGGTTCACTGAGCAATACCCGGACATCGTACTGGAATTGTTCGTCGACTATGGCTTCACCAATGTGGTGGAAGAACGTTTTGATGCTGGCATTCGCCTCGGGGAGTCCATCAGCAAGGACATGATTGCGGTGCGCATCGGGCCAGACTGGCGACTGTCGCTGGTCGCCACGCCGGCTTACTTCGAACGTAACCCCGCGCCGGCCACGCCCTACGACTTGATGAAGCACACCTGCATCAATATTCGTCACCGGCCGTCCGGATCGATCTACGCCTGGGAGTTCGAGCGAGACGGCAAGCCCTTCACAGTCAAGGGCGAAGGACCGCTGGTGTTCAACAGCATTGTTCACGTACTCAATGCAGCTCTGGATGGAATCGGCATCGGCTATGTCCCGCAAGAGCTGGTCGCGCCTTACCTTGCCGATGGCCGACTCATCGAAGTGCTGCCGCAGTGGTGCCCGACATTTCAGGGGTTCCACCTGTATTACCCGAATCGAAGGCAGGCCTCGCCAGCGTTCGCGGCTCTGGTGCAAGCGTTGCGCTACACACCCTGATCGTCACTGGCGAGCCCTGTACAACGGTGCCCCGAGCGGAGCACCGAGGCGGTCACTTGAGATTGCGCTGATAAAAGCCGGTCAGTTTTTCCCAGGGAATCAGGTCGGCACGGTCATACAAATCGACGTGCCCGGCACCCTTGACGTAGTAAAGCTCCTTGGGTTCGGCAGCGCGCTGGAAGGCGTCTTCGCTGAACTCCCTGGAGTGTGCCTGATCACCTGTGATGAACAGCATCGGGCGTGGTGAAATCGTTTCTATATCGTTAAACGGGTAGAAATTCATGAAACGGATTTCGCTGCTCAGCATGCGGTTCTGGGTTTGCTCCAGCGTCATGCCTTGCGGGGTGGCCGCCCCGCGTGGCGTGCGGTAGAACTCCCAGAACTCGCGGGTTATCGGGTCGGTCTCGGCATCCGCCTGCGCGGGCAGGTAATCAAGGAAAATGCCCTTGCCGGTGGTGTACTCGGTGTAGCGCTGTTCGGCCGCTTTGGCGAGCAACGCCTTGCGCTGGTCCAGGGTCACGGAGTGCTGCAGGC
This sequence comes from Pseudomonas sp. LJDD11, assembly GCF_024584215.1. Classification (NCBI taxonomy): domain Bacteria; kingdom Pseudomonadati; phylum Pseudomonadota; class Gammaproteobacteria; order Pseudomonadales; family Pseudomonadaceae; genus Pseudomonas; species Pseudomonas sp. LJDD11. Next base: position 337,688 of record NZ_JANJFL010000001.1, read on the forward strand.
CATGGCGGGTAACGGCACCCATGTCGTACATGCTGACGGTGGCAACGGCTTTCAGGCGCGGGTCGAGTTTGGCCGCGCTGATCGAGAAACTGCCACTGCCACAAATGCCTAATACACCGATACGGTCACGGTCAACGAGGTCACTTGTGCCCAGGTAATCGACCGCTGCGCTGAACGCTTCGGTGTACAGCTCGGGAGCCACCAGATTGCGCGGCTGGCCCTCGCTTTCGCCCCAGAACGGCAGATCAATGGCCAGGGTTACGAAGCCTTGCTCAGCCAGTTTCTGCGCGTAGAGCATGGCGCTTTGCTCTTTCACCGCGCCCATGGGATGGCCGACGATGATGGCGGGTGCCTTGGGCTTGCGATCAAGGTTTTTCGGTGTCACCAGATTGCCGGTGACCTGCATGTTGTACTGGTTCTTGAACGTCACTTTCTGCACGGTGACGCTGGCGCTGTTATAAAAGTTATCAGCGCCTGCGGGGATCGCCGGGGCCTTCAGTGCCTGCGCGGCAAGAGCGGAACCGGCTGGCAGGGAAAGCAGGCCGAGTGAGGCGAGAAAAATACCGATGGCCGCCAGCCGCGCGCGGGGTTTGCCGGCAACAGGCAGGGGATTGGAGTTGGCTTGGGTAATCGTTAAAGAACTACTCACAGTCAGTGCACCTTATCAAGCAGGAGTCAAAGGTCAGGCCAGCCAGAACCGCTACCGGTGGTGGCTGCTGTTCCCGGTGACCGCTATGTTGACTGTCCGCGAGTCTGCTGATTAGTAGGGGGCGTTTTCATGTCTTTGTGAAAAAAACTCAGTAGTTCGTGGCGCAGCGCTAGCGTCTTGCATGGCGATCGCTGGTGTCGCCAATGCCGCTCACGCGGCGGCTAATCCTTGCGCACCCGGCTGACGTTGAACCCCATTGGTCGGGTAGCGCCGGAGAATCTATAGCGGCCCACCTCGACTGCCTGACTGTCTGGGCCTTCGCTATGCACTTCGCTGTTCAGTTTAAAGACCTGCGCTTCATCCAGCCCAGGTTCCAGGACCCGAATCACAGCCCGGGTGGCGCACAGCATCATCCGATATTGCGCTTGGCCATCGTTGAGCGGTGCCAAGGCACTGTACCAGCGCCCACGGGTTATCGAACCGTCGCCGTCTGAGTCCAGTTGCGCCTGTATCGCTGCATTCTTGTCTGTCCACAGCTGAGACGGCTGGTCCAGCCTGGCCTGGCTCAAGGCCTGCGACGGCGTGATCTCGCGGCACCAACTGTGCTCTTTGAGTGCGCTGATGAAGCTCTGATTGAAGGCTTGGACGGTCATGCCAAAGCTCAGTGGCTGATCACAGCCATAGCGGTATTCGAGGCGGTCGATCCTGCCGAGTCCAGCTTCCTTGAACAACTGCCTGGCGTCGTCGAGGAAGCTGTGGTCGTCCAGTTCTCCGCATTCACGAGTGACCTGGACAACCTGGGTGAAGGTGCCCTGCAAGTCGAAGCTGACAGCGAAACTCATGTTTGCGCTTTCGCCGTAGCGCGCACGCAACCTGGCCACTGCACTGTCGAGCTGATCTTTGCGGGCCAGCATCGCCTGGACATGCTGGTAATTGCGGTAGTAGCGGCCTGGCACAGACCAGTCGACTTGCACGGCGATGTACAGCATTGCGCTGAGGCCGAGCAATACCAGCAGCAGGCGTGTTCGTTTGGGCATATTGGTCACAGTTGCAAGGTTGCGCACAGTATCGGCGACGAGTTGGCTGGCTTGAGCGTTATCCTGCAATAGCGTCCGGCATATGCCTCGCCAGCGCCCCAGGTGCAGGCAGCAGGCAAGCCGGCGCTGAACAGAACACACGTGCCCGCCGCCCAAATCGCCTCAAGCAATCGACTTGCCCAACAACAGATCGGCCGCTTTCTCGCCGATCATGATCGCCGGGGCATTGGTGTTGCCGGTGATCAGCGTCGGCATGATCGAGGCATCGGCCACCCGCAGGCCCTCAAGCCCGTGTACGCGCAGTTGATCGTCGACCACCGCCAGGTCGTCGTGGCCCATCTTGCAGGTGCCGACCGGGTGGAACACCGTGCCCAGGTTGGCGCGAATCCAGGTTTCGATCTGGCTGCGGCTGGTGACCTGCGGGCCGGGCACCAGTTCGCCCTTGAGGTGTCGGGCAAAACTCTCGGTGGCGACCAGTTTGCGGATCAACTGCACGCCCTGAACCAGCGTGTCGAGGTCTGCCGGGTCGCTGAGGAAGTTGGCTTCGATCAGCGGTTTGTCATGCGGGTCTGGTGAGTTCAGGCCGATCCGCCCGCGGCTGCGCGGGTGCATCACTGCCACATGCAGGCTGATACCGTGACCGACCGGGATGACGCGCTGCGGCTGGTTTTTCAGCGCCGGGGCGACGATCACGCCGATTTCCGGTGTGGCGGCTTGTGGGTCCAGGCGCAGAAAACCACCGGACTCTACGGTGTTCGAAGTCATCGGCCCACGGCGGCCAAACAGGTACTGCAATGGCGACAGCGCGAGCCTGCCGATGCCTTTGCTGCTGAGCCCGTAGCCTAGCTCGGCATCTGAGCGGTACATCAGCACCACGTCCTGATGGTCCTGCAGGTTTTCCCCGACACCGGGCAGTTCGTGCTGTTGCGCAATGCCGTGACGGGCCAGTTCGGCAGCCGGGCCGATACCGGACAGCAGCAACAACTGGGGTGAGTTGATCGCGCCGGCGCTGAGAATCACTTCACGGTTGGCCAGCAGTTTTATCACCTCACCGTCGTGGCTGACTTCGACGCCGGTCGCCCGTTTGCCCTCCAGCAGTACCCGATGGGTCAGGGTGCTGCTGAGAATGGTCAGGTTGCGGCGTTGCAGGATCGGATGCAGAAACGCTCTGGAGGCGCTGCAGCGTTCGCCGTTGATCTGGGTGACATGGAACGGGCCGATGCCTTCCTGTTGCTCGCCGTTGAAGTCGGCGTTGTAAGGCCAGCCCAGCTCGGCGGCGGCCTCATAGAACACCTGATTGACCGGGCTTGGGCTGCGCTGCTCGGCGACGTTGAGTTCGCCACCACGGCCATGCCATTGCGACTCGCCCGGCTCGAAGTGTTCGCTGCGGCGAAAGTACGCCAGCAACTCATCGTAGCTCCAGCCACGGTTGCCCGCAGCGGCCCAGCGGTCATAGTCATTGCGGTCACCACGGATGTAGATCATCCCGTTGATTGCGCTGGAGCCACCCCAGACCTTGCCGCGCGGGCAGGGGATTTCGGGGTTGGTGACGCCGTTCTGCGGCGCGAAGCGGTGCATCCAGTTCCACTTCGGGTTGGCGATCAGGCGGATGATCCCGGCGGGTGTGCGGATGTAGCCGGCCGGCAGCGGGGTGCGGTCGCTGGGGCCGGCTTCCACCAGGCAGACTGAAACCGATGGGTCGGCTGACAGTCGGTTGGCCAGCACGCAGCCGGCGGAACCTGCGCCGATCACGATGTAGTCGAAGCTGCGTTGAGTGAGGGTGGTCATAGGGTGTACCTCATAATGCCAAGTGCTGGTGGAGCCCGCGCACGCGCGCGGGCTCCACGTTTTTTCTGGTCTGGGTCGGGTATCAGGCCTGGCCTGTCTTGGCGGGCAGAGCGCCCGCAAGGTTTTTGCGGGCCAGCACGGCCGGTGCGGTTTCTTGCAGAAACAGCGACAGCAAACCGGCCAGCAGCGCGCCGCCGCAGGAGATCCACATGATGATTGACAGGCCGAAGCGGTCAGCGGCAAAGCCGGCGATGGTCGGTGCCACGAAGCCGCCAATCAGTTCGCCAAGGCCCATGATCAGGCCCAGCGCGGTGGCGATGTTGCCGCGGGCCACGGTCTCTGCCGGAATGGTGGCCATGAACAGGGTGAAGCAGCCAAGTCCTGTGTAGGTCAGCACCAGCAATGCACCGAGGCTGATGGCATCGGGCGCATACAGCAGCGCAATCGGGCAGGCTGCCGCCAGCAGCGAAAAAATCACCAGGGTCGGACGACGGCCGAGCCGGTCGGAGATCGCCGCCACGCCGAAGCCCCAGATCACCCAGGCGACGCCCAGGCAACTCATCAGGGTGCCCATGGTGCTGGCACTGAAGCCACGGATGCTGACCAGAAAGGTCGGCGTGAAAGAGATCAGCACTACAAACCAAGTGACGAAGGTGCAACTGATCAACGTGCAGAGCATGATGTTGCGGATCTTCAACAGGGCAAAAATGCTGACTTTGCCGGTTTCGCTGTTGGTGGGCTGCGCCGCCGGGCGTGGTTCGTCAGGTTTTACGTAGCGCCAGATCAGCCAGGCGATCAGCAGCCCAGGCAGCAGCGAAACGATGAACGCGTGACGCCAGCCGAATGCCTCGGCCAGGGCCACCAGCACTGGCGGGCCGGCCACTGCGCCCAGCAGGCCGGCGGCCGAGCCTTGCAGCAGGCCCATGTTCAGGCCGCGCCGATGCGGCGATGACGCCTCGACCATCAGCGATTGCGACAACGGCAGGATCGGCCCTTCGGCCAGCCCCATGATGGCGCGAAACAGCAGCAGGCTGAGGAAACCTCCGACCAGCCCGGACACTGCCGAACACAGTGAAAACAGAATAACCGCCACGATCAGCACCGGCTTGCGCTTGCCGTGGCGGTCGGACCAGGCACCGACCACCAGCCCGGAAATCGCCCAGGCCAGCGCCAGTACCGAAGACAGCATGCCCAAGTGGCTGTTGTTCAGTTGCAGCTCCTGCTGCATGAACGGAAACAGAAAAGACAGCGCCAGACGATCGAAAAAGACGAAGCCGAAAGTCAGGAACAGGATGCACAGCAAAGTGTTTTCATAGCGGGCGGTATTATTTTTATACGCCATGTCGTTCTCCAGGCCAGGGGCCAGTCACAGAGGCAGAAAATCGTCTAGCTCAAGGGCGTGCTCAGGGTGGCCGGGCAGCGCGCTGTCGCAAGGTGGTGAGCATGGTTTTTCCCGGTCTTGTCAGGGCCAGACAAACTCTATCTGCGGCCCGAAATCGGGGTTTGATCTGAACGGTCAGGATGTTTGTGGTTTCCTGACATCGATTTCCCAAAGGCTGGAAAGGGTAAAAGTGCGACCGTTGACGCTTGAATGTTCACATGTTAATCATGTGTTTGCGGCTTCGATGCCCTGCCATACAGAGAACAATAAAATGCCTGCCACGACAGTGCTTGAAACACGGCGAGCCAGCACCCTCGATATACCGGTCGAGCAACGCCTGGCTTTTTGGGATGACTACAATGCGTCGATTCTGGTTGGCCTGAAGTGTTCGTCCTTTGCCCAGAAAGGATTGACGGCCACCCAAGACAACCTGTGTCTTGATCGATTACGGCTGGCGCGCATCGACGGCAATGAACATGTGGTCGAACGCAGCCTGCCGATGATTCGGTCGACGCCCAGCGAGTCCATCTTTGTCGCGTTGGTGCAGCACAGTCAGTCGTTCTTTTACCAGGGCGACAATTGTCTGCTGTTACAGCCCGGTGACCTGTTGCTTTATCGAAATGACAAACCTTACCTGTTTGGTTTTTCCGGGCCGATGCGTTTGTTTATCTTCGATATGCCGGCCAGTGACTTTGCCGAACACTGCCTGCGTGATTTGCAGGGCGCGGTCAGAGTGGGCGCCGAAAGTCCGGTGCAACGCTTGCTGGTTCGCTCATTGGGTGAGCGTGTCGATGGCTTTTTCGATGCCCCCCGTCATGAACAGGCCGCTCGCTTCCAGACTGAGACTTACGACCTGCTGGCCAGCATCATCAGCGACCACGCCGGCGAGCACCGGGCCAGCGCGCTGAGCGCGGCCTACCTGCTGGCTGCCAAACAGTATATTCAGCAGCACCTTGATGACCCGGCGCTCAGTTGCGAGCAGGTCGCGGCGGCCACCGGGGTCTCCAGTCGCCACCTGGCGCGGTTGTTCGCCCAGGAAGGCGGGGCGCCGGGCCGTTACTTGCTGGAAAAGCGCCTGGCGCGTGCCCGGCAAATGCTCGCTTCGCCTATGGGCGCGCGTTTGGGTGTGGCTGAAATTGCCTATTGCAACGGGTTCTCCAGCCAGGCGCACTTTGCCCGCTCTTTCAAGGCGCGTTATGGCGTGACGCCCAGTGAGGTACGCCGGGGTTGATGTAGCTGGCCACCGGATTGGCAGAAAATGCCAACAATCGTGGCCGCGCGGATCAAACAGGCACTTCTGATGGGTTGTTTAATATCACGGTAAGCCGGTGTGTAGCAGGGGATAACCGTCATCTTGTTATCAGGGTGATGGCCAGTTTCCCTGAGCGCACTGTCACGGCGGTCAAATTTTAAATAACTGATCAAGCAACTTCATGGCCTCTAGGTACATGTAAACGTGCCGGGGTATGTGTGCGCGATGACAACTAACCATAACAATAAATGAGGTTGGTCATGAGAAACATTGGCTCTTGCTCGTGTGCAAGTTTTGGCTTGCTGATGGCGGCTCAGTTCGCCCAGGCGGATGTGCGTCCCGACCCCGGTGATTACACCGCGTTATCGAAGGGCACTAACGCCGTCGTGCTCTATCAACAGAATCCGCGGGGGGAGGCGCAGTATTCCGGTGGCGAAAAAGTTGCCGATGACCTGGGGCTGAAAATGACCGTGGGTGTGTTGCGCCTGATCCACTTCACGGATTTTTTTGGCACTGGCTACACTTGGGATCCGCAGATCGTGATCCCGTTCGGGCGTCAGGAGGTAGGTCTGATCGACAGCAAGAACACCGGCATCGGTGACATCACTTTCGGCGGTACGGTATGGACCATCGCTGATCAGGCGCGTAATGAACATCTGGGCTGGTCGGTGTTTGTCACGGCCCCCACCGGTGCAGACAAAGACCAAGGCTTTGCCTTGAGCAATAACCGCTGGGCACTGGATTTGCAGGTCGGCTATATCAAGGGCCTGACCGACCGCATCACCTGGGACGTGATCGCCGAGACCGAGTTCTATGACAATCAGCGTTCCACTGACGCAAAGAAAGACCCGTTGCTGCAACTGCACAACCACTTGCGCTACAACTTCACCCCGCAAACCTACGCGGCGCTGTCTTACCGGCATAACTGGGGCGCCAGGGAAACACTGGACGGGCGCACACTGGCAAGCCGTCACGATAACGGCACTGTAGGTTTTACCGTGGCGACCATGCTCAGTAATCAGTTACAGGTGTTGGGGCAAGTGCAGCGGGATACTTCGATTCGTGAAGGGGTAAAGATCGACCATTCGTTGCAGTTTCGCCTGGCCTATTTCTACTGATATAAGCGCCTGGGTGCTTCACTGAGCAATTTTTTCCAAGAATTGTCCTGGGCAGGCTGTTTTGATGGCGCTGCGCTGATCCTGCACGTTCACGGCGGGCGCCTGTCTGGCAGTTGTTCAAGGAAACGATGATGGAATTTGGTAACGGTTTTTTGCTCAGCCTTTCGCTGTGCCTGGAGATTGGCCTGGCCAATATGGCGATGATCAATCTGGCGATGCAGCGCGGTTTTTCCCAGGGCGTATGGCTGGGCATCGGCACCTGTGTCGGTGATCTGCTCTACGCGGTGTTGGCCATGGCCGGGATGGCTGTCCTGTTGCAGATCGAGTGGGTGCGCTGGGTGCTGTGGCTCGGTGGTTCGCTGGTGCTCGGTTACCTGTGTGTGAAGATGCTGCGCAGCGCCCTGAACGTGCGTGCAGACAACCTGCAGGCGGCGGGTGATCAGTGGGGCCGGAGCAACCTGGCGCTGTTTTCTCGCGGCATCATCCTGGCGATGTCGTCGCCCAGCGCAATCCTGTGGTTCGCTGCAGTGGGCGGCGCAATCATCGCCCGGCAAGGCGCCGACATGACCGGCGCCGGCCTGTTCCTCGGCGGGTTCTTCACTGCCGGGGTGTTCTGGGCCTGCGCGTTGTGCCTGCTGGCGGCACAGGGTGGGCGGCTGCTGGGGCCGCGGCTGATGAAGTACACCTACATCGGCTCGGCGCTGATCTTTGCTTACTTTGCCGTTTACGTCGTGCTCACCGGCTACCTGGAGTTTTTCCCGGCTTCACCGCCAGCAAGCATCGAGCTGTAGCCCAGCGGCGATGCGCCCATCACTTTACGGAAGGCGTTGCTTAGATGGGCCTGATCGAAAAAGCCCAGCTCTGCGGCAACCCGTGCCGGCGGCTCGCCATGGCGTAGACGCTTGCGGGCTTCGATCAGGCGCAACTGCTGGAAATACTGCATGGGCGGCAACTGCGCGGCGGCCTTGAAGCTGCGCACCAGATGAAACTTTGACACGTTGGCTTCGGCGCAGAGGTCTTCGAGTTCGAGCGGTTCATTGAGGTTGGCCTGCATGAAGCGGATCAACTGCCCGACGCGCGCCGGCTCCGCAGGCCTGGCGGCCGACGTCGTGAGCCGCGCCAGCTCGCTGACCAGGCTCAGCAACGCTTCTTCAACATCAAGCGTGTCGAGGCACTGATAAAGCCCGGTGATGGCACCGAACAGTGCGGTATCGCTCAGCGCGCCTTCGTGCAGAATCGGCAGGGCATGCGTGCTGGCGGTTTCGCTGAGTGCCGAGTGCAGCGTCTGTGCGTCAAGGTGCAGGCTGATGAACTGCACCCCCTCGGCGGTAAACTCCGACGCCTGAATGGTCATGGGGTTGTACAACGTGACCTGACCCGGACTGACCTGCTGCTGGCGACCGTTGAACCAGATCCGTTCGTGACCGCGCAGGTTGGCGCTGATGACATACTCTTCATGGGTATGTTTCGGGTAGCCGGTGTTCTGCGCTGTTACCTTCGAGCACTCGATGTGCGCGATGCGGGTCAGATGTTCCAGTGTCACAGGCATGGGCAGGCTGTCTCAAACGTGCGTGCAGCCAGTATCTGGCAGGTGCGGATTCTATGACAACACCTTGCCCACCCGCATATTGATCGGCCAACTGATGGTTCTGGTGTCGGTTGCATCGCCCCACATGGCCGCCAGGTCTTGGGCAAAGCGCAGCAGTAGGTCCTGTTGAGCGTCCTGTTGCGCCTTGCGCACCGCCGACCAGGTCGAGACATAGCCCAGAAACGCGGGCAAGTCCCAGTCCAGTTTGATGCTCAAGGCAGGTGCAGTGACCGGCTCGAAGGGAAACGCCAGGGTCTGGTAACCCTCGTCGACCAGCTTGCGCTCGGCCGGCCAGTACGGGCCGATCTCTTGCCAGTAGAACTGCGCAAAGCGCTTGCCCAATTCGCCTTCAAGACCCAGCACGCCATAGCTGATCAGTGCCAGCACCGCATCCCGCTCGGCAATCCGCCGTACCTCGTTGTAGAACACCGGCAGGTCGAACCAGTGCGCGGCCTGGGCGGCAGTGATCAGGCTGGCACTGTGGTCGGGCAGCGGAATGCTTTCGGCCGGGGCGCATTGGTAAGTGATATTGCTGTGCGCCACGGTGTGGGCGATCTGCTCGGCGCTGGGGTCGAACCCTGCGACCTGCGAAAAATGCCCGGCCAGTTGCTGAGTGAGCTGGCCATTGCCGCAACCGACGTCCACCGCCAGGGTCCGGTTCGGCGCGAGGCTGGCCAGGTATTCGCTCAGTGCAGCAGGGTAGTGAGGCCGATAACGCGAGTAATCAGCCGCGCCCTGATCGAACCAGTTATTGCTCATTGAGTGTTTTTCCTGCGCAGTGGTTGAGTTTCAGCTCTGTCAGCCGCTGGGCAAAGCCTTTCTGCTCCAGCGCCCGAGCGGCGTGTTGCAGTGCCTGACACAGCGGATAGCCGATCTCCTGTTCGAGGTTTTCGATCACCTGAAAAGTGGTTGCCCAGTGCTGCTCAAGGCGGGCGATCAACTGCTGGCCGTGGGCGGTCAGCTCGATGCGGCTCATACGTGCATCTGCCTGACGCTGGCGAGCAATCAGGCCCTCGCTCTCCATCTGACCCACCGTCTGGCTGATCGCGCCCTGGGTCAGGTGACTGTGGGCGGTGATCTGCGTCACGGTGCTGGCGCCGGCCTGAATGGCACGCAGCACCGGCGTGAAGCGCGCCCGGTAGTCCAGGCCCATCTGCTGGTAGTGGTGTTGCGCGCCGTGCTCTACCAATTCGTTGACATAGCGCAGCAGTTCACCCAGGCCGGGTTGTTTTTTCTCGGACATGCGGGCCTCCTTGGGCAATGCGTGAAAACTACATTAGCGCTAATGTAATTGGCAAGCGCTGTTTCAGAACCTGTGCTGGCCTGGCAAGCGGCGCGTGGAGTAAGGTGAGGCGCTGCATCATCTTGTGAAGGATCTGTCGATGCCCAACGCTCTGCTGCGTCCTGAACCGGCGCCACTCTTGGCGCCAGGAGAAACCGTCGTGCTGTTCGATGGGGTGTGCAAGCTGTGCAACGGTTGGGCGAGGTTTCTGATCCGCCACGATCAGCACCAGCGTGTGCGGCTGGCCACCGTACAATCGCCCGAAGGGCAGGCGCTGTTGGCCTGGGCCGGTTTACCGCTGGATCGTTTTGAAACCATGGCGGTGATTCGCGACCGGCACTGTTGGCTGCGCTCTGATGCGTTTTTCGAGGTTCTACGGCAGTTGCCGGGTGGCTGGCCGCTGCTTGGGGTGTTCAGGTGGCTGCCGGTGCGGCTGCGTGACACCGGTTACGCCTGGATAGCGCGCAACCGTTATCGCTGGTTTGGCAAGTACGACCAGTGCCTGTTGCCGACGGCTGATCATCAAAAGCGGTTTTTGTAGCACGTCAGCCCCCGGTGCTCCGGTTGCTCGCGAAGACAGTGGCCCCGCAGGACGGATGCCGATCAGTTAAGGCGGTATGCTTCACTGCCTTGTTGCTGCCCTGTGGGAGCGAGCTTGCTCGCGAAAGGGCCGGTGAAATCAGCACATTAGCGGTCGGTTTCACGCCACCTTCGTCGGAGTGCCGCCCAGACCAAGGTCGCTCCTGCAAGGATCCCGCGCAGGCGCAATCAATGCGCCCTGGGCATCAATCGTGGTGCTCTTCACCCACAAAAGTCAGCGAGGTGAACAGCGCGCGTTTGCTGTAGTCGGCGTTGCCTTTGACTTCAACGCTGGTCTGGGCCGCTATCACGTTGAGGCCGGCGTTGCGCACCACCACCTGAGCGTTGCCCTGGGCGTCGGTTTCGCCGCTGGTTTCATCCGGCGCGCTGCGGTAGTCCGGGATCAGTTTGATGCCGGCGGCGGGTTTACCGTCAAGCAGCACTTTGACCGGCAGTGGTTTGCCAACGCCGATTTCCAGTGGGTCGGCCTGGGGCACGATGACCAGTTTCAGGGCGTCCAGCGCCGGCAGTTTCACGTGGTCGTTGATCGCCAGGCTGTACTTGCGGGCCTGCACGGCGTCGCTGCCGCCGGGGACTTTGGACAGTGGCTGGTTGACCCACTTGCCATCCTTGCCCTTGGTGTACACCCCCAGGTCCAGTTCAGCTGCCACTGCGGCTGCTTCGCCAGCCGGCTTGAGGCGGGCGTGGTCAGCCTGCGGCTCGATGGTCACGGCAACCGGTTTGCCGGTCTTGTCCCAGGCCCAGCCAGCGGTCACTTGTGCCGGCTTGTAAGCGGTGTCTTCAGCGCCTTCGCCAAAGACCACTTCGATATTGCCACGGCGTTGCTCGGTCCACAGACCGTGGGCGCTGGCCTGGGCTGTGAACAGAGTGCTGCCGATCAGGCTCAGGGCGAGCAGGGAGGGTTTGAGGCGCATGGTCGATCCTTGTCGATCAGGTTGAGAAAGCGGGCAGTGGAGCCATTCGTGGAATGGTGTAACTGAAAATGATTCCCGTTATCTCAGTGATCGCAGCAAGGCACAACAACATCTTGTTACTTGTTTGTAACAGGGTGATTCAAGGCTGTCAGGGCTCTGCGCAGCGCTTGTCACAGGGGAGGGGATAGCAACAGGCAGAAGCTGCCCGGCAGGTTCGCCGGGCAGATAACGCGGGTCAATCAGTCGTGGTGCTCTTTACCCACGAAGGTCAGGGAGGTGAACAGCCCGCGTGCTTCGATATCCGCGTCGCCCTTGACCGGCAAGGTCGCTTCAGCGGCGATGATGTTCAGGCCTTCATTGCGGATGATCACGTTGGCGCGGCCTTCAGCATCGGTTTCAGCGCTGACTGTGTCCGGTTCGCTGCGGTAGTCACCAAACAGCTTGATACCGGCGGCCGGCTTGCCGTCGATCAGCACCTGCACCGGCAGTGGCTTGCCCGGACCAACTTCCAGCGGGTCGGCCTGCGGCACGATGACCATCTTCAGCTTGTCCAGATTCGGCAGTTTGGCGTCATGCTCATAGATCGCCAGGCTGTACTTGAAGGTGTGAATCGAGTCGGTGCCGCCGGGCACTTTGCTACGGCCTTCGTTGATCCATTTCTTGTCCTTGTTGCGCGTCCACATGCCGTTGTCCAGCGCCACGGTCATCACCGCCGCAGGCTTGAGCGGCTTGAGGCGGGCGTGGTCGTCCAGCCGTTCGACGGTCACCGGAATCTGCTTGCCGGCCAGGTCGTACGCCCAGGCCCCGGCGACTTTTTGCGCCTTGAAGGCGTTGTCTTCAGCGCCATGGCCGTAGACCACTTCGATATTGCCGCGGCGTTGTTCGGTCCACAGACCATGGGCACCAGCCTGCCCGGCAAACAGCGCCGCACTGATGACGCTCAAGGCCAGCAGAGAGTGAGTCACGCGCATGATGAATCCTTTTTTTGTTGTTGATCAGAGGTTAAGGGTGAGGCTGACGGTGAAATTACGAGGTTCGCCGGGGGCAATCCAGTAGTTGCTGTAGGAGCGCTCGTAATATTTTTCGTCAAAGATGTTGTTCAGGTTCAGGCCCACAGTGACGTTGTCGGTGGCCTTGTAGTGGGCCAGCAGGTCAACGGTGTGGTAAGCCGGCAGCTCGAACGAAGTGCCCGCTTCACCGGAGCGGTCGCCCACGTAGCTGAAGGCCGCGCCGACATCTGAACCGCGCAGCAGGCCTTCCTGGAACTCATACACCCCCAACAGGCTGCCACTGCGCTTGGCCACCCCGAGAATGCGGCTGCCGGCCGGGATGCTGCGGTCGCCTTTGGTGACCTCGGCATCCACGTACGCGAAGGCGCCGATGACCCGGATCGCGTCGGTGAGCTGGCCGCTCAATTGCAGGTCCAGGCCCTGGCTGCGCGCCTTGCCAATGGCGCGGCTGGTGTCGCTGCCAGGGTCCAGCGCCAGAACGTTTTCCTTCTCGATATGGAACGCTGCCAGGGTGGTGCTCAGGCGTTGGTCGAACAGTTCAGCCTTGATCCCGGCCTCATAACCGACCCCTTCTTCCGGATCGAAGCTCTTGCCCGCCGCATCCAGCCCGTTGTTGGGCTTGAACGAGGTCGATGCGTTGGCGAACAGACCGACTTGCGGGGTCAGCTGGTAGAGCAGGCCGGCGCGCTGAGTGAAGGCGTCATGGCGTTGCTGCTGGGTGGCGTTGCCGGCGTAGTTGTCGATCTGCTGGTCGAAGTGCTCGTAGCGCGCGCCGATCATGCCGCGCAATTTGTCGGTGAAGATGATCTGGTCTTGCAGGTTCAGCGCGCGGCTTTCTACGTGCTCGAAAAAGTCGGTGCCGGAACGCGCGCCCGTCGGTTTGGCCTGGCCGTAGACCGGGTTGTAGATGTCGATCGCGTAAGCGCTGCCGGCGATGGCGGTGACCCGTTCGTTCTTGCGGTAATTCTCGTATTCGGTGCCGATCAGCACTTCATGCTGCAGGGAACCGGTGTCGAAGAAACCGCGCAGTTCCAGTTGGGTAATGCTGTCGTGCCAGTTCATGTCGCGCTCGCGGTAACGGCGGTTGACCGTCCGGCCATCGGCGTTCAGCGCCCGCGATTCACTGGCGAAACCCGACAGTTCACCCTGCTTGTAATGGCTGGCCAGGCGCACCGACCAACTGTCGTTGAGCTTATGGTCCAGCGCGGCCTGGATCATGTTGTTGTCGTTATCGATCTTGTCGTTCGGTTCACCCAGAAAGGTCGAACGCGATACACCGCTCCAGCGGTTGTTGGGCGCAACAATGCCACGGTCGAAGATCGAGTCGTGGCGCACGAACTCGGTCTGCACCAGCAGCGTGGTGTCAGGGTCAAGCTCCCAGCGCAGCGACGGGGCGACGAACACCCGATGGCTCTCGACGTGGTCGCGGAAGCTGTGATTGTCTTCCACCGCCAGGTTGACCCGGCTCAGCAGTTTGCCGTCGGCATCAAGCGGGGTGTTGACGTCCAGCGCGGTGCGGTAGCGATCCCAACTGCCGGCGCTGGCCTGCAGGGTGGTGAAGGCTTGCTGTTGCGGCTGCTTGGTGACCATGTTCACGGTGCCGCCCGGATCGCCACGGCCATACAGGCTGGCCGCAGGCCCCTTGAGCACTTCGATCCGCTCGATGTTGGCGGCGTCCGGGGTGGCGGGGTAGCCGCGGTTGGCGCTGAAGCCATCCTTGTAGAACTCCGAGGTGGTAAAGCCGCGGATGCTGTACTCGTAGAGGGTCAGGCCGCCGAAGTTGTTCTGCTTCGACACACCGCCGGCGTAATCCAGCGCACGCTCCACCTGGGTGGTGCCCAAATCCTTGAGCACGCTGGCCGGCACCACGCTGATCGACTGCGGGATGTCCTTGATCGCCGTGTCAGTCTTGGTCGCCGTGGCTGAGCGCGTGGCGCGATAGCCTTTCACCGCACTGGTCGCGGTTTCGTATTCGTGATCGGCGGTGACCGTCACGCTATCGAGTTCAATGGGGTCTGCGGCGTACAGCGGCGCGCCGAGCACGCCAAAGGCGAAGCCGGCAAAAGAGGCGAGTGTGCGGGAGGACATTGCGAGGGTTCCTGATCGTTATGGATACAATATAACATCTCCGTCAGGAATTATTGCTATTTGTTTTTGCAGTGATCCGCCTATTTCGAACCTGCCCATTATTGCAATTGGCAATGCTTATCGTTTGCCATTAAGCTGGCGCACTTTTCGACAGCGTTCCTATGGCGCCGTGGTGGCTGGGTAAATGGAGCGGATCAATGGCAGATTCGGCAAAGGATCTCGATGCACTGCTCGCCTTGCGTCGTGAGCTGGTCAACTATGCCAATGGCATTACCGGTGACCGCATGCAGGCCGAAGACATCGTGCAGGAAGCTTATGTGCGGCTGATTGCCGGGCAGGGCGAACCCATCGAACAACCCGCAGCCTATGCTTACCGGGTGGTACGTAATCTGGCTCTGGACCTGATCCGCAGCCGCGCCCGCGAGCAGGCGCGGCACGCTTCGCCGCCTGACTGGCTGCTGCCGGCGGTGTTGAGCGACCCGGCCGACACCTGGCAGCACGGCATGGCCCTCGAACGCCTTGCCAGCGTGCTCGACAGCATGCCGGTCGCCAATCGGCGCGCCCTGGAGATGCACCGCTTTGGCGGCTACACCCTGGCGCAGATTGCCGAGCAGCTTGGGGTGTCGGTGACCAGTGCCCATCGTCTGCTGCGCGATGCGCTGGTGCGCCTGACCCGCGCGTTTGTACAGGAGTGTGACGATCAGGCGCTGCACGGAGGCAAACATGAGCGTTGAGCAGCAAACCGATCCGCTGGAGCAGTCTGCCGACTGGCAGATCCGCCTGGCTGAAGAGCCGCAGGCGCATGCCGAGTTCGAGGCCTGGCTGGCCGCTGACGAACGCCATCGGCAGGCCTGGCAACAGATGCAGGCGATGCTGGGCGCGTTGGGCGATGTGCCGGCCCGGGCGGTCGCTCACCCCTCGTTGCGTACTGCCAGACGGCCTGTCACTGGGTCCCGGCGCCGACGGCGCTGGCCCCAGGCGGCGCTGGCCGGTGCCGTGCTGGCCTTGATCATTGCGGTGGCGCCGCAGGCCAGCCTGTCCTGGCGCGCTGACTACCGCACCGCCACTGCGGTCACCCGTGAGGTGCGTTTGAGCGACGGCAGCCGCGTGCTGCTGGCTCCCGACAGCGCCATCAGCCTGTCGGCCGAGTCGCCTCGTCAGGTCACCCTGCTCAAGGGCCAGGCGTACTTCGAGGTGGCGCCTGATCCTGCCCGGCCCTTTGTTGCCAGCGCAGGAGAGATGTCGGTGCGGGTGCTCGGCACGGCGTTTGACCTGAACCTGCAGGGCCAGCGCGGCGAGGTCGCTTTGCAGCATGGTCAGGTGCAGGTCGAAAACGCCCGTAAACAGTCTGCGCTGCAACTCAGTGAGCGCTTGCTGCCGGGTGAGCGGCTACAAGTCGATTGGGCGAGCGGCAAGGTGCAGCGCTCGACACTCGACCCGGCCCGGGTCGCGGCCTGGCGCCAACACATGCTGTATGTCGAAGACCTGAGCGTTGCAGAGGTCGTTGGTCGCATGCAGCGCTATGTGCCCGGCTGGATCGTGGTCGCCGATTCCGCACTGGCCAGTCGACGCATCAGCGGGGTGTTCGATCTGCGCGACCCGGACCGGGCGTTGCAGGCCCTGGCGCGTTCGCTGAACGTGCCGCTGCAGACCGTTACGCCGTGGCTGCGGGTGTTGTGATCTGAGCGCAAAAACAGAAATCTGGAAAAAAATACCGGGCACGGCGTCTTTCTGGTGAATTTGAGAATTTATCTCGGATGCTAACCAGACGTAATCAAGGATTTTTGCCATGCCCGTGCCTCGTGTTCATCTGTTTCGCCCCGCCTCATCCCGCTGGCCGCTGGGCTGGTTGTTGGGCTGTGCGCTACTGGGCACGGCCGCCCAGGTGGTTGCCGAGCAGCGCCAGCGTTATGACCAGCCGGCCCAGTCACTGGCTGGCGCGTTGGGCGCCTTCGGGGCACAAAGTGGCATTCAGGTCAGCTTCGATGCCGAGTTGGCGCGTGATCTGCGGGCCCCGGCGCTCAAGGGCGTGATGAGTGAACAGGATGCGCTGCGCCAGCTGCTGCAAGATAGCGGGCTGGGCTGGAGCCTGACCCCGGAGCGTACGCTGCTGTTGTTCCGCCAGCCGGCTGAGCAGGGGGCGCTGAACCTGGCCCCTTCGACCATTCATGGCAGCGCGCAGGTCGAGACCGCCGCAGGACCGGTGCAGGGCTACCGCGCCACGCGCACCGCCACGGCGAGCAAGACCGATACCGCGCTGCGCGATATTCCTCAGTCAGTGCAGGTGGTGCCACGCCAGGTCATCGAGGATCAACAGCTTGACCGCCTGGGCGATGTGCTGGCCAACGTCAGCAGTGTGCAGCGCGGCAACAGCCATGGCGGCTCGTCGGAGAGCTTCGTGATTCGCGGTTTTCATGCCACCGGTTATGCGGTTGACGGCATGCCGCTCAATCCGTTGGCCTCGCGCCCGGAAGCGCTCAGCGACCTGGCCAATGTCGAGCGGGTCGAAGTTCTCAAGGGGCCGGCCTCGGTGCTGTACGGGCGCGGCAACCCCGGCGGGCTGATCAATCTGGTGACCCGCAAGCCGTCCTTCACTGCGCAGGCCAGCGCCAAGCTCCAGGCCGGCAGTGGTGATTTCTATCGTCTGCAAGCCAGCGCCAGCGGCGCACTGGACCCGGCCGAGACCCTGGCCGGCCGGTTGACTGTCGCGACCCAGACCGACCGCGGCTTTCGCGATACCTTGCGCGACAGCAAACACAGTTACATCGCCCCGGCGCTGCGTTGGCAGCCCAGCGACAGCACTCGGGTCGACACGGGGCTGGAATACATCGACCAGAGCTCACCGTTTGACCGCGGCGCGATTCCCATCAATGGCAAAATCAATCTGCCGGCCGACCGCTATCTGCACGAGCCGTGGGCACGGGACAAGGCCGACAAATTCTCGCTCTGGTACCGCGCCGAGCATGACCTCAATGACTGGCTGAGCTTGCGCCAGATGACCCGCTGGGATGACTCGCACAAGGATCGCTATGTGGTCGACCTGCGCGGCCTGGCCAGTGACGGCCGGACGCTCAACCGGCGCGCCACGGATGGTGAAGAACGCATTCGCACCCTGGACATGCAGTTCGAGGCCATTGCGCGTTTCGCCACCGGCGCCGTGCAACACACGGCGCTGGCCGGGTTCGAGTACATCGATGGTCAGCGCGACACGTCCAGTTATCGGGCTTCGCTGGCATCACTGGATGTGTTCAGCCCGGTCTACGGCGCTACGCCGGGGCGCTTTGCCTTCCAGGAGCGAGTGCGCTACGACCTGCAGTCCTACAGCCTCTACCTGCAAGACCAGATCGAGTTCAACGAGCAATGGAAGCTGCTGCTCGGTGCCCGCTACGATGACACCCGGCAGACCAGTAAGGCGCTGGATGCCGACGACCTCATTACCCGCACCGACGTTGAGCCGGAGCAACTGTCACCGCGTGTCGGGGTGGTCTGGCAACCTGAGCACTGGTTGGCCCTGTATGCCAGCTACAGCACTTCATTCTCTCCACAGACCGCCAAGACCCGCACCGGGCGGGTGCTCGACCCCGAACAAGGCGTGCAATATGAGGTCGGCGCCAAATTCGACATCATTCCCGAGCAGCTCAGCGCGACCCTGGCCGCTTTTGAAATCGTCCGCGAGAACGTTGCCGCCAGCGACCCGAGTGACAGCGAATACGCCGTGCAGACCGGCGAGCAGCGCGTGCGCGGTGTCGAGCTGGACGTCACCGGCAACCCGCTGCCGGGCTGGCAGATTATTGGCAACCTCAGCGCCCTGAACGCCGAAGTCACCCAGGACACGCTGATCAATGAGGGCAACCGCCTGACCGGGGTGCCGACGCTCAGCGGTTCGCTGTGGTCCAGTTACCAGTTGCAAGAGGGCCGTCTGCGCGGCCTGGGTTTTGCTGGCGGAGTGATCTTCGCCGGCCAGCGCGAGGGTGATCTGGACAATAGCTATGATGTGGGCGGCTATGCGCGTTTCGACGCCGGCCTGTTCTATGACCTCAATGAGCACGTACGGCTGTCGCTCAACGGTCGTAACCTGACCGATCGCAAATACATCGAAACGGTGGCCGGAACCGATGGCAATTACTATGGCGAGCCGGCCCATGTGCTGGCCAGCCTGAGCTTGAGTTACTGAGAGGCTGGCCGGACTATGCTTGAATGGCGCTCACCGACCTACAGGATGTACACCGATGCAAAGACTGACCGCCAAAGACTTCGCCCCGCAACTGCTGGAGCTCTACGACTACTACGCCCACGGCCAGATCAACCGCCGCGAGTTTCTCGACCGGGCGGCGAAGTTCACTGCCGGCGGCCTGACCGCCGTCGGCGTACTGGCAGCGCTCAGTCCTGACTATGCGCTGGCCGAGCAGGTGCCGTTCACTGACCCGGACATCGTGGCCGAATACGTGAGCTACCCGTCGCCCAATGGCCACGGTCAGGTACGTGGTTATCTGGTACGTCCGGCCAAGGCCAGCGGCAAACTGCCGGGCGTGGTGGTGGTCCATGAAAACCGCGGCCTGAACCCGTATATCGAAGACGTGGCGCGGCGCGTCGCCAAGGCCGGCTTCATCTCCCTGGCCCCTGATGGCCTGAGCTCTGTGGGCGGTTATCCGGGCAACGACGACAAGGGCCGCGAGCTGCAACAGCAGGTCAACCCGGAAAAACTGCTCAACGATTTCTTTGCCGCCCTGGAATGGTTGATGGCCCATGACGCCACGACCGGCAAGGTCGGCATCACGGGGTTCTGTTATGGCGGTGGGGTCGCCAATGCGGCAGCCGTGGCTTATCCGGAGCTGGGCGCGGCAGTGTCGTTCTACGGTCGCCAGCCCAAGGCCGAAGATGTGCCGCGGATCAAGGCACCAGTGATGATTCATTACGGCGAACTGGACACCCGCATCAACGAGGGCTGGCCGGCCTATGAGCAAGCGTTGCAAGCGGCCGGCACCACCTACCAGACTTACATCTACAAAGGTGCCAACCACGGTTTCCACAACGACTCCACGCCGCGCTACGACGAAGCAGCGGCCAGGCTGGCCTGGGAACGGACGCTGGAGTGGTTCAAGCGTTATCTTGCTTGAAGGCGCGCGGCGGGACCGCCGTGCTATCGCGGGCCAATACGGGTTAAGGCCCACTCGGCCCGGTGGGAGGCAGCTCTGCAGGCGAAGACGGCGGTACATTCTAAGCCAATGTGCCGATTTCACGGGCCTCGTCGCGAGTAGAACTCCCTCCCATCGGGACCGAGCCAGATCCGAAATCGCTTAACTGATCGGTACCACTCTTATCCGGGGATCAGTTACGGCTGCGTTTTTGCAGGTTTTTGAGTTGCTGGCTGGCACGCAGTACGGCGGCCATTTTTTCCGGGCGTTTCATGCGTTTCCAGTTACGGATGTCTTGCCGGGTCCGGCCGCAACTGACGCACAGCTCGCCACTGAGCTGGCATTGGGACGTGCAAGGGTTGTCGATTTCCTTGGCCATTTCAGGCGCGTCTCGAACGACGCGCCAGGCGTTTTTGCCAGTCACCGGCGTGGCTGTGCTGGCAGGCTTGTTCGCTGTCACAGGACACATGCCGTTCAATCTGTTGCAGCCTCACACCGGCTTCACTCAGGGCCATGGCGGTAAAGTCATTCATGCGTTGCATCTGCCCGGCGGCCAATGCGGCCTGGCGGTTGGCTTCGCTGTCGAACACCCAGATGACTTGCAGGCTGTCCGGAAAGTTGGCGTAGTCGACCACATGGGTCAGCCACTGGAAACCGAGCAGTTCGGCCTTGGCGGTTTCGCAGGCTTCGGTCAGGGTCTGGCTCAGCAGGCGTTCAAGGTGCGCTTGTTCGCGCTTGGATATGGACATACGAGGTGGCAGTGTGGAAAAAGGCCGACCAGTGTGTCACGGGACCGGCCTTTTTGCAGAGGTGGACGCGCCTTATTTGGCTTGTTGGGCGAAGTGATCCACCTGTTCCGGCTTGATCAACTGGAAGGGCACCCAGACTTCACTTTCGACCGGCTCGCCTTTGATCAGCTTCACTGCGGCCTGCATTGCCCCTTCCGCCTGGGCTTTCGGATCCTGATACACCGAGGCTGCCAGTTGGCCACGCTTGATAGCGATCAGGCCATCGGGCAACCCGTCGATACCCACCACCGGTATCGATCCCTTGGTCTTGCCCGCCTGTTGCAGTGCCATTGCTGCGCCGATGGCCATCTCATCGTTGTTGGCAACGATGGCGTCGATTTTGGTTCCGGCCAACAGCCAGTTGCTGGTCAGGTCCATACTGCGGCTGCGCTGCCACTCAGCGCTCTGTTGCTCGATGATCTTGATGTCCGGGTAATCCTTGAGCACCTGTTTCACGCCGTTGGTACGACCCAGCGTGGCATTCTGTGCCAGGTCACCCATGATGATCGCCAGATTGCCCTTGCCACCCATTTTCTCGGCCAGAAAGCCCATTTGTAGTTGCCCGGCTTCTTCTTCACGCGACCCTACGGCCACCACCCCCTTGGGTAACTCCGGCTGGTCCGGGCGGCGATTGACGTATACCAGTGGGGTCTTGGCCTGCACCGCCGCCGCGGTGACCCGGGCGACCCCGGCGGTGTCGGCCGGCAGTACAATGACGGCATCGACCTTCTGGGTAAGAAAGTTCTGCACCTGGTTAAGCTGGCGTACCACGTCGCCCTGAGCATCTTCGATCTGGATCTGCACACCGGCCTTGAGGGCGGCGTCATTCAGGCCGTTGCGGATGTAAGTCATGAAGTTGTCGTCCACCCTGGCGATGCTGACCCCGATACGGTATTCGGCCAGTGCCATGGAGCTGAACAGCAAGCCGGCAGTGACTGCGAAAAGCTTGGTAAAGCGCATGGTGAGTATCCTTTTTGTTGTTATCGGAAAACGTGCGCAGGGTTTTACAGGCTGAACGCTTCGCGCAAGCGCTCGATGGCCAGTAGCGGATCGCCCGAGGCCCAGCCTTCCAGGCCGATCACGCCGCGATAGCCCATGGCATCAAGCGAGCGGGCAATGGCCGGGTAGTTGATTTCACCGGTGCCCGGTTCCTGGCGCCCCGGCACATCGGCCACCTGGATCTCGCCAATCGCGCTGCCG
Source organism: Pseudomonas sp. LJDD11 (assembly GCF_024584215.1). Classification (NCBI taxonomy): domain Bacteria; kingdom Pseudomonadati; phylum Pseudomonadota; class Gammaproteobacteria; order Pseudomonadales; family Pseudomonadaceae; genus Pseudomonas; species Pseudomonas sp. LJDD11. Next base: position 359,518 of record NZ_JANJFL010000001.1, read on the forward strand.
GCGCGCTGTACCAGTTCAATCAGGTTACCTTCGCCAATCTGGGCGTGGTACAGGTCGAGGTTGAGTTTCAGGTACGGACTGTCAACCGCCTCGATCAGCGCCAGGGTATCTTCGGCGCGGGCGAAGGGCGTGCCAGGATGATCGACCGCTGTGTTGAGGTTTTCCAGCAGGAATACCTTGCCTGCGTCCTCACCCAGGCGGGCGATTTTCTCCAGGGTTTTGCAGGCGCTCAGCCACATGCGCCCGCTGACCTTCTGCACCGGGCGTACCGGCAGGCCCTTGTCGTCCAGGCCGGTACCGTGCAGGTTGAGACTCGGACAGCCCAGACGTTCGGCTACTGCCAGCGACTGTTGGGCAGTGGCAAGCAGACGGGCAATGCCATCGGTTTCGGTCAGGTTGCCGTCGATGTAACCGGTCATGGAAGTGAAGTCGGCACCGGTGGCGATCAGCGCATCAATGTCTTTGTTCGTCCAGTTCCAGATCTCTACACTCAGGCCCAGCTCATGGATACGTCGCACGCGTTCGATGAAGGGTTGGTCGACAAACAGCATTTCAGCGCTGGCTGCGAGTTTGAATGGGCAGCGGCTCATGAGCGGGTCTCCTCGATGCGGATCGGTCGGCTTTGCAGTACCGAGTCGATACAGGCGCGAGCGATCACCAGTGCGGCGCGGGCATCCTCGCCACTGGCCAGCGGCTGGCTGCGATTGCGCAGGCAATCGGCAAAGTGATTGAGTTCGGCAATGTAGGCATCGCGCAGCAGGTCGGTGTCCATGCGCATGCTGTCGGCACTGATGCCTTCGGCTGTGTAACGGCGCAGGTCCGAGCAGTTGATGTCGCCCATGGTCAGCATACCGGCACTGCCGAATACCTCACCGCGCACGTCGTAACCGTAGACCGCCTGGAAGCTGGCCTCGGCACTGGCCAGGGCGCCGTTGTCGTAACGGATGCTCACCAGCGCGGTGTCCAGCAGACCGCTGGCTTTGTACTGCGGGGCGATCAGCGCATCGGCCATGACATTGACTTCCACGGCACAGGCGCCCGGGTTGAGATAGTTGAGGGTGTCGAAATCGTGGATCAGGGTTTCCAGAAAGATCACCCACTGCGGCGACGCGGCAGGGTTGCTCAGCGCCGGATCCCGGGTCAGTGAGCGCAGCAGTTGCGGGGTGCCGATGTGGCCTGCCAGAACTTCTTTATGGGCCTGACGAAAGCTCTTGGAAAACCGCCGGTTGAAGCCCACCTGCAAGACCACGCCGGCTTGCCTGGCTGCCTCGATGGCGCGGTCGGCTTCGTCGAGAGTGATGGCCATCGGTTTCTCGCAGAAGATGCCCTTGCCGGCGCGAGCGGCGCTGACGACCAGTTCGGCGTGGCTGCGCGCCGGCGAGGCGATCAGTACACCATCAATGTCCGGGTCGAGAATCAGTTGCTGTGGGTCGGTATAGACCCTGTCTACTCCCAATTCAACGGCCAGCCGGGCTGCCTGGCCGGGGGTTGGGTCGGCGATGGCTGCCAAGGTGGCACCGGGAATATGCCGGGCTGCTGTCAGGCCATGGAAGCTGCCCATGCGGCCAGCACCAATCAGGCCGAGGCGAAGAGTCTTGCTTGAGGTCATCGATAAAACTCCTTGTTGTTTTTCTGGGCCGGTTGTCGAACGACAGTCCGTGACAGCAAGAGAGCAACGCCTGTGCCAATTTTTAACTTATTGAAAATAAAGGCTTTATTTCGAATTATGAAGGCAAATATGTCTAATTTAATGACATGTCTATAATGGCATGTCATAAAAATAGACATTCGTAGAGGTGGCCGATGCGTGATTTTGCTGACCGGGTTGAGCCTTTGGCGCAACTGCTTGCCCCTCAGGATCTGGATTATCTGACCGCCTTGAATCCAGGCGATCTGAGTGACGGGCCCATACCGGCGTTGCAAGCGGCCTGGCAAGCCTGTCAGGCGGGCATTTCGTCGCCTCCTGAGCAGGTGAGGGCGCTGATCTGGGCCTCTTGGCAACGCAGTCTGGCAAGCGGTATCGACCCGCATGACAGTGCCTATCGGTTTGTCAGTTCACAGATGTTGGCGGCCACTTTGCACGAGCACCGCGAATTGATTCACACCGCGGCTCAGGTAATGCAGGGGTTGTTGGCGTACAACCCGCGGGGGCATATCAACCTTACCGATTCCCATGGCACCACCCTGCATTTCTGTGGCCTGGACATCACACCGATCGGGAGCCGTTTGCTGGAGTCGGTGCAGGGCACCAATTGCACGGGCCTGGCTTTGCGTGAAGATCGTCTGGTATACGTGCTGGCCGAAGAAAACTTCGCCAGTGGTCTACGTGCGCGGCGCATGCATTGCGCGGCAGCGCCGATTCGCGACAGTGAAGGCCGCACCCGGGCTATTTTGACCCTTACTGCCGAGCCGGGCTGGTTTCATTTACACACCCTGGGCACGGTGCAGGCGGCCGCCGAAGCTGTTTCACGGCAGATGGCCTTGCAAGCACTGCTCAGTGAACAGCGCGCCGTGCTGGAAGTGCTCAACGAGGGGCTGGTGGTGCTTGATTCACAAGGCCGGATCAAGACGTTGAACCGCTATGCGCGGCAATTGTTCAACGCAGATGAAACCTCGCTCGGCGCGCCGCTGCGCCAGTTGGCCCACAGTGAACCCGCTCAGGAGGTGCTGCTGCGTGACGGTGACGGCTTGCGCGACCTCGATTGCAGTTTCCAGTTGGCCGATGGCAGCGCCCTGGCCTGCCTGGTGTCGGTCTGCCCGTTGGCCCAAGGCGGCTGGATTCTATCGTTGCGCGAGAACCTGCGCATTCGTGAGATCACCCGCCGCGTGATTGGTGCCCGTGCCAAGTATACCTTCGACAACATACAGGGCCGGTCGCGGGCGCTACAGGACGCCCTGCGCCTTGCACGGATTGCCAGTCGCAGCGACTCCACCACCTTGATTATCGGCGAAAGCGGTACAGGCAAAGAGCTGTTCGCCCAGGCTATCCACAATGCCAGTGCCCGTAGCGGCGGTCCTTTCGTGGCAGTGAACTGCGGCGCAATTCCCCGTGAACTGGTGCAGAGTGAGTTGTTCGGGCATGTCGAAGGTGCCTTTACCGGCGCCACACGGGGCGGTTCTGCGGGCAAATTCGAGCTGGCCGACGGCGGCACGATCTTTCTCGATGAAATCGGCGACATGGCCTTTGATGCTCAGGTCAGCTTGCTGCGGGTGTTGCAAGAAGGCGAGGTGACGCGGGTCGGGGCCAAGAAATCCCAACGTGTGGATGTGCGTATTATCGCTGCCACGCATCGAAACCTTAGCCAGGCGGTGGCGCAGGGAGCGTTCCGGGAAGACCTTTACTACCGGCTCGACGTGCTAAATCTGAGCGTGCCGCCGTTACGACTGCGCCGTGATGATATTGCTCTGCTGGCCCGGCATTTTCTGGTCAGGGTGGCGCGGTCACTGCGCAAGGATGTCCGCGACCTCTCGGCAGATACCTTGCGTCTGCTGGAAGCTTATGGCTGGCCGGGGAATGTGCGCGAACTGGAAAATACCCTGGAGCGGGCCACCAACCTGGCGACCACGACGCAGATCGAGGTCGAAGATTTGCCGATCGAACTGCAGCAAGGCCCTGCCATTGGGGGTGGTCGCGTCGAAGCCCGTCCTGCTGCCAGAAGCGCCGGGTCGCTGGACCTACAGAGCCGGCAGGCCGCAGCGATCATCGAGGTGCTACAGGCTACGGGCGGTAACATGCGATTGGCAGCGCAGCAACTGGGGGTATCACGGGGCGGGTTGTATAACAAAATGCATCGGCTGGGGCTTGAAGTGGACAGCTTTAGAGTCTGAACTCGCGACCGGCCAGGCCCGGGTGTTCAACGGGGGCTACGCGGTTTGCGCGAGGTGGCAGGTTTGCGCCGCACCGCTGTTGTACCTTCAGCCTGGGCGGGGCGCGACACGTTGCTGCTCTTGCGTTTGGTGGTGCCTTTGCCGCTGCCTTTGCGCGATTTCTTCCACGGCGCGGCGCCAGCCGGCGCGGGCATGCCTTGCAGGTTCAGGTGCAGGCCCTGGCAACGCTCGACCTGCTTGCTCATCCAGGCGGCCTGCTTGGCGACGAATTCTTCCAGGCTCATTTCGCCGTTCTGCACCATGTCGAGAGCCTGCTCCCAGATTGCCGTGGTGCCGGGGTCGGCGATGGCCCTTGGCACATTGTCGATCAGGCTGAAAGCCGGTGGCGTGGCCGACAGCGCCTTGCCGTTCTTGCTCAGGTAACCGCGGTCGAGCAGGCCCTGAATGATTCCGGCGCGGGTTGCTTCGGTGCCAATGCCGGTGGTTTCCTTGAGCTTTTGTTTGAGCCGCGGGTCTTCCACCAGGCGGGCGACGTTTTTCATCGCCTTGATCAGATCGCCCTCGGTGTAGGGCTTGGGCGGCTGGGTCCACAGGTCCTTGAGCTGCACGGCGGTGACCGGGCAGACACAGCCTTTGTGCAGCGCCGGCAAGGCCTGGGGCGGCGCGGCCTCGCGACCTTTGGCCGGGGTCAGGGCTTCGGGCAGGGCGCGTTTCCAGCCGGCCTCGATGATGCACTTGCCGACCGCGCGCAGCGCATGGCCGGCACAATCGAAGTCGGCCTGGGTGCGGTCGTATTCGTGGTTGGGCAGGAACTGCGCCAGGTAGCGGGCGCGGATCAGCGTGTACACCGCCCGTGGCTTGCCACTGAGGCGCTCAAAGGCGCGGGTGGCAGCGGTGGGAATGATGCCGTGGTGAGCACTGACTTTTGCATCATTCCAGGCCCGTGAGCGGCGTGCCGGGTCCAGATGGCCGCGCAAGGCCTGCAGCGACGGGTCGGCAGCCGTGAGGGCGGCAATGATCCCGGCGGCCTCGCCATGTTGACTGTTGGGCAGGTAGCCGCAGTCGCTGCGCGGGTAGGTGATCAGCTTGTGGGTTTCATACAGCGACTGGGCGATGTCCAGGGTTTCCTGGGCGCCGAGACCGAGTTTTTTTGAGCAGATCTCCTGCAAGGTGCCGAGGTCGAACGGCAGCGGGGCCGCCTCGCGGATACGCTCGGTGCGCACACTGATGGCGGTCGCCTGGCCAGCCTGCTGCATGTCTCGCGCGGCCTGTTGCGCCAACGGCTGGTTCAGGCAGCGGTCCTGCTCGTCGCAGGCATCGGCCGGGGCGCGCCACTGGGCGGTAAAATCCTGGCCGGCGTGGCGCAGACCGACCTCAATCGCCCAATAAGGCACCGGCACGAAGTTGGCGATGCTGCGGTCACGGTCGACGACAAGGCGCAGGGTAGGGGTCTGGACCCGACCGACGGGCAATACGCCCTGGTAGCCCGATTGCCGACCGAGCAAAGTAAACAGCCGGCTCATGTTCATGCCGATCAACCAGTCGGCGCGCGAGCGGCCCAGTGCCGAGTGGTAAAGACTGAACGTGGCAGCACCGGGCTTGAGCGCTGCAAGCGCCTTGCGGATTGAGGCATCATCGAGTGCCGACAGCCATAAGCGCTGAATCGGCCCGCGATAACGACAGTGTTCGACCAGCTCACGGGCGATCATCTCGCCTTCACGGTCGGCGTCGGTGGCGATCACCAGCTCACGGGCTTCGCCCAGCAAGCGCTTGACGGCCTTGTACTGGCTGGCTGTCTTGGGTTTAACCTGCATTTTCCAGGTGCCGGGGACAATCGGCAGGTCTTGCAGAGCCCAGCGTTTGTAGCGGGCGTCGTAGGCGTCGGGCGGGGCGGTTTCCAGCAGATGGCCGATACACCAGGTGACTGTGGCATTGGGACCGACCAGACAGCCTTCGCCACGTCGGGTGGCGCCGAGCACGGCGGCGATATCCTTGGCTTGAGAGGGCTTTTCGCAGAGAAACAGGCGCATGGCCGGGGCAGTCTTGTGATCGGTCGAGCTCGACAGAATGCGTCAGGCGCGAGGGCAGATCAAGTTTTATCTGTATGAACGTACAGTAGAGGCCGCTGAGCGGCCTTACTGGAGCTGCAAGCTTCAAGCTATAAGCCGCAAGTGAGTCAGGCTCAAATCAGCTTGCCGCTTGCAGCTTATGACTTGCCGCTTAGAGAACGCTGATAGGGTAGTCAACGATCAGGCGGAACTCGGACAGGTCACCTTCACCCTGGTCGCTGTTGGCGCGGTGGAAGGCCTGGCGGATACGAAACGACAGATCCTTGGCCGGGCCGGTCTGGACCACGTACTTGGCTTCGATATCGGTTTCGTTGTGCTTGCCGTCGTCACCGTACAAACCCGCGTAAGCGCTGTCGGCCGAGACCTTGCTGCCATCGACGTCATAGCCGCGCACATGCCGCGCCATGAAGCTCAGGCCGGGCACGCCGTAAGTCGCCATGTCGAGGTTGTAGCGAATGCCAAAGGATTTCTCGTTCGGGCCGTTGAAGTCCGACCACTGGATCGAGTTGGCGAGGAAGATCGAGTCGCCACCTTCGCCGTTACCGTTATTGCCGACGGCCAGATAGTCGAACGGCGTGTCGCCATGGACTTTCTGGGCGCTCAGGGTGATCGAATGGGCGCTCAGGAACGCATAGGTCGCCGACAGCGATGCGGTGGTGTTGTTGATCGAGCCGGCTTTGGCCTGGCCCTCATCCAGGGTGCGGTACAGGTTGGCGTCGAAGGTCAGCGACTGGTCACCGGACAACGCCAGCACATAGTTGGTGTTGGCGTAGTACTGGTTCCATACATCTTCGAACTGCGCACCGTACAGGCTGGCGGTCCAGTTCGGCGTGAGCTGGTAGACCGCGCCGGCGAAGGTGGCTTTGCGCGCAGTGACATTGGCGTACAACGCGTAGATGTCGTGGTCTTGGTTGGTGGTCACGTTACTGTTGGTGCTGGTGTAACGGCCGGCTTCCAGATCCAGCCCTTCGATTTCGCTGCTTTTGAGTTCGAACCCGGTGGCGGTCTGTGGCAGCAGGCGGGTGCCGCCCACAGCGAACACCGGCGCGGTGGGTTGCATATTGCCGTAGCGCAACTGGGTCTTGGACAGGCGCAGTTTTACGGCGGCACCGGCGCTACCAAAACTGTCTTCAGCCTTGCCGTTGCGGTCCAGTGGCAGGTTGCCGGTGCCGCTGTCTCCTTCCTGGGCATCGAGCTTGAGGGCGAAGTGGCCGAAGGCATCGATACCCACGCCAATGGTGCCCTCGGTGAAACCGGAGCTGTAGTTGCCGATGAACCCCTGGGTCCAGTCGCGGTTGTCGGTGGCGCCATCCTGACGGTCACGGTTGAAGTACTGGTTACGAGCCAGTACCGAGAGGCTGCTGCCTTCGACGAATCCTTTGGCCTCGGCCTGGTCTTCGATTGTTTCTGCGTGAGCCAGCTGGCTCGCGGCGGCCGAAACAGCCAGTGCGATGGCGCTCCATTGTTTTGCATTCATCGAATCATTCCCCTGATTGGTAGGGCCCGGCGTGTCCATTGATGGCATGTTGATCAGTCATCGGTGGCGGGCATTTACGGCAGGTGGGCATTGCCCAGCTAAGGATCGCGGGCGCGATAGTAGATGAGGGTGCATGCGCTACGTGGGCGATGCATTATCTCGCGCCAAGCTTTTATATCACGCTATTTCAATGGCTTAAGACGAAGCAGTGACAGGCCGGGTTACAATTTTTTAACTTTGTCGGGGTCTTGCCGGCTTGTAGCGTGCCGCACAAATGGCGTTTTGCTGCTATTGCTCATCCTTGGGCAGCCGCCAAGCCATGGGCAGAATCATTGCCAGCGTGTCGTGCGCGGGTTTGTCACCGCTTGCTACCATGGCGGCACATAGGATTAGGGGAGCCTCATGCGAAAGGTCTTGTGCATTGAAGACGACCACGACACCGCTCAGGAAATCGCCTCGGAATTACGCCGTGTCGGCTTTGTCGTCGAGTGCGCCGATGACGGCCTGCGGGGCCTGGAACTGGCGCTTGCTGGCGGGTTTGACGCGATCACTCTTGACCGTATGCTGCCGGGGCTCGATGGCCTGCAGGTGATTACCCGGTTACGGGCCGCCGGCGTGCAGACTCCGGTCTTGATGATCAGCGCCCTGACCGATGTCGACGACCGGATTCGCGGCCTGCGGGCCGGGGGTGATGACTATCTGGTCAAACCGTTCGTTTCCGAAGAAATGGCGACCCGTATCCATGTGCTGCTGCGCCGGCACATCGATCCACTGGAGCGCGAAACCCTGTTGCAGGTTGCTGACCTCAGTCTCGATCTGCTGAGCCGTGAACTGATATGTGGCGAGCAGCGCATTAACCTGTCGCCCATCGAGTTCAAGCTGCTGGAGTTTCTGATGCGCAACGCCGGCTCCGTGGTCACCCGTGCGTTGATTTTCGAAACGGTATGGGGCTACCACTTCGATCCGGGCACCAAACTGATCGACGTGCACCTCACCCGGCTACGCCGCAAGCTGGATGCCGTGGGCTGTCAGGTGGTGGTAAACGCCTTGCGCGGCTCGGGGTTTGTGCTGGTCGACACCGGAGTCAATTGACGTGCGGATCCGCTTGTTGCGTACCACGGCATTCCGGCTGACCGTCACCTATGCGATCGCCTTGTCGCTGGGAGCCTTGTTGCTCAATGGTCTGATCTATTGGCAGGTGGCCAGCTACATGTCGCGCCAGGGCGACCAGACCATCCTTGGTGAAATGCGCCAACTGTCGTACCTCCCGGTCGAGTCCCTGCCTGACGAAATCACCCGCTTGCAAGAGGGCGACCTGCGCGGGGTCGTGACCTATGGCTTGTTCAGCCCACAGAGGCAACATGTGCATGGCACGATGCAGACGCCGCCACAAGAGCTTGTACTGGACGGCAAACCGCATGACTGGGACGATTCGGGGTTTGCTGACGGAGCCAAGTTCGTGGCCCGGCAATTGCCAAATGGCCAGATTCTGGTGGTCGGTTTCGAGGCCAAGACCCTGGCAAGCCTGCGTAACATCCTGTTGCGCTATCTGGGCTGGAGCGCCTGCCTGATCCTGATCGCCGGGCTGCTGTTTGCCGTACTGCTGGGCTTGGGCCCACTGCGCAGGATGCGCAAGGTCCAGGCTGCCAGCCGCAGAATCGCCGAGGGCGATTTTACCCAACGGCTGCCCATCAGCCGGCGCGGCGATGAGCTGGACATGCTCTCGTCACTGGTCAACCGGATGGTGGGTGAGGTCGGGCGCTTGCTCGATGAGGTCAAGAGCCTCGAAGACAACGCGGCACATGACTTGCGCACACCGCTGAACAAGCTTCGGGCGCAGTTGCATCGCGCCTTGATCGAATACGACCAGGCGCCCGCAGAGGTGCTTAAAGTGCGTCTGGAGAAATCCCTGGACGCCGCCGATGTGTTGCTTGGCCGGTTTCGGGCATTGCAACGTATCGCGGAAATCGACGCACGTTCGCGCCGCGCAGGCATGACCACCCTGATGGTGGGACCGTTACTGGCGCAATTGTTTGAAGACTATCAGCCAGTGGCTGAAGAGGCGGGCATTGAGCTGCAGTTGAATGTCGAGCAGGTTCCGCCGTTGCTGGCGGATCGCGAGCTGCTGGCCGAAGCCCTGATGAACGTGCTGGACAACGCGTTGAAGTTCACCCCTGCGGGCGGGCAGATTCGTCTGAATCTGCTGCGCAGTGAGCAGGGCACACGAATAGAGGTTGAAGACAATGGTCCGGGTATCACCCCGGACCAGCATCAGGCTGTTTTGCAACGCTTTGCCCGTGGCCGGCAGGAGCCCAGAGCCAGTGGCAGCGGGCTGGGGCTGGCCATCGTTGCTGCCGTGGCCAGAACCCATGGCTATCAGTTGCTGCTGGAAGACGCGCAGCCGGGGCTGCGCGTGGTGTTGCAGAGTCGCTGAGGCGGTCAGATCAGGTTCAGCGGGTAGTCGAGAATCAGCCGTACTTCATTGACGTTCTTCTCTCCCTGATCGAGGTTGGCGCGATGGAAGGCCTGGCGCAGGCGTACTGACAGGTCTTTTGCTGCGCCACTCTGGACGATATAGCGGGTTTCGAAGTTGGTTTCGTGATGGCGACCGTTTTCTCCGTACAGGCCAGCGTAGGCGCTGTTATACGGGGTCTTGCTGCCATCAATGCCAGTTCCGCGCATGTGCCGGGTCGTGAAGCTCAGGCCCGGTACACCCAACGGTGCCATGTCCAGTTTATACGTGAGCCCCCACGAGCGTTCGTTCGGGCCGTTGAAGTCCGAGAACTGTGCGGCGTTGGCCAGGTTGATCGAGCTGCCGCCTTCACCCGAGCGGTTATTGCCCGTGCCGATCAGATCAAACGGCGTGTTGCCGTGAATTTTCTGATAAGACAATGTCAGCGCATGGGCACTATTGAATGAATAAGTGCCGGCCATCGACCAGGCGGTGTTATTGATGGCTCCAGCCTTGGCGTGGCCCTGATCCAGCGTGCGATACAGGTTGGCATCGAACCCCAGCTTATCTGAGCCACTGAGCCCGAGCACATAGTTGTTATTGAAGTAGTACTGGTTCCAGACATCATCCAGACGGGCACCATACAAGGTGCTGCTCCACTCCGGGCTGAGTTGCCAGGTGGCACCGGCAAATGTGGCACTGCCCGATCTGACCCCTGCGTTATTGGCGTGGATGGTATGTCGGCCGTTGGTGGTCACGCCGCTATTGGTCGCGGTGTAATGTCCGAAGTCGAGGTCAAGGTTATCCAGGTCACTGCTTTGCAGGCTGAAGCCGGTAGCGGTTTGTGGCAGCAGGCGAGAGTGGCTGGTGGCAAATACCGGCGCCTCGGTTTGCATGTTGCCGTAACGCAGTTGGGTCTGGCCGGCACGCATCTTGATACTTGCGCCTGCGCTGGCGGAGCTGCGGTCCGGGTGGCCGTGGCGGTCGACCGGCAGGTTGCCGGTGCCGGCGTAGCGGCTCTGGCCGTCGAGCTTCAGGCCCAGTTGGCCCCAGGCGTCGACCCCCACGCCGACCGTGCCCTGGGTGAAGCCCGAGTTGTAATGGGCGATTGCGCCCTGGCTCCAGTCGCGGTTATCGCGCTCGCCTTGTTTGGCATCACGGTTGAAGTAATAGTTGCGCAAGTGCACATTGAGGCTGCTGTCTTCGAGCAAGCCCTTGGCCTGTGCCTGGTCATCCACCAGTGCGCCCATTGCGCTCTGGCTCAGGGCAGCCGAGACCGCCAAAGCAATATAGCTCAGGTGTTTTATTTGCATTGTGTAACTCCTTGAATCCATCAAATCTGTCGTCGTGTCAAACCGTGGAGGTTGTAACGCTGACGAGCAGTCATTGAGCGCTGATGTAAATCAGTCTGGTTTATTGAGTCGCCAAATAGCCAAATGTTATTCAGGGGGCAGTGGTTGGCGACGCAGACAGTTATATCACGCAGTTTTGATGGTTGAAGTTAGTTGCCCGGGGCGTGTTGTTTCGATGAGTGATGCGATGTTTGAAGTTGTTTCGGTATTCTGAGGGAGGGTGTTATTTGTTCTGAATTGTTTGTAGTCCAATTCCTTTATCAAGTTTTTGTCATGGTTCTGCAAGCATTCATGTTGTAGCGAATCTGCAAAACAAAGCGGCAGCCGGTCAATAAGACCCGGCTGCCGCCATTGTTACAACTTATTGGTTTATATATCAGCCTGGCAGGCCGATCTCTACCTGGCTGCCATTGATTCGTACCGGCCAGACATCCAGCCGCTGCTCGGGGTACTCCAGGCAACTGCCGTCTTGCAGGCGAAAATGCTGCTTATACAGCGGCGAGGCAATGACCAGGTCGTCGCCCAGTTTTCCAAGCAGACCACGGCCGATCACGTTGGCCCCGGATTTCGGGTCGCGGTTGCCCACGGCGTACAATGGCTGTTCATTGCCAGGCAAATAGAACAGCGCCACTTGGCAATCATTGATCCAGGCCACTACGCCAGAGTTGGCGACCAGGTCCTGATGCTGGCAGAGGTTATGCCAGTGCAAGGTCGCCGTGGCTTGGGGGCGTTCGGCAAATGCCACGTTGGTTTGGCTCATTACACCACCTCCTTGAACAGGGGAATCAGCTTGAGTTCATCGGCTCGCGCCGGGCGGCGCTGTTCACGTTCACGCACGAAATGCACATCCGGGTCGCTGCGCTTGTCGTTGACGAAGGTACGGAAACGCTTGAGTTTTTCCGGGTCCTTCAGGGCATTGGCCCACTCGCATTCGTACCGGTCGACGACCAGTTGCATCTGCGATTCCAGCTCGGCCGCCAGGCCCAGGCTGTCATCGATGATCACCGCCTTGAGATAATCCAGGCCGCCTTCGAGCGATTCGCGCCATACCGAGGTGCGTTGCAGCTTGTCGGCGGTGCGTATGTAGAGCATCAGGAAGCGGTCGATATAACGGATCAGGGTCTCGTCATCCAGATCGGTGGCGAACAGTTCGGCATGCCGTGGACGCATCCCGCCGTTGCCGGAGACATACAGGTTCCAGCCGTTCTCGGTGGCGATGATCCCGACGTCCTTGCTCTGCGCCTCGGCGCATTCACGGGTGCAGCCCGACACCGCAAACTTGAGCTTGTGCGGTGAGCGCAGGCCCTTGTAACGATCCTCGATGCGCAACGCCATGGCCACGCTGTCCTGCACGCCGTAGCGGCACCAAGTGCTACCCACGCAGGATTTCACCGTGCGGGTCGACTTGCCGTAGGCATGCCCGGTCTCGAAACCGGCCTCAATCAGTTCGCCCCAGATCTCTGGCAATTCGTGCAACTGCGCACCAAACAGGTCGATCCGCTGACCACCGGTGATCTTGGTGTACAGGTCATATTTTTTGGCCACCGCGCCGATGGCGATCAGGCCGTCCGGGGTGATTTCGCCACCGGGAATACGCGGCACCACCGAGTAGGTGCCGTTCTTCTGCATGTTAGCCATAAAGGTGTCGTTGGTGTCCTGCAGCGGAATCAGCAGCGGGTCGGTGATCGGCCGGTTCCAGCATGACGCCAGGATCGAGCCGACTGCCGGCTTGCAGATGTCGCAGCCGTGTTCACCCTTGCCATGGCGATGCAGCAGTTCTTCGAAACTCTCGATGTTCTCCACCCGCACGATCGAGTACAGCTCCTGGCGGGTATAGGCGAAATGCTCGCACAGGCTCTTGTCGACACTGACACCGCGGGCAATCAGCTCATGCTCGAAGACCTGCTTGAGCAAGGCCGCACAGCCGCCGCAGCCGGTAGCGGCCTTGGTGCAGGCCTTGATGCCGGCCAGGTCAGTGCAACCTTCGTCGATGGCCGCGCAGATCGAGCCCTTACTGACGTTGTGGCAGGAACAGATGGTCGCGGTGGCGGGCAGCGCATCGGCACCGAGCGCCGGCGCGCCTTCACTGTGCGGCAGGATCAGGCTGGCCGGGTCTTCAGGCAGGGCGATGCCGTTCTGTGCATATTGCAGCAGGGTGTCGTAGTAGCTGTTGTCGCCGACCAGTACCGCACCGAGCACGTGCTTGCGGTCGGCGGACACCACCAGCCGACGATAGCTGGCGGTGGCTTCATCGATATAGCGGTAGCTCACTGCCCCGGCCAGTGCGCCATGGGCGTCGCCGATCGAGCCGACGTCCACGCCCAGCAATTTGAGCTTGGTCGACATATCGGCGCCGAAGAACGACTCGGCATCCTGCTCGCACAACTGCGCGGCGACGCTGCGGGCCATTTGATAACCCGGCGCAACCAGACCGAACACGCTGCCGTTCCAAGAAGCACATTCACCGATGGCGAAGATATCGGCATCGCTGGTGCGGCAATGTTCGTCGATCGCTACGCCGCCACGCGGGCCCAGGTCCAGTTCGCATTGGCGGGCCAGGGCATCCTGCGGGCGGATACCGGCGGAGAACACAATCAGGTCGGTTTCCAGAAACTCGTCGCCTGCAAAGTTCATCCGGTAGCGGTATTGGTTGCCGGCGCTGATTGATTGGGTGGCGCGTGACAGATGCACACCAACGCCCAGCGCTTCGATGCGCGCCTTGAGTGCCGCGCCACCGAGCTCGTCAAGCTGCACCGGCATCAGGCGTGGCGCGAATTCCACCACGTGGGCTTCCAGACCCAGGGATTTGAGGGCGTTGGCAGCTTCCAGACCGAGCAGGCCGCCGCCGACCACCACGCCGCGCCGCGCCTGATTGGCGGCGACGCGAATGGTGTCCAGGTCGTCCAGGGTGCGGTACACCAGTTTCGAGTGACCGCTGGCGCCTTCGATCGGCGGTACAAATGGATAAGAGCCGGTGGCCAGTACCAGTTTGTCGTAAGCGAAACTGCCCTGGGCGGTGATCACCTCACGGCGCACGCGGTCAATTTCCAGCACCGGGACACCGAGGTGCAAGGTGAGGCCGGGGTGCTCGTAGAGGGCAGCGTCGCTCATCGCCAGCGATTCGGCATCGCGGCCGCTGAAGTATTCGGACAGATGCACGCGGTCATAGGCGCGCTGCTGCTCCTCACCGAAGACATGGATGCGATAGCGCTCAAGGGCACCGCCCGCAATCAACTGCTCGACGCAATGATGACCGACCATGCCGTTACCGACGACGATCAGGGTTTGTACATCGTTGTGAGGCAAGACTGTGGTGTTCATAGCAAATCCCGGCCTAGGCCAATCAGGTTTCGTGAAGCAAAAAAAAGCGCCCGGAACCGTGAGGTTCCAGGCGCCTTTGCCTGTTCTGGTTATGAGGTGCTACCCAGGCGACGTTGCCGGATGTACCTTTAAGCCCGTTGATCTGCGTCGACTGCAAGGGGCTGCCCGACCTGCGTGGGTGGGCTTGCCAGAGTTAATGCAGGGCTTGTGCCAGATCACGGAAAGCCCCGTGCAATGAGGGGTTTTGCGGTTTTCAGAGCCGTGAGGGAGGTGATGGGTGCATTTAAATGGTGCAGGTTGTTCCAGGTTGGAGCAGCACGGCGCGTCTCCAGCTGTAATCGACTACCATGCAGCTTTGGGCAACCAGGCGAGCACCATGTCAGAACCGGCCATCCTGATCACCGCTGTCGAACAGGCCGACATTGCTGCCACCCTTGCATTTGTCATGCAGGCCCGGGCGCAGATCTTCCCGATGCTTGACCCCGCTGCCATACCCTCGGACCTGGCCGGGTTCGAGCAGGTCTACCTCAACGGCCCGGACGGTCATTTTCTGATTGCCCGCGCAGCCGGCCAGATCGTCGCGGCCATCGGCTATTTGCCTTACGACCAGCGCTTTGCGCAACTGGACTATCAAGGGCGTCGGACCGTGGAGATTGTCCGCCTGTTCGTCGAGCCGGCGTTTCGCAGCGCTGGTTTGGCGGGCCGGTTGTTTCGGGCGCTGAGCGAGCATGCGCAGCGCCAGGGCGTCGAAGTTCTGTACCTGCATACTCATCCGTTTCTGCCCGGTGCCATCGCGTTCTGGGAAAAACACGGCTTTACCATCACCGATGTGGAAGATGACCCGCTCTGGCACACTACCCATATGGAGAAAGCGCTGGATGAACGCCACTGACCTTGACTTGCAACGCTGGCAGTCGCTGTGGCAGCGGCTGGGCGTGCAGTCCCCGGCAGATGCTTTTGAGCATCTGCAGCGTCTGTATGCCGAGCCTGGCCGGCATTACCACAGTGCCGTGCATATCAATACGATGCTGCAGACTTTCGACGCGTTGCGTGATCAGGTCGAGGCCCCGGACCTGCTGGAACTCGCCATCTGGTACCACGATGCTATCTACGACCCCAGCCGCCAAGACAACGAATCGCGCAGTGCCGAGCTGGCGAGCCAGGTGCTAAAGGCCAGCGGGCTGGGTACACAGGTGCAGACTGTGCATGAGCTGATCATGGCCACCGACCATCGTCAGCCTGCAACCAGCGCCGACCAGCGCCTGCTGGTGGATATCGATTTGTCGATTCTTGCTGCGACACCCAGCGAGTACAGCGCCTACGCAAAAGCTGTGCGCCTTGAATACGGTTGCTTTCCCGATGCGCTGTATGTGCCGGGGAGGGTGGCGGTGTTGAAGAAGTTTCTGCAGCGGCCAGTGATTTTCACCAGCCCCGCAGGACAGGCCCGCTGGGAAGCGCGGGCCAGAGAAAACATCCAGGCCGAGATCGACGGCTTACAGGAGCAATGCTGATCAGTTCAGGGTGACGCGGGCCCGGTTGGCCCTTACCCGGTTATGGCCTGAAATAAGGTGGGAACGAGCTTGCTCGTGAAAGGGCCAGGCCAGACAAAGCATGTCCAGCGCCTGACCCTTAGCCTTCATCGGAGTGCCGCCCACACTAAGGTCGTTACCGACATTTCATCAATGCGGTGCCTGGGGTGGGCGCTTGGCGGTCTTGAGCAGCTCTTCGGGGCTGATGTGGCCAACGATGCCGGCCTTTTTGCTGCCAGGCTGTGGCAGGTCGAGGATGTGGCTCTTCATCTTGCCGATGATGTGCATCTCGCACGGTTTGCAGTCGAACTTCAGGGTCAGTACTTCGTCACCCTGAATCAGTTGCATCGGCGCGACCTTGGTGCGTACGCCAGTGACGCCTTTGGCCTGTTTCGGGCACAGGTTGAACGAGAAGCGCAGGCAGTGCTTGGTGATCATCACCGGCACTTCACCGGGTTCTTCGTGCGCCTCGTAGGCGGCGTCGATCAATTTCACGCCGTGGCGGTGATAGAAGTCACGGGCCTTCTGGTTGTAAACGTTGGCCAGAAATGACAGGTGCGACTCGGGGTAGACCGGCGGCGGGCTGGTCTCGGCCTTGCGTGCGCCACGCGGATGGGCAGCCACACGGGCGGCATCCAGCGCTTCGATGGCTTCGCGGCGCAGCGCCTTGAGTTGCGAGTTGGGGATGAAGAACGCTTGCGGCGCGTCGAGCTTCACATCCTGGGCGTGATAGATCGTGGTGCCCAGTTGGGTCAGCAGGTCGCGCAACTGATCCAGTGCCTGTTCCGGTTTATTGGCTGCACCGAACGGGCCGTCGAGGCTGACCGCGACCTGCACGCCTTCTTCGCTGGTGGCTTCCAGGCTCAGGCGCTGTTCGCGCAGCACGGCATTCCAGCGGATCCCGATGCGCCGCTCGGCCGAGGTCTTGAGTAGTGCTTGCTGCCAGTTATGGTCGAGGTTGCGGCTCAGCGGGTGATTAGGGCGCAGGCGCGACAGCGCGGCTGGCATCTCGTTGGGCTCGACCCGGTAGCGCCAGCGCTTCTCGCCGTCTTCTTCGAACTCGCCTTTGAGCTCGGCGATGTTGGCACGGAACCCCACCACTTCACGTTTGACCAGCACGTTCAGACCATCACCGTTGGACAGTGGCTCGTGAGTCACGGCGATCAGGTCGCGCTTGTTGACCTTCTCCACGTTACCTACCAACAGACCGGTGAAGGTCGGCGAGTCAAAGGCGCCGATGTCGATCTTGCGCTCGGTGACGAAGTAGTCGGTGCTGCCGCGGTGGAAGGTCTTGTCCGGGTCCGGTACGAAGAAATGCGCGGTGTGGCCGCTGGAGGCGCGGGCCAGGTCGGGGCGTTCTGTGAGGATCGCGTCGAGCATCTGGCGGTAATGAGCGGTGATGTTCTTCACATAGCTCACGTCCTTGTAACGGCCTTCGATCTTGAACGAGCGCACACCGGCTTCGACCAGCGCGCGCAGGTTGGCGCTCTGGTTATTGTCTTTCATCGACAGCAAGTGTTTGTCGAAGGCCACCACGCGGCCTTGATCGTCTTTAAGGGTGTAGGGTAGGCGGCAGGCCTGCGAGCAATCACCACGGTTGGCACTGCGGCCGTTCTGCGCCTGGGAAATATTGCACTGCCCGGAGAACGCCACGCACAGCGCGCCATGGATAAAGAACTCGATGGATGCGTCGGTGTTGTCGGCAATTTCGCGGATCTGCCCCAGATCCAGTTCGCGGGCCAGAACCAGTTGCGAGAACCCGGCCTGATCGAGGAACTTCGCCCGCTCCAGCGTGCGGATGTCGGTCTGGGTACTGGCGTGCAGCTCGATGGGCGGGATGTCCAGCTCCATCACGCCCAGGTCCTGGACGATCAGCGCATCGACACCGGCATCGTATAACTGGTGGATCAGCTTGCGCGCCGGTTCCAGCTCGTCGTCATGCAGGATGGTGTTGAGGGTGGTGAAAATCCGTGCGTGATAGCGGCGGGCGAACTTCACCAGTTCGGCGATTTCACTGACCTCGTTGCAGGCGTTGTGCCGTGCGCCGAAGCTCGGCCCGCCAATGTAGACGGCATCGGCGCCGTGCAGGATGGCTTCGCGGGCGATGCTCACATCGCGGGCGGGGCTGAGCAGTTCCAGGTGGTGCTTGGGTAAAGACATGACGGGTGGAGTCCGGCGCAGGGCAAAACGCGCATTGTAGTGGCACGCAGGCCGGACTGCACCCTTTGCCGGTCGGATAGCTGCCGGATCGCAGCCAATGGCGTCTTTATGCGAGTGGTTATCATTATTGCGGTGTTGTTTGCCGCCTGTAGATAGGCAGCGCCGCATTGCTGCGGCCTGTTGGTTGTTGTTGGGGGTGGGCAGTGGTCAAACGTGGTGCCGATTCGGTGGTGCAGCCGGCGGGTCTGGCGCCGCTGGTCTGGGCTCAGGTCTGGTTCAGGTGTTGCTCTCGGTGAATTTCTCGAAATACAGATGGCCGTTGTCCAGGGCGTTCTCGTCGAGCCAGGTCTTGACTGACTCAACCATCGGCGGTGGGCCGCACAGGTACATGTCGAACGCTGACTCGCGCAGTGCAGCAGCGTCGAAGTGCTCGGCCAGATAACCGCGCCGGCCCGGCCAGGCCTCGCCGGCCTCGCTGAGCACAGGAATGAAACTGAAGCCGGGAATGCGCTCGGCATACGCCTCGATGCGTTGCAGCTCGCACAGATCAGCCTGCTGACGCACGCCGTAATACAGCGTTACCGGCTGGCCGCAGCCGCCACGCTCAGCGAGTTGGTCGAGCATGCCGAGAAACGCCGACAGCCCGGTGCCACCGGCCACCATCACCAGCGGGCGTTCGATCTGGCGCAGGTAAAACGTACCCAGCGGCGCTTCAAAGTGAATTTCGTCGCCGACCTGGCAGCGTTCGCGGATGTAATTGCTCATCACCCCGTCAGGCAGCAGACGAATCAGAAATTGCAAGCGGTTGTTCGCGTTGGGCTGGCTGGCGAATGAGTACGAGCGCCAGGCCTGGCTGCCGGGAATCTGCAGACGGGCGTACTGACCGGGCAGGAAGTCCAGAGTTCGGCCGTCCATGTCGGCGTCCAGATGCAGGATCGCGGTGCTGGCCGAGACCTGCTCGACGTGGCTCACCACCGCGCGTTCCTGCACCTGCTTTGCGGCGCTGCACAAACTGGAGTCGAAGTCGAAGTAAAACGACGCATCGGACTGCACCCGGGTCTGGCAGGTCAGTACCTTGCGTTGTTCCAGGTCGCGGGCTGACAGCGCTTCTTCATCGACATAATCAAGGCTGTACTGGCCGGATTCGCAGTGGCCCATGCAGGTCGCGCACACGCCTTCGCGGCAATCGAGCGGGATATTGATACCGTTGCGCAGTGCGGCATCGAGCAGGATTTCATTGCCCTGCACCGGGAAAAACAGGGTTTTGCCATCGGCAAAACTGAACGCGACTTTGTGGCTCATGATTCGGGCATCCGCGTCATCAGAGATGGTAGAAATCGAGCACCGAGTTAATGGTGTCGTTGAGCAGCACCACGTGTTTGCGGGTGATCTGGAAGCTGTCGGCCACAGGTTTCAGGTGATAGGTGGCGTGGCCGAAAAACTGCTCGCTCTGGCCCAGGCGGTGATACAGGGTGTGCCAGTTGAGCCTGACCTGCAGTTGCCCGCCGGGCTGTTCGGCGATCCGGATATTGCTGATGTTGTGCAAGGTGCGTGGCATCGGCACGGTCGACGCCGCCTTGCCGGTACGGATACGAAACACCCGGTCTTCCAGGCCCGAACGGTTGGCGTAGTAGATCAGTGACATGGCCTTTTTCGGGTCGCTGGTATAGCTGTGTTCGGACTCCCACTGCGGCAGGTGGAATTCGCTGTCTTCACTGAACAGCGCCAGGTAGGCGTCCCAGTCCTGAGCGTCGCACAGCTCGGATTTACGGAAGAAAAACTGCTCGATCTGGTAATGCAATTGCGGATTCATGTTCACACCTCGCGCAGTTTCAAAGCGTCTTGTTCGCAGGCTTGCTTGTCCAGACCTTCAAGCAGAAAGCGCTGCCAGTTGTTGTGCTGGTTGACGTACAGGCCCTCGTGGGTGAATTCGGTGCCGGTCAGCACCGGCTGGATGCCGATCGCTTCGCTGTTGGCGGTCGGACCTTCAACCCATTTGCCGTGGCCGCGGGAAATATCGCTCCAGCGTTCCAGGCGCGCCTGGAAGCCGCGCTGGGCTTCACGGAACTCCACCAGGTCATCCGGCGTGCCCATGCCCGATACGTTGAAAAAGTCTTCGAATTGACGAATCCGGCTCTCGCGATCGGCGTCGGATTCGCCTTTCACGCCGATGCACTGGCTGATGATCTCGGTCTTGTTCCAGGCCACTGGACGTACGATGCGCAACTGCGAGCTGATCTGGTCCATGAAGAACAGACTTGGGTAGATGTTCAGATTGCGCAGGCGGTGCATCATCCACTCGGCTTTGGCCTGGCCGTAGGCCTCGACCAGACGTGGCATCACCGTGGCGTAGCCGGGGCGCACTGTGGGGTTGGGCATGTCGCTGAACAGCAGGCTGTGGCCGTTATGAAACGAGAACCAGCCGTCGTCGGTCTGCGCATCGCCGGCGCCGAGCTTGCTGTAGTCCAGGGTGCTGCTGGCGTTGCCTTTTTCGGCGTTGACCTGCTGGCGGTGCTGCACGGTGGCCACGTAGTTGTAGTGCACGGTGCTGACGTGATAGCCGTCCAGGCCGTTCTCATTCTGCAGCTTCCAGTTGCCGTCATAGCTGTAGGTCGATTTGCCCGGCAGCACTTCCAGCTCACCGCTTGGCGACTGAGCGACCATCATGTCGAAGAACACCTTCGAATCGCCGAGGAAATCCTCCAGGCTGTCGGTGCCCTGAGCGTCTAGGCTGATGAACACAAAGCCCTTGTAGCTTTCGATGCGCGCCTTTTTCAGGCCGCGGGTGGCCTTGTCGAAGCCTTCCGGGTATTCGCCGGGCGCCTTGACCTTAACCAGCCGGCCGTCGCTCTTGTAGCACCACGCGTGGAACGGGCAGGTGAAGGTGCTCTGGTTGCCCTTCATCACCCGGGTCAGGGTGGTGCCGCGGTGCTGGCAGGCGTTGATCAGCGCGTGCAACTGACCTTCACCGTCACGGGTGATGATCATCGGCTGGCGGCCGGCACGCATGGTCATGAAGTCGTGCTTGTTGGCGATCTCGCTCTCGTGGCAGGCGTAGATCCAGTTCTTCTCGAAGATCAGTTCCATCTCCAGGTCGAACAACTCCGGTTCCGTGAACATGTCACGGGCGATGCGGAACACGCCCTCTACGGGGCGAAAATCCAGGCAGCCATTGATGAAGGCTTTCCACTGGTCGACGCTTCTTGTCTGGTTCATTGCGGTGTACCTGTCACATCGGGCGATTCGGCAGGGGCGGTTCAGGCCCCTCGGTTGGGGCCATTTAACGAATCAGCGCGCTACAGGGTCTATCCGCTTTGTGCACGAACGCAGGCCATAAAATTTGTGCGGCAAATGGATATCGGGCGGGTGCGAATAGCACCGAATCTGCGAGTTGTTCAGGCCGGTTTGTCGGCGATTGCTATCCGTAAAATCAGCACCTGCCATTCGGCAGCAGGGCGGCGGTAACAGTGCTGTGTCGGTCTTACCCATTTGCCAGTGAGCGGGCGTCTCGGGTTGGCGCTGCACGCTGTTGCAGCGCGAAGGCCCTGGCGTGCTGCTCTATGGCGCAGCAACGGCTCTAACGCGGGGGCCTGGAAAAGCCCTGGAGGTTTTGCGATCAGGCGGGCCTATCCGCAATGTTGGCGAACATTATCCGAATAGTCAGTTATGGTTAGAACAGCACTGCCCGTGGCCTGGGCCTTGCATTGCTTGCATTAAAGAAACGCCAGACGTGCCGCAGAGCGCGCATCAGAAAAACAAGCCTGAGAGTGCCGTGATGAATCCGAAGCCTGAATCACAGTTACGTGATATCCATGCCGATCATTTCGATCTTGCCGGGGCCCGTTCGTGGATGTCGAACATCTGCGGGCCGCATCAACTGGTCGCCAGCCGGCCAGGGCGCATCCAGTTCCGCCACAGCGCCAGCGTACTGCGTTCGATGTCCACCACCCTGGGGATCATCGAGTACGGCACCGATGTCACCGTCGGCATCGCCGACCCGGACAGCTTTAACAGCTTCAGCATCAGCCTGCCGCTCAGTGGTGAGCAGGAGCTGCTCAAGGCCGGTGAACGGCTGCATTCGGACCGTGAGTACGGCCTGATCGTCGCCCCCAACGAGAGCCAGGAGCTGAACATCACGGGTGACTGTCGCAAGTTGCAGGTGGTGATCAGTCGCGCAGCGATGCACAAGACGCTGGAAGACATGCTGCAGCGGCCGCTTCATGAAGCGCTGCGCTTCAGCGCCCGGATGGACGCGGTCAACGGCGCGACCGCTTCCTGGTGGCGAATGGCCCGGCACTTCATCGATGAAATGGAGCTCGGTGATCTGTATAGCCAGCCGCTGTTCAGCCGCGACCTGGAAAGCGCGCTGGTCAAAGGCCTGATCCTCTCGCAGCCGAACAACTACTCAGCACAACTGCGTGAAAGCCTGGAAGTGCGCCTGCCGCACTACCTGATCCGCGCCCGCGACTACATCCACGCCCATGCCCGCGACGAACTGCATCTGGAGCACATCGAGGCGGCATCCGGGGTGTCACGCTTCAAACTGTTCGAGGCCTTCCGCCGACACTTCGAACTCTCGCCCATGGCCTACCTGAAAAAATACCGCCTCAGCGCCGTACGCCAGGAATTGCTGGAAAGCCGAGCCTCACGCAACATCTCGGTCATCGCCATGGAATGGGGCTTCAGCCACCTGGGCCGGTTCTCCAGCGAATACCGCAAACTGTTCAACGAAACCCCGACCATGACCCGGCAGCGGGTTGAACAACAGAGGTTTGGGGCGCATTGAGCTGACGCTGGGCCACAAAGCGCAGTAGCCGTTGATCGCAGCCCAGCCAATACTGTTCAGTTAGGCGCTGCATACCTTTGTGGGAGCAGCCGGCCGGCGCTCCGGTTGCTAGCGAAGACGGCGGCGCGTTCGCAGTAATAGCCAAAGCCACACCGACGATGGCGGTGATACGCCGCATGACGGATAATCCCCGCCAAAATTGCCCCGTGCTGGACTGCCGGGTCACAAGAATCGAGGTGTGCAAGATGGTAAAAGTCAAACCGCGTCCGGCGGTCAGCGGGGTCGCATCGGCCGACCGGGTATTGACCGTGCTGACGGCCTTTCGCATCGGGGATGGCGCATTGAGCCTGGTCGAGCTCGCCGACCGCACCGCACTGAACAAAAGCACCATCATGCGCCTGATGGTCTCACTGGAAACCCACGGTCTGATCAATCGCATGGCCGACGGCCGCTATCAACTGGCCAGTGAAGTCATGCGCCTGAATGCGGTGTATCAGGACGCCCTGGACCTGGAGCGGCACATCATGCCGCTGCTGCACCAGTTGACCGACGCCATCGGCGAAACCACATCCTTCTACGTACGCCACGGCGCATATCGCTTGTGCCAGTACCGGGTCAACTCACCGCATCGCCTGCGCATGCAACTGCAACCGGGCGACATGCGGCCGATGGACAACGCGGCCGGGGCCCAGGCGCTGCGCACGCCGTTCGAGAAAGGCGCTGCGCTGGAGGTGGCATTCTACTCCTGTGGCATGACCGACCCGCATGCAGCCTCCATGGCCTTGCCGATCTACGACGCTCAACATGAAATCGTCGGCGCCCTGGTGGTCTCCGGCCCGGCCAGCCGGCTGACCGAAGACTATGCACGCACGGTGCAGGGGCAGTTGCATGAAGCGGCTCAGACCCTGATGCGCAGTCTGGGCTGCAAGGGCTGATCGCGAGCAGCGCCGATAGCGGCTGCTCGCTGTTGCACTTGGCTAGTGGCTGGTGGCTGCCTTGTCCTGGGCAGCCGCTTCGGCCTGACGCTTGCGGCCCATGACCACCACCAGGAATGCACCCACCGCGCACAGCGCCGCCAGTGGCATCAGTGCCAGCGAGTGGCTGCCGCTCGCGTCATGGATCGCGCCATAGACGTTGACCATGATGCCGCCACCGATCAGGTTGGCCATTGCGCCGATGGCCGCCAGGCCCGCTGCCGCTGTCGATGACGACAACCAGCCCGACGCCAACGCCCAGAACGGGCCTTTCATCGAGTAGGCACCGATCAGTACCAGGCTCAGCATCAACACAGTCAAGGCCAGGTTGGTGGTGAACAGGGTCATCAACAAGCCGACCGAGATCAGCAGCAGGGTACACGCGGTGTGCCAGCGACGCTCGCCGGAGCGGTCCGAACTGCGGCCCCAGACGATCATCAGAACCGACGCCAGGCCATAAGGAATGGCGTTGACCAGGCCGACTTCCATGGATGTCAGGCCGAACGACTTGAGCAGTTGCGGACCCCATACGCTAAGGGTGCTGCCGGCTGCCGACGCACCGGAATAGATCAGCGCCATGACCCAGATGTCCTTGTGGCGCAGCAGTTTCCACAGCGACATGTGGCCGATGGCTTTTTTTCCGGCGTTCTCTTGCGCGATCCGCTGGACCAGCCAGTTGCGCTGCTCGTCAGTCAGCCATTTGGCCTGCTCGGGTTTATCGGTCAGCACGAACAGGCAGGCGATGCCCAGCAGCACGGCCGGAATACCTTCGAGGATGAACAGCCAATGCCAGCCGCGCATGCCCAGCCAGCCATCGAGGCTCAGCAACAGGCCTGACAGCGGTGAGCCGATGAAGTTGGCGGCCGGAATCGCCACCATGAACAGCGCAACCATGCGCCCGCGATACGCCGATGGCAGCCAGTAGGTGAGGTACAGCAACACGCCGGGAAAGAAGCCCGCTTCGGCGGCGCCGAGCAGAAAACGCATCACGTACAGTGAGTTGGCGCCCTGGACGAAGGCGGTACCGGCCGAGATCAGGCCCCAGGTGATCATGATCCGGGCGATCCAGATCCTGGCGCCGAACTTTTGCATGGCCAGGTTGCTGGGCACTTCAACCAGGAAGTAGGCGAAGAAGAACAGGCTGCTGGCGAAACCGAACACCTTGGCGGACAGCGCCAGGTCTTCGTTCATCTGCAGCGCGGCCATGCCGATGTTGCCGCGGTCGATGATCGCGATCAGGTAGCAAACGATCAGGAAGGGCAGGATGCGCCAGGCAACCCGGCGCATGGTTGAGCGTTCAAGCTCGCTTGGCGAATCAGTGGCTGAGGTCATGGGACTCTCCGCTGTTGTTTTTATGGAGTATCACGGGCGCTCCCTGGCATCGGCAGTCAGGAGCGCATTAACGCTGCGGGTAATCAGTTGTCAAGCAGGTGACGGTTGACCACCGCACGTGGCTCGGGCGCGCTGCCGTTCCACAGGCCGATAATCTGTTGCAGGGCCAGCAGGCCGACCCGGTCACGTGCCTCGGTGGTATTGGCACCGACGTGCGGGGTGACCACGACATTCGGCAGGCCGAACAGCGCGCTGTCGGCCGGTAATGGCTCGGGGTGGAAGGTGTCCAGGCCGGCGCCGCCAATCTGCCGCTCGCTGAGGGCGTGGATCAGTGCCTCGGTATCGATCAGCTCACCACGGGCGGTGTTGATCAACAGGCTCGCGGGGCGCATGCGCTGGAACTGCTCGGCACCGAACAACTTGCGATTGTGGTCAGTCAGCGGGCAGTGCAGGCTGATGATGTCGCAATCTTGCAGCAGGCGATCGAAGTCTTCCTCGCGTTCGACATGTTCGCGCTCGGGCAACTGTTTGAGGAAGGGGTCATAGACCTTGACCTTGATGCGCAGCGGTGCAACCAGATCCATCAGGATCCCGCCGATCGAACCCAGGCCCACCAGGCCGAGGGTCTTGCCGAACAGCTCCACGCCGTTGGCTGTGGTTTTGTCCCAATGACCGTCGCGCATCCGCGCATCGAGCAGCGCGGTCTGGCGCGCCACGCTGAACATCAGGGCAAAGGCATGCTCGGCCACCGATTGCGCATTGGCGCCCAGCGCGATGGTGACCGGCACCTTGTTGTCGGCCGCTGCCTGGATATCGATGGTGTCGTAGCCCACGCCGTGCTTGGCAATGATCGACAGCTTGCTCGACGCTTCGATCATTTCGCGGGTCAGTTTGCCCTGGCGAACAATGATTGCATCCGGCTGTTCGGCGCGGATCACCGCGAGCAGTTCGTCGGCGGCATACGGCGTGGTCGGGATCACTCTGACGCCATGGGCGGCAGCGTGGTTCATGGCTTCGGCAGTGAGTGCCGGGCCGGTCAGCACAATGGTACGGGTCATGGTTACACCTTGTTGTTGTCGGTGTCTTCAGACGCTGCCGGTGGGCAACGGTCGGACGATGAATACCCTAACACAATAGAATGACGTTTCAATATCACCTGTTTTGTTATTTTAAAGCTCGATATTCTGCTTTTATCACTATTGAAATATAAAAAATGAAATGCCATTCTGAAAATAGCTTCGCTTGCCCGCGGAGATTCCCTTACAAGACCAACAGAGGAACATCAGAATGAGCATTGGATTCAGAGTGCTGGAGCAGGCCCGCAAAGTCAGTGCCGAATGGGTTGAGCGCTATCGCGAGGTGCCGGTTGCCAATGTCAGCGATTCGATGAACCGCATGACAGCCGGTGGCGCCAGACTGCGCCCCATGCACCGCGAAGGCGTGCTGGCCGGTCCTGCGCTGACCGTCAAGGCGCGGCCGGGCGATAACCTGATGCTGCATTACGCAATCGACATCGCCCAGCCAGGCGACGTGATCGTTGTCGATGCCGGCGGCGATCTGAGCAACGCATTGATCGGTGAAATGATGGTGGCCTACGCGGTCAAGCGCGGTGTGGCGGGTATCGTGATCAACGGTGCGATTCGTGACGCAGGCGCCATCGGTGCCGGTGATTTCCCGATGTTCGCTGCCGGTATCTCGCACCGCGGTCCTTACAAGGATGGGCCGGGCGAAATCAACGTGCCGATTGCCATCGACGGCATGGTGATCGAGGCCGGTGACCTGGTGATCGGTGATGAAGACGGCCTGCTGTGTGTACCTTACGACCAGGTCGCTGAGGTCTACGAGCGTGCGGCGGCCAAACACGGTGCCGAGCAAAAACAGCTGGAGCAGATTGCCGAGGGCACCAATGACCGTTCCTGGGTGATCGAAAGCCTGAAGAAGAAGGGCTGCCAACTGCCTTAAAGCGGGCGCAAACGCAGGATCTGGCTGCCGTCCAGCGGGTCGGTCAGCCAGTGGCCCTGCACGCCAAAGGCGCTGCGCAGGCGTTCCGGGGTCAACACGTCAAGTGGTTTGCCCAGCGCCACCAGCCGTCCGTTGTGGAGCAGGGCCAGGCGGTCGCATTCCAGGGCCTGATTCAGGTCGTGCAGGGCGATCACGGTGGTCAGCGACAAGCGCTTGACCCGCCCGAGAATATTGAGCTGATGCTGGATGTCCAGATGATTGGTCGGCTCATCCAGTAGCAGCACTTGCGGTTGCTGGGCCAGGGCACGGGCGATATGCGTGCGCTGGCGTTCACCGCCGGACAGCGTCTGCCACTGGCGGCCGGCCAGATGCAGCAGGTCTACATCGGTCATCGCTTGCTGGACGATTCGTTGGTCATCAGCCCCCCAGGGTTGCAGTGCCGACAGCCAGGGCGTTCGTCCCAGTTCCACGACATCGCGCACCGTAATGTGGTCGGCGGTTTGCGCCTGTTGCTCGACCACCGCCAAGCGCTGGGCAACGTTGCGTCGTCCCAGCTTCTGCAGCGGCTCGCCGCCCAGCTGCACGTCGCCAGCTGACGCCGCCTGGATGCCGGACAACAGCTTGAGCAGAGTCGATTTTCCCGAGCCGTTGGGGCCGACCAGGCCCAGGGTCTCTCCCGGTATCACACTGAGGCTGACCTCCTGCAACAGCAGCTGGCCCTTGATGCCATAGCTCAGCGCCGTGCAGCTCAGCGCCGGGGTGTCCAGTGGTGTGGAAAAGGCGTTCATCGTGAGCGGTTGCCGCGAATCAGAATCAGCGCAAAAACCGGTGCGCCGATCAGTGCGGTAATGACCCCGATGGGCAGGGTCTGGCCCTTGATCAGGGTACGCGACAGGACATCGGCGGCAATCAGAAACAACGCCCCGCACAAGGCGCTGAGCGGTATCAGCCGGGCGTGGCGCACGCCAACCAGCATGCGTATGGCGTGGGGAATCACCAGGCCGACGAAGCCAATCGAGCCGACGATCGAGACCATCACCGCGGTCACCAGCGCCGCGCAGCCAATCAGCATAATCTGTACCCGCCGTACCGCAATGCCCAGCGAGGCCGCCGAGTCGCTGCCGAACATGAACGCATCCAGCGCTCGCCGATGCCAGACGCAGACCAGCAACCCGACCAGCACCACCGGCACCGCCAGGGCCACCGAGTGCCAGCGTACGCCGCTGAGATTGCCCAGCAGCCAGAACATGATGCCGCGGGCCTGCTCGGAACTGGCCGACTTGGTGATCATGAACGAGGTCAGCGCATTGAAAAGCTGAGAGCCGGCGATCCCGGCAAGAATGATATGACTGGCAGCCGCAGCGCCTTGTGAGGCGCGAGCCAGCAACGCGACCATGGCGAAGGCGGCCATGGCGCCGACAAATGCGCCGGCCGACAGTGAAATGGCCCCGGCACCGATACCGAGCAGGGCAACCAGCACTGCGCCGGTCGAGGCGCCAGCGGAAATACCCAGCAAGTAGGGCTCGGCCAGCGGGTTGCGCAGCAGCGACTGCAATACCACCCCGGATATAGCCAGCCCGGCACCGCAGGCCGCGGCGACAATCGCACGGGTCAGGCGGTAGTTCCAGATGATCCCTTCATCGATGGGGTCCACCGGGTAACCGGCATTCCACAGCTTGTTGGCCAGAATCTGACTGACCACCTCGGGGCTGATGCGGGTTTCGCCAATCGCGGCACCGGCAATCACGGCTGCCAGCAACAACGCGCTGACCCAGAGGACATGCAGCGCCAGAATCGACAGCCTCATTGGCACGAATCAGCGCAGCTGGCGACAGGGTGTGGGTAGCTCATACGTACAGACACACAGAGGGGGAGGGCAGGGACATGGCCTTTGCGCAGGCAGCCAGACGACTGCCGGTCAGCCTTGGCTGAACCGGCGGGCTGGCATGGTAAACGATCTGCCAGTGAGTGGCTAATGGGCAGCCTAATGTTTGCCCGACACCCGCAGCAGGCCGTTGCGCAAATGCAGGCGCATCGCGGCCCTGGCGGCTTCCGGGTCTTGCAGGGCAATGGCGCTGTAGATCTGCTCTTGCTCGCGGGTCTGGGCGCCGGGGTCGCCGCTGTCAGCCGCGACCGGCAGATTGCCGAAACCGACGCCGACACGTGGCAGGATACTGCTGCCCAGCTGGTTCATCACATCAATGAAAAAGCTGTTGTCGGTGCACAGCGCGATGCTGCGATGAAACTCATGGTCGGCCTTTACCGTGTCTGCGCCACGCGCGGCGCAGTTCTGCAGGTCGCTGAGCGCCTGTTCGATGTTCGCCAACTGTTCGGTGCTGCGCCGCCGGGCAGCGAGCGCGGCGGCTTCAGGCTCCAGGCTCAGGCGCAGTTCAAGAATGGCGGTCGCATCCTGAGGGCTGCCGGCGGCCTGTGGTGGCGCGTCGGCCAGCGCGCTGCGCGGGGCAGTGGCATCGACCACGAACGTGCCAATACCGTGGCGGGTTTCTACCAGCCCTTCGGCCTGCAAGCGTGCCATGGCTTCGCGCACTACCGTGCGGCTGACCCCGTTTTCGCGGGTGAGGACTTGCTCGGTAGGCAGCTTTTCGCCGCTCTGGATCTCGCCTTCGCGGATTTTGCGGGAAAACTCGGCAACCAGTTGCTGGGTCAGGTTTTTCTTGCGCTGCCCTGGAGGCGAAGAAGAGTGGTCCATGTCTATGGGTCGGATCCTGTAGGGGAGCGGATTATAACCGCACTGATGAGGTATTTTAGCTAAATGAAGGACCGGTGGTCTGACGACCTTTTCACATGTTTGCCAGCATGCCGGCCTATACTCGCGCATTCGACAAAAACGAGGCTGCAATGTCCGACAACCTCCTGATCTCGCAAAAGAACCATCGCCGCCTGGCCGAAAGCCTGGTAGACCGCTTCGCCCAGCGGATGCGCAGCGGCGAACTGCAGCGTGGGGAAAAACTGCCCGCCGAAGTCCATATCATGCAGGCCGAAGGTGTCAGTCGCACGGTGGTGCGTGATGCCCTGTCGCGCCTGCAGGCCGCCGGGCTGGTCGAAACCCGGCACGGGGTCGGGACCTTTGTCCTGGACATGCCGGCCCCGGAAGGCTTCAGCGTGGGGCCGGCGACCATCGCCACCCTGGCTGACGTACTCAACCTTCTGGAGTTTCGCCTCAGCCTTGAAGTCGAAGCCGCCGGCATGGCTGCCGAGCGGCGCAGCCCCGAGGACCTGCAGGAGCTCAAACGCGCCTTCGACGCCTTGCTCGAAGGTCCGGAGAAATCCGGCAGCACCATCAATGCCGACTTCCAGTTCCATCTGAAAATCGCCAAGGCCAGCGGCAATGTTTACCTGATCGACATCATGAAGCACCTGGGCACCAAGCTGATTCCGCGAACCCGGATGAACTCCGCCTACACCGGGCAAAGCGACCGGCGTGCGTACCTGCAGGGGATCAACGATGAGCATCGGCAAATCTTTGATGCCATCGCCAACAGCGATGCCGATGCCGCCCGTGCGGCGATGTACCTGCATTTGAACAACAGCCGCATGAGGCTGCGCAGGACTCAGGCGCAGTACGCGCCTTAAGCGGCTGCACACCACGCCTGACAGGGCAGGCTGCTGCTGGTGGTGCTGGAGGGTGCCTCTAAAAACGAGGGTGCCTCTAAAAACCTGGGCGAGGCAGCCAGCGCAGCGATGGCGCGCGTAGCGCCGCAGGCGTCCAGCCAGCAGGTAGTTTTTAGAGGTGCGGTGGGTAAAGCGAGCAAAAACAGCCTGGATAGCGTCGCCACTACTGATCCGCTGTGACGGGTGCGAGGAGGCACCCGACTGCTCGAAAAGGAAACAGGTCCACGTGAGACGAGCCGGGGCCGCGCAGGAGCGATCGCGAGTACAGGCATGACGCTGCGAAAAATGCATTGCTCGATGTAGATGCGGGTGAGGGGCATGGTGGCCTGCTTGTAATTATTGAGGGCCTTGCAACGTAGGTTGTCATACAACGTGGGCCGATTATTCGGGTCTTAAAGGGGATATGTCAACTCATGTTGTGTGATGACATTTGTAATAATCTATTTTTTCTCGCTGTGAATATGCTTTTTTCGTCGCTTGGGCGGAGAAAAAGGGATAAAGATCTCGTGATTGTATGATGACTTTTAAAGGTGAAAGGCTCTGGCGCGGCCTGCGAGGCTGTCGGGCGGTGTCTTGGCTCATCAGAGCCAGCGCGCCACACAAGGTTTTGCGGTGGCGATTACAAATCGCTACTAAAGCTTCAATTGAAAAGAGTTCTCACTTATATTTGCGAGCCGTTCACTGCGTGGCTTGCGATTGTGTCCCGTACACCGACCCCATCGACTCTGGTTGCCTGGCTGGTTCATCACTATGACGATCTGGTGGATTCGCTGCGCCGCCGTTTCGGTGACCGGCATGCGGCGCGTGAAGTGGTCCACGATGTGTGCCTGCAACTGCTCGAAGCGCCAGAAAAGGACGGCGTCAAAGTGCCCTTGGCGTTGTTGCGCAAGATCACCCATGACCGCGCTGTCAGCCACTATCGCAGCGAGCGCCGGCGCCAGGCGTGGGTCGACGACCAGGCGCAGTTGCCCGACATTCACAGCCAGGCGCCAGGGCCGGAGCGTCACCATGCGGCAGGTGTCGAACTGGAACAGCTGTGCGCCGCCATCGAACGCTTGCCGCTGCGTTGCCAGCAGGTGTTCGTGATGCACAAACTCCATGAGCTGTCGCAGCAGGAAGTGGCCGAGCGGATGGGGATCTCCGTCAAGGCGGTGGAAAAGCATCTCAAGGTGGGCATGCGCAAGTGCCTGCAATGGCTGGACCAGACGAGCGTCTCTTCATGACCCGACCCGTGTCGCAACACGTTGAACCGACGGCTGCCGAGCACGCCATCGCCCGCCACCGCGAGCAACTCAAGCAGCGTTTCCCGCTGCCTTCACCGGTGAAGAAAAACCGCCGGCCGGCGCCCGCCACCCTTGGCATCGGCTTGATGATCCTCGGTCTGGCCGCCGGTCTGTGGTGGCTGGACCCGGCCTATCGCACCGAGCAGTACGCCACTGCCCGTGGCCAGGTGCAGCGCCTGGCACTGGCCGATGGTAGCGTCGTGACCCTTGATGGCGCCAGCCAGGTCACGGTGGGCTGGCATCTGCGCAGCCGCCGTGTGCAGCTGCTGGCCGGTCAGGCGCTGTTCGAGGTCGCGCCGGCCACTTACCGGCCATTCCAGACACAGGCCGGTGCCGCGCAGATCAGCGTGCTGGGCACCCGTTACAACGTCAGCCGGCATGGCGATGATGCGCGTGTCAGCGTTGAGCAGGGCAAGGTCAGGGTGGCAGGCGCAGACAGCGCCGTGGCACTGGTGGCGGGCCAGCAGATGCTGGTCAGCCATGGCCGGGTCACCGCACCCGGCGCAGTCGATGTCCAGGGAGTCGGCGCCTGGACTGAAGGCCGGTTGGTGTTTGATCGCACGCCGCTGGGCGAAGTGCTCGATGCCATTGAACGCCACACTGGCTTGCCAATTGCGCTTGGCGACCCGGGCCTGGCGCAACTGCCGGTCACCGGCAGCTTCGACAGCCAACGGCTGGACTACCTGCTGAGCCTGCTGCCCAAGGTTCTGCCGGTCGAGCTGAGCCGCGCCGCCGATGGCTCGCCAGTGCTGAACCGCCGCGCTGTGAAAAAATAAATCCGTTGCAGGTAGGGTTGCGTGCCTGCTGTGGCGGCTGTCTTCAGGAACCCTGTCTTTTCTGGAGAAGCCCCTGTGACCACCCCGACCCTGCGTCTTTCCCTGTTGGCCAGCAGCCTGATGCTTGGCTTGTCGTCGTTGGCCCAGGCTGGCGAGCCGCTCAGCTTCGACCTGCCGGCCGCCTCGCTGGAGCAGTCGCTCAACGCTCTGGCCCGCCAGTCCAGTGCCCAGATCGTGTTGTCCAGCGACGTGGTCAGCGGTCGGCAGGCCGCCGCCTTGCGCGGGCGCTACACCACTGCCCAGGCCCTGCAGCAGTTGCTCGGTGACAGCGGCCTTGAGGCCCGCCAGCAGGATGACAACACCTACATCGTGGTGCCGGCTCAAGCATCTGCCGCGCTGCCTGGCGCACCCTCGGCCACCCGCCAGGTCGAGCTTGCCCCGCTGGAGGTCACTTCCTCGCGCACCGCCAGCCAGCTGGTGCCTCAGGCCCGGCAGGTCAACGTCATTGAGGGTGAGCAATTACAGACCTTGCGCCACGGCAGCGACAACCTGGCCGGTGTCCTGGCCAAGAGCATTCCCGGCATGGCCGACTCCAGCCGGACCATCACCGATTACGGCCAGACCTTGCGAGGCCGGACCATGCTGGTCCTGGTCGATGGTGTGCCGCTCAATACCAACCGTGATTCTTCGCGCAACCTTGCCAGCCTTGACCCGGCACTGATCGAGCGGGTCGAGGTCATTCATGGCAGCAGCGCGATCTACGGCGCCGGTGCCACTGGCGGGATCGTCAATATCACCACTCGCCCGGCCGGTGGCGAGCCCCGTGCGCAGACCACCCTGAGTGGCAACGCTTCGCTGAGCCAGCTTGACAAAGACAGCCTGGGCGGCGAATTGCAGCACCATGTCGCCGGTTCCCAGGGCGTGGTCGATTACGCTCTGGACTTTGGTACCCGGCATATCGGTGGCGCCTTCGATGCCAACGGCCGGCGAATCGCACCGGAGCCGAGCCAGGGCGATCTGTTTGACTCCAATGCCTGGAACATCGGCGGCAAACTGGGCCTGCGTCTGGACGAGCAGCAGCGTTTGCAACTTGCGGTCAGCCATTACCACGCTGAGCAGGACAGTGACTACGGTTCCGATCCATCGGTGGCGGCATTACCGCCAGGCTCGGTGCCGGCCCGGTTGCTCGATGGCCTGCGGCTCGATGAGCAGAACCAGATCCGCAACACCCTGGCCAACCTCAGCTATGAGCATGATGACCTGTGGGGCTCCAGGCTGGCGGCGCAAGTCTATTACCGCGACTACTACACCCGCTTCACCCCCTTCGATGCACGGGCGGTGGCGACCCGTGGGCGGTTTGTCGACCAAGTGATGCAGAACAGTGAGATCTTCGGCAGCCGCCTGACCCTGCGCACCCCGCTGGGTGAAAGCACCGAACTGGTCTGGGGCGCTGACCTCAACCATGAGCGCAGCGACATGCCGCTGGATATCTTTGACGCGGCCGCCTATGACGCCAGCGGCGCGCGACATTTCGACAAGCTCGGCCGGCTGACCTACATGCCTGACCTGACCACCATCAGTACCGGCGCGTTTGCTCAGTTGCAGCACCGCTTCAATGACCAATGGTCCATCGATGGCGGCTTGCGTTACGAGTACGCCACCGCCGAGTTCAGTGATTTCATACCGCTCTCGGAAATCCGCAATGCCAGCCCGGCCAGCATCGATGGCGGCAAGATTCGTTATGACGACCTGCTGGGCAACCTCGGGGTGGTCTATTCGCCGGTCGCCGGCCAGGAAATCTACGCCGCGTTCAGCCAGGGCTTCCAGTTGCCGGATATCGGGGTGCAGATGCGCAACGCCCGGCGCGGTTTCGATATCAGTGCTTCCGATCTGGAGCCGGTCAAGACCAACAATTATGAACTGGGCTGGCGTGGCGCGCTGGGCAGCCAGACCCTGGCGTCGCTGGCGCTGTTCTATACCACCTCGAAACTCGGCGATGTGCAGAGCTTCAACAATGGTCTGATCCTGACCCGCACCAAAGAGCGTATCCATGGTGTTGAGGCCAGCGCCGACTGGCTGGCCAGCGATGAGGTCTGGGGTGTGGGCGGCACCTTTACCTGGATGAAGGGCCGCGAGCAGCCGGCCAACGGCGACTGGCAGGACATGACCGGCTACCGGGTGCCGCCGGTCAAGCTGACCGCCTACGTGCAGTACCAGCCAGGCGAGGCATGGAGCAATCGCTTGCAGGCCACCTACATCGGCAGCCAAGACTATCGCCTCAACGGTCAGGCCAGCTTTGGCCGTCGTGAGGTGGACAGCTACACCACAGTCGACCTGATCAGCCGTTACAAACTCAGCCCGGACGATCAGATCAGCGTTGGCATCCAGAACCTGTTCAACCGTGACTACTACCCGCTGTACAGCCAGTTGATGCGCAGCAGCAACAACACCAGCCACCTGCCAGCACCGGGTACGGTGCTGACCGTTGGCTACAGCCATCAGTGGTAGGCCGGCGCTGGCTGCGAACTGGATTGGCCCTGTAAGGCAACGGTGCGGGTGAATAACCGGGCCACGCCGGGCTGATGGCTGATGCCGACCACCAGCGTGTCGGGCAGTGCCTGGCGCAGGGTGGTCAGCAACTGGCAGGCCGCTGGCTCGTCAAGCTGGCTGGTGGCTTCGTCAAGGTACAGGGTCTGGGGGGCGTAGAGCAGGGCGCGGGCGATGCCCAGGCGTTGCTGTTCGCCGCCTGACAGTTCCCGGCCCCATTGGGCCTGCTCACCGAGGCGCTCGCTGAGTTGATTCAGACCGACCAGTCGCAAT
Source organism: Pseudomonas sp. LJDD11 (assembly GCF_024584215.1). NCBI lineage: Bacteria > Pseudomonadati > Pseudomonadota > Gammaproteobacteria > Pseudomonadales > Pseudomonadaceae > Pseudomonas > Pseudomonas sp. LJDD11. The sequence goes on from NZ_JANJFL010000001.1 coordinate 395,272, forward strand.
ACCTCGATCAGGCGCTCGTCGGCCGGGCAGTCGCTGGCCGGGTAGGCCAGCAACTGACGCAGCGGCAACGGCGGCAGGTAGGGCTGCTGCGGCAGTAACAGGCTGCTGCCGCCAGGCAGTTGCCAGCGGCCGCGGTACCAGGGCCACAAACCTTGCAGGGTGCGCAGCAAGGTGGATTTGCCCAGCCCGCTGCGGCCTTCCAGACGCAGCCACTGGCCGGGGCCGGCGACCAGATTGAGGTTGTTCAGCAACGACCGGCCATCGGGCAGTTGCACGCTCAGGTTGTCCAGCCGCAGCACTGCGCCGCGTGGGCAATCGCAGCTCTGACCGCGGGTCGCGTCGATGGCTTGCTGAAACTGGCCCACTGCAATCACGTACAGGCCGATGTACAGGCTGTATTGCAGCATCAGCCCGTACAGCGCTGCGGTGTTGAACTCGCCCAGCGCATCGTAGAAGGTCTTGCTCCAGGCGTTGATCCACAGGTTGATCTGCACCACCATCAGGCCCAGGCCTATCACGCTGAGCAACAGCACCCATGACAGCCACTGACGGCGGTCCAGCCAGTAGGGGCGCGCCAGCGTCCAAAAGGTGCACAGGGTCTTCATCGCCCGGCCACCCCGGCAGGTGCCGGATTCAGGCGCAGCAGCACCATATTGCGCTCATCGAACAACTGCCCGGCCAGACGCTTGAGGTCGGCGTGGGTCAGGGCTTCGGGCAGTTGCTGTTGCTGGCTCAGGTAGCGCGGGTCGCCCCACTGTTGATCGCTGAGAATCAGCCGGCGCAACTGGGTCTGGGCGTCACTGCGCCGGGCACGTTCGTCGCGCAGCAGGGCATTGCGTAATCTGGTCACTGCCTGGCGGTCCAGGTTGTCGGGCAGGCGGGTCAGGGTCTGGCGCGCCAGCTGCCATAATTCGTCGGCCCGCGCCGGGTCGGTGTAGAAGTTAAGCCGGGTTTCAATACGTTGGCTGCGCGGGTTCAGGCTGGTTTCGAAGGTCAGCGAATAGACGCCCGTTGCTTCACTGCGCAGCTGCTGCTTGAGCACTGCCTGGGCCAGGGTTTGCAGGGCCGAGATGCGTGCGGCGTCCTCCGGTGTCCAGGGTTGTTCGCGGTAGCTGTAGGCCTGCCATTGGGTGCGTGGCTCGATACCGATGTCCAGGGTTTTGACGTGTCGGCCGCTGCGCTGCCTGAACGGCTGGCTGTGCAGCGCGGCGCCGCGCGGGATACTGGCCAGGTGTTGCTCGACCAGCAGCTGCAAGACCGCAGCATCGACACCGGCCAACAGGTAATGGGTGACCGGCGCCTGGGTCAGGCGCTGCCAGTCGCTGGCAAGCTGCTCGGCACTGAGCTGCTCCAGCTCGCTGACAGTGGGCACTTGTTCGTGCCCGGCAGCGTGGCGCAGAGCATTGAGGGTCTGTTGCTGCTGAGCGCGAACGCTCTCGCGTTTGGGCGTCGCCTGGTCCATCAGTTGTTCACGAGGCTGTTGCAACGCTTGTTCATCGACCACCAGCGCAGCCTGGCTCAGGTGGTAACTGTGCAGCATGGCCTGCAAACGCTCGGCGGCCGGCAGGTCTTTGGCTTGTTCCAGGGTCGAGACCTTGACCTGCCAATGATCGGCGGCCTGTTCATGAGTCAACTGAATGCCCTGTTCACGCTGCCAGCGCTTGAACTGCACCTGGCTCCAGCCCTGCGGTGCTTGTTGCTGGCCCAGTTGGGCCGCCACCTGACTGCGCCAGCCCGGAATCTCTCCAGTGTGAAACCCAGCGTCCGACATGGCCTGCATGAGCATACCGCCGTCGGCGGCAGCCTGTTTGAGCCAGACCAGCCGGTCGCCGTTGCTCAGCTGCCAGTACTCGACGTTTTCTGCGTCATAACGGCGTTGCTCGACAACCTTGCCGCTGGCGCCGACCGCCGGCAGGGCCGGCAGTGCGGCCTGCACTTCATGGGTCTGGGCCGGCAGCGGTTGCGGTGCCTGGAGTGTGCTCTTGCGCACGTCGGCCAGCAGCGCCTGCACCTCGGCCTGGCCTGGCAGCGGCAGGTTCTGGTCGGCGGGTGCGGTCAACTGCAGTACCCGGTCGGCGCTGTCGGTCCAGCGCTTGAAGCGCTGATTGAGGTCATCGAGGCTGACGGTGTCGAGCATCGTCAGGTACTGCCGGGCAATCTGGTGCTTGTCCATCACCAGGCGGTCCTGGATCGCCGCGTCGTTGAGGTGGTTGACCCACTGCTCGAAACTGCGCTGCGGGTCGTTGCGCAGCATGCCCTGGGCAATTTCGCGGATGCGGCTCTTTTCGCGCTGCATGTCCGCCTCAAACAGGCCGAAACGGCGCAGGCGCTCGATTTCACTTAACAGCTGACGCAGGGCGTTGTCATGGCCCTGAGCCTCGACGCCGGCGGCGATGCCCAGCACGCTGGAGTATTCGCCGATCTGGTTCTTCTGCACGCTGAGGCTGCGTACCCCCGCATCACGTGGCTGGCGGCGCAACTGGTCGACCAGCACCGCCAGGGTCAGGCGGTCGACCAGCCGCTCGCGTGCGCCGCTATGGGTTATTGCGCGGCTGCCTGGTTCATGCAGGCGAAACAGTAGGGCCAGCTGATTGCTGCCGCTCTGGCTGTCTTGCAGGCGCACGATCTTCAGTTGCTCGTCCAGCGTCAGTTCGCGCCAGGTTCGGTCAGGCAATGGCACCGATGCAGCGTTGCCGAACCAGTGCTTGATACGTGCGGGCAGGGCGGCCGGGTCGATATCACCGACGATGGTCAGAATCATGTTGTTGGGCGCATACCAGCGCTGCTGGAAGGCCTTGAGCTGCTCCAGGCTGGCGCTGCGGATCGCCGCTTCGTTGCCGATGGTGCGATGCTGCGGGTAGCGCGAGCCGATGCGCTGGGCAGCGGTGCGCTGATCGTTCATGCGTTGCGCCACGCCCAGGCCGCCGCGCCATTCTTCAATGACGATGGGCCGTTCGCGGTCCAGATCGGCCGCGTTGTAATCGGCTGCCAGGCTCAGGGTGGCCAGCGCCTGGAGGGCCTGTTCGGTTTGCGCCGCGCCGCCGCTTGGGCTGAGCAGGTACTGGGTGCGGTCGTAGCTGGTGACGGCATTGTAATGGCGGCCCGAGACCCAGCCCCATTGGCTCATGCGCTGGCGAATGTCGTCAGTGGCGTTGCCGTGGTTATAGAAATTCAGATGCTCGACCAGGTGCGCAACACCGACCTGCCGGGCGCTTTCATCCACAGAGCCGGCGCGCACGGTCAGGCGCACATCAATACGCCCCGGTTGCGAGGTCTCGCGCACCAGGCGGTATTCCAGGCCGTTGGGCAACTGGCCGCGTACCACACGTGGGTCCCAGGTCTGCGCCTGGTCGTCCACCGCAAGCCGGGCGCAGCCGCCCAGCAACAGCAAGCCGCACAGGCTCGCGATTGTTGTTTTCATCAGGTTATTTCCAGTCTTGGCAGGGGCTTTGCGCCCCTGCTTGGGCAAAGGGTCGGGCGATCAGAAGCGGTAGCCGACCTCAAGCCAGTATTGGCGGCCGACTTCATAGGTGGTCTTGGCGGACGACCCGCTGCTGATAATCGGGTTGACCTTGTCGGTCACGTTGGTGATGTCCACCGCCATGAACAGCGCCTGGTCCTTGCCGGTAGGCAGCTCCCAGTCCACTCGCATGTCCCAGGTCGGGGCGGCTTTGACGCGGGCGGTTTCGAACAGCTGGTACGCTTGCCCGTCGACCGTGACATCGTCGCCGGTGGCGATCAGTTGGTCGTAGGCCCCCCGGTAACGCAGGAAGTTGCTCCACGTCAGGTTCAATTGCGGGATTTCGGTGATCGCGGTCAGGCGCGCACTCCACGGCCGGTTGAAGTTGTTGGCCGGCAGATCGATATAGTCGATCACTCGGCCTTCATACATCACCTTGTCGTTATCTAGCAGTTCGGCGGTAATTGCGTCGTCGTAGTTGCCGTAGGCATCTCGGGTGCGCTGCCAGTTCAAGGCCAGTTGCAGGCTGGTGCTGCTGCCCAGCCATTTGAGCTCTTCAAGGGGCGTGACCGTCAGCGTCACGTTGTCGCTTTTGCTTGACCCTTCGTTGGTGTAACTGAAGTAGTTGGTGTCATAGCCCGGTTCGGCAGGCACGCCCAGCACGCGCCCATAGGCCCGGTTGATCTTGTCTTTACCCTCGCGATACACGTATTTGAGGCTGAACTGGCTGTTCAGCCACCGTTGTTCAAGACCCAGCGTCAGTTCATCGTCATAGGGAATATCCAGGGTCGAGAATTTGCTCAGGTTCTGTGACCGAGTACCTGTCCAGGTGCCGGTCTGGCTGTTGCGTGCCCAGCTGGTTTGCAGGGCGCCGCGTCCGTCAGCCAGGCGATACTTGTAAAGGTTACGGCCGTAATAGCGGTTGGCGCCAAATACCAGCACGCTGCTGCGGTCCCCGAAGATGTCGTAGTCGCCGGAAAAGCGCGGTGCAATGGTCTTCTTCTCCATGTAGTCGTCACCTTCCAGGCGCACACCGGGGCGCAGGGTCAGGTCACCGATCGAGAATGTGTCTTGCATGAACAGCGCATACTTGTTTTCGCTGATTTCAATCTTGCCAGCGCTGTAATCCACCCTGCGGGTGGCGTACTGTCTGGTATTTGCGTTGATCAGGCGGCCAATCGAGCACAGGCTATCGTTATTGTCGCAACGGGTGCCGTTATCGCGAATCAGCGTGCCGACGGACATGGCGTCATTGAGACGCTCCCAGGTCGCGGTCTGGTGTGACAGGTCGATGCCCACCGTGAGGTGATGCTCCAGCCCGGCGAACTCCAGCGGTTGCCAGTCGACCTTGGAGGTCCAGGTAGCGCCACGCTGGGTCTGATCGACATCGCCATAATTGCCTTCGGCACTGCGGGCGGTATTGCTGTCGGGGTTGCCCCAGTTTTTCACGTCCGAGTAGTACCAGTTGATGTAGTAATCGGAATCGGAGTCGCGCGAGCTGGTGACATTGGTCAACGCCAGCTTGTTGGTCCAGGTGAAGGTGTCGTCGCTCCAGACCGATTTCAGGCTGCCTTGCCAGCCGCCGCTTTCATTGACGAAGCCGCCATTGATACGGTTGGCAAAGAAGTAATAGTTCTCCTGCGGGGCGTAGGTCAGCGAGGTATCGAGGCTCAGCCGGTCGCTGACGTTCCAGTAAGTCTTGATCAGGTAGTTGTCGATGCGCCGGGTCTGATCCTGATTGGCCATCGCGGTACTGCTGCTGTAGCCGTTGTCATTGGCGTTCAGGCCAATGGTCGAGCGCTTTTGCGAGAAGTTCACGATGGCACCGAAGTCATCGGTGAGGTGTCCTTCCAGCGTGCCGCGCACGGTGGTTTTTTCGAAGTCTGGCTGATACTGCTCGTCGGTCGAGTAGGCGAAATTTTCCCGGTCGGCCTCGTTGATATGGTAACGGGTCCACTGCGAGCGGGTCATCGAGGCCGAGAGTTTGCCGTGCAGTTGACGGCTCGGTTTGCGGGTAATGGCATCGATCACACCGCCGTTGAAACCGCCATATTCGGCGGGGACGTTGCTGTCGTAAACCCGCACCTCTTCAAGCAGGTCAGCGTCCAGGGCAATGCCATGGGAGCGGCTGGGCGGTGAATCGAATTGGCGGATCGAGCCGTAACTGTGTTCACCGGGATCCAGATCGTTATTGATCGAGATCCCGTCGATCATGAAGTTGTTCTGGTAGTACTTGGCACCATTGATGCTGATATCGGCCGGGTCGATTTCACCGGGGGCATTGGAGCTTTGCTGGGCATTATTGAACTGCACGCTGGGGTGCATGCGCAGCAATGTGGTGATATCGCCGTTGGCACCGGGAAAGGCCTTGATCGCCTTGCGGTTGATCACCGTCTCACCCTGAAAGGCGTTGTCTTGCGGGGTGCCGAGTACCACGGTGCTGTTAAGCTCCATGGGCGCATCGAACCGTGCGCTGGGCTCCAGGCTGAACACCAGCGTACCGTGCTCAAAGCGCCAGCCAATCGCGCTGCCACGCAGCAGCTTTTGCAGGGCCTGTTCGGCGCTCATCTCACCGACTACCGACTGGCTGTAGCGCTGGCCGAACAGGGCCGGGTCCATCGTGACTTGCAAGCCGCTCTGTTGACCGAAGCTGATCAGCGCGCTGGCCAGCTCCTGCACCGAGATGTCGAAGCTGTGCCGGGCCTGCAGCATGGGCTCGCGGGCTGCCTGGCCGGGTGCGGCTGCCAGGTACTGGCTGCTCACGGCCAGGCACAGCCCCAGTGCGCCAGTGCTAAAGTGCTTGCGTATCGCCAGGGCCAGACGCTGGGCTGGCTGATAAGTCGGTTTCATCCGATGTCCCCACAGGCTCCGGAGAGCCTTGTTTTGCTGAATGAGAATTGATCTCGTCGTTGGTGCGAGGCAAAGGACGGTGCAGCGAAAAGAATTTTCAGAAAAAACTGAAAATATTTTCAGTACGCGTTCAACCAATCGGTTTTTTCCTGATCGAATAGCCAGCCAAAAGGGCGGCATCATTGATTTTTGAGGTGCAGTGCATGGAGGACCTCTCGCTTGGTCTGTGAAACCGGACAGGCTCCGCGCCTGTTGATCTGTGCCCCTGACCCGGTCGAGGCAGCCGACCTGCGCACGCTGTTTGCCGAGCGTTATGAGCTGGAGCTGCACGACAGTGCCGCTGCGGCGGCCGCGCGGATCGGTGTCGGGACCGGTGTGCTGTTGCTCAGCGAACAGGCATTACAGGGCGATGTGGCAGCCCTCGCGGCGGCCCTGCAAGGCCAGCCCGACTGGTCGGAAATTCCGGTCATCCTGCTCTCGTCTGGCAAATCGGCCACATTGCTTGATCTGCCGGCCTGGATCGCCAATGCGATGGTGATCGAGCGTCCGCTGAGCCTGGTGACCCTGCGCAGCGTAGTGGCCGCCGCCTGGCGCGGCCGCGAGCGGCAATACCAGATGCGTGATCGCCTGGCAGAGCTGGCCGGTGAGCGTGGGCGCCTGCATACGCTGCTGGAGAACATCCCGGTCGGGGTCTGTTTCATGGACGCGCAAGGCCAGAGCCTGATCCGCAACCCGCTGTATCACCGCTATGTACCTGATGACGTTATCCCGTCACGTTCGGCGAAAAACGCCGTGCGTTGGCTGGGTTTCGACGCCGCCGGCCGACGTATCGAACCGCAGATGTTCCCTGGCGCCCAGGCCCTGCGCGGCGTGCCGGTCAACGGCATCGATTTTCGTCACACTCTGGAAGATGGCAGCGAATCGTGGATGCGGGTCAGCGCCATTCCGCTGTATGGCGAGGCGCGGCAGATCATCGGTGCGGCCTCGGTGATTGTCGATATCAACGCGCAAAAGCAGGCCGAACTGGCCCTGCGGCGCTTCAACGATGAACTGGAAATCCAGGTTCAGGCCCGCACGGTGGCGCTCAACAACGCCATCGAACAACTCAAGGCCGAGAGCGGCGAGCGCGCCAAGGCCGAAGAGCAACTGCGCCAGTCGCTGAAAATGGAAGCGGTCGGCCAGTTGACTGGCGGTATCGCCCACGACTTCAACAACATGCTCACCGGGGTCATCAGTGCCCTGGACCTGATTCGTCTACGGCTGGGCAAGGGCCGGATTGACGGCGTCGAGCGCTTCATGGACGCCGCCTACGACTCTGCGCAGCGTGCAGCCTCCCTGACCCAGCGGCTGCTGGCGTTCTCCAGGCGGCAATCGCTGGATGCCAAACCCCTGCAGGTCAATGCCCTGATCATCGCCCTGCGGCAATTACTGCAAGGCATGCTGACCGAACAGACACGGGTCGATTTCCAGTTGTGCAGTGAAGATCCCTGGGTGCTGGCCGATGCCAACCAGCTGGAAAATGCCGTGCTCAACCTGGTGATCAACGCCCGCGATGCGATGCCCCACGGTGGCCTGTTAAGCATCGCGACCCAACTGTCCGAGGGTGAGGTGCGCATTGAAATAAGCGACACCGGCGTGGGCATCCCCAAGCGCTTGCTCGACAAAGTACTGGAGCCGTTTTTCACCACCAAACCCATCGGTCAGGGCACCGGGCTGGGGCTGTCGATGGTCTACGGCTTCGCCACCCAGAGCCGTGGTCGGCTGGTCATCGACAGTCACGAGGGCCAGGGCACCCGGGTAACGATAAGTCTGCCGCAATGCCCCAATCATGAACCGCAAAGCGAGGTACTGAGCAGCGTGGCGGTGCCTGGCCATGGCCAGACCATTCTGCTGGTCGAAGACGACGACTCGGTGCGCCTGATCAATCAGGAAGTTTTGCAGGAGCTGGGTTATCAGGTGGTGGTCGCGCAGCATGCTGAGGAGGCCTTGCGCCTGCTCGACAGCATGACGGCGCTGGACCTGCTGATCACTGACGTTGGCCTGCCGGGCATGAATGGCCGGCAACTGGCGGAAATCATCCAGCAGTTGCATGCCCGATTGCCCGTGCTGTTTCTCACCGGTTACGCCGAAAGCGCGATCAATCGCAGCGATTTTCTCGGCCTGCACATGCAACTGTTGAGCAAACCCTTCAGCCTCGACCTGCTGGCGAGCCGCGTCGCACAGATGCTTGAGCGCAGCCGTTGAACCTTTGCTGAACCCTGCCAAGGGTTGTGAATCACAGGTGGAGGTCGATCACCAATGAGTTACCCGATGAGCCAGGGAAGCAACGGGCAGGGCAGCGCTGGAGTGTCTGAACACAATCAGGCGCTAATCCACGAGACGGACCTGCCGGCGCGCCTGGACCGGTTGCCCTGGAGCCGTTTTCACAGCTTGCTGGTGCTGGCTCTGGGTATCACCTGGCTGCTCGATGGGCTGGAGGTGACGTTGGCCGGCTCGGTGGCCGGCGCCCTGAAAGACAGCCCCGTGCTGCAAATGAGCAACGCCGACATTGGCCTGGCGGGGGCTGTGTACATTGCCGGTGCGGTGCTTGGGGCGTTGTTTTTTGGCTGGCTCACCGACCGCCTGGGCCGGCGCAAGCTATTCTTCATCACCCTGTTTGTGTACATCGGCGCCACCGCAGCCACGGCATTTGCCTGGAATTTGTGGAGCTTTCTGTTGTTTCGCTTTCTGACCGGCGCGGGGATCGGCGGCGAATACACGGCCATCAATTCGACCATCCAGGAATTCACGCCGGCGCGCTTTCGCGGCTGGGTCGACCTGACCATCAACGGCACCTTCTGGATTGGCGCAGCACTGGGCGCGGCAGGTTCGATCGTGTTGCTCGACCCTGATTTTGTCGGCAGCGAAACTGGCTGGCGGCTGTGTTTCGGGATCGGCGCGATACTGGGGCTGTTGATTGTGTTCATGCGCCTGTGGATTCCGGAAAGCCCGCGCTGGCTGTTGATTCATAATCAGCCCGAAGCCGCGCGGCGCATTGTCGAGACCATTGAACGCCGCTACCACGAGCGCGGCATCGCTTTGCCGCCGCCGCAGGGCAAGCCGCTGCGCCTGCGGGCGCGTGACCATACGCCACTCAAGGAAGTGTTCAGTAGCCTGTTTGTGGTGCACCGCGTACGAGCGGTGGTGGGGATGAGTCTGCTTACCGCCCAGGCGTTTTTCTACAACGCGATCTTCTTCACTTACGCGCTGGTGCTCACCGATTTTTACCAGGTACCCTCGGCGCAGGTCGGCTGGTACGTGCTGCCGTTTGCACTGGGCAATTTCTGCGGCCCGCTGCTGCTGGGCCGGCTGTTCGACGTGCTGGGGCGGCGAATCATGATCAGCGCCACCTATTTCATTTCCGGTGCCTTGCTGGCTGTCAGCGGTTACCTGTTCGAGCAGGGCGCCCTGGATGTGATCGAACAGACCATCGCCTGGATGGTGATCTTTTTCTTTGCCTCAGCAGCCGCCAGTTCGGCCTACCTCACCGTAGCAGAAACCTTCCCGCTGGAAATCCGCGCCCTGGCGATTGCCGTGTTCTACGCCTTCGGCACCGGGCTGGGCGGCATCAGCGGCCCGACCCTGTTCGGCGCCCTGATCGAAACGGGCGAGCGCAGCCATGTGCTGGTCGGCTACCTGATCGGCGCCGGTCTGATGATCATGGCCGCGCTGGTCCAGGCGATCTGGGGCGTGGCGGCAGAGCGCAAGTCGCTGGAGCAGGTGGCGCGGCCCTTATCGCAGGCTGGTGACTGACTCACGCCTTTGCGCTGAAGCCGTTCCAGCCGCGTGAAGACGACTTCCTCTTCGGGGGCTCACTGGCTGCACCCGGCTGTTGTCGGGCAAAGTCTTCGAGATTGAGCAGGGCATGGACCGTGGCGATGTAATCGGGCACCACATGAAAGGCATAGTCATTGCCCTGCTTGCCGGCCTTTTTGAGGCTGTCGATCCGCGCCGCGAAGTAATCCAGCGCGTTGATCTTCACATCCGGCGCGGTCTGGTTACCGTACGCGTCCAGACTGGTGCCTGCGGTCAGCATCAGGTTGGCAGTGACCTTGTCGATCAGGCCAAGAGCGTAGAGATTCTTGCTGACCAGCCCCAGTTCGACAGGGGTGATCGACTTTACATCGAACATCGCAAAGCTCTTGCCCAGTTGCTTCTGTTGCAGGACCTGGGTATTGAGCACACCGTGCTTCTTGCCGATCTCGGTCAACACCTGTTGAGTCACGAAGTTCTGGTTGGTCCTTTTAAGGGTTTTCGGTCTGATATCGGCTGTGAGCTGGAACAGCTTGGCCATCCTGCATCTCCGCGGTCCGTTGGTAGAAGCGGGGCGCTGGACAGACTGTAGCCCCGAGTGGCAACGGTAAAGCGGTAGTGCCCGGTCGGGCTGACCCGCCCAGAAATGGTTGTGGCATGAGGGTCAGCCACTGTAGCTGCCTGAAGGAAAATGGCAGGTATGGCTGGTTCAGACTCGCCGGCAAAGCGACGCTGGCGTTCGCAGGGCTGTTGCTGGCAGCGGCGAGTCTGGCGGCGCTCAACGATCTGCGCCTGCACTTCGGTTGAAGGGGTCAGCGCCCCGGATACTCTGCCACCACCGGCCGCTCACCTGACGCCGTAACCCCGATCACCTGATAGGCGTCCTGGCGGTCGCCGTGTTCCATGCCCGGCGAACCGATGGGCATGCCCGGTACGGCGATGCCGAGCAGTTCCGGGCGTTTGTTCAGGTCGATGATCTGTGTGGCCGGTACATGGCCTTCGACGAATTTGCCGTCGATCACACCGGTATGGCACGAGCCCAGCCCGTGGGGGACCCCGAGGCGTTGTTTGACGGCCGCCATATCGGTTTCGACGTGATCATTGACGCTAAAACCGTTGTCTTGCAGGTGCTTGATCCATTGTTTGCAGCAGCCGCAGTTGGCGTCGCGATGCACGTCGATGGTCGGTGCAGCCTGAGCCAGGGCCGCGCTGGCGGCGAAGGTGGTCAGCAGCAGGGTGCGCAGCGGTTTAGTCAGGTTCGCCAATTGCATAAGTCTTGCCCGTGGTGGTCGTTGAATTCAGGCGCGCAGCGCCATGGGGGAAAATCAGGCTGAAGGTGGTCAGGCCGCCCGGTTCACTGGTCACCGTCACCTCACCTTCGTGGATCTGCATGATCGAGCGCACGATGGCCAGCCCCAGGCCGGTACCGCCCTGGTGGCGGGCGCGGCTGGCGTGAACCCGGTAGAAACGGTCGAACAAGCGTGGCAGGTGTTCGGCGGCAATCCCTTCACCGGCGTTACTGATGGCGAGGCTGGCCTGTTCGCTGTGCACCGACAACAGCAACGTTACCCGGGTTCCTGGCGGCGCATGGCGGATAGCGTTGGACAGCAGGTTGGAGATTGCCCGCTGGATCATCAGCCGGTCGCCCCGAGTACAGGCAGTGCCGTTGACCTGCAGCTTGATATCGCGTTCTTCGGCGGTCAGCTCGAACAGCTCGACGACTTTGTCGGCTTCTTCGCGCAGGTTGACCGGGTCAGTTGCCAGCGCTGCAACGGGTTGGTTGATGCTGGCCAGAAACAGCATCTGGCTGACCATGCGCGACAGGCGTTCGAGTTCTTCGGTGCATGACTCCAGCGCCTGTTTGTAGTCTTCTGCAGGACGTTCGCGAGACAGCGTGACTTGCGCCTTGCCCATCAGGTTATTGATCGGCGAGCGCAGTTCGTGAGCCAAATCGTCGGAAAACTGCGCCAGCTGGCTGATGTCGTCATCCAGACGCTGGAGCATTACGTTGATCGCCCGGGCCAGTCCCTGAAGCTCATCAGGTAAGCCGCTGCTGGTCAGGCGCTGCGACAGGTCGCGTGCCGAGACCTGGGCAGCGACTTTGCCAAAGGCCTTGAGCGGGCGCAGCGAGCGGCGCACCACCCACCAGGCACCCCCGCCGACCAGCAAAAATATCACTGGCAAGGCGATCAGGGTCGATTGCACGTAGGCGCGCAGCAGTTCGTCGTCATCCTTACGGTCCAGTGTCAGCACGGCCAGCACCTGCTGGCCGCTGCGCAACTGCATCGGGCTGGCGGCGACCAGCAGCCCATGGCCGGTGTCGCTGCGCAACGCTTGAAAATCCTGCGCCTGGTCATTGAACAACGACTCCGGTAGCGGCGCACCTTCATCCTTGCCGATCACCAGCAGGCGCCGACGCGGTACGCTGGCGTCGAGCAGGGTCAGGGTGAAATTGTCATGGCCGACAATCTGGTCGCGCAGGTTGTGCGAGTTCAGCGATCGGTCATTGCCCGACCAGGAACTCTCGGTCAGGCTGTGCCGGATCTGGCGCAGCTTGTCGGTCAGTTCGTTCTGCGCACGAATGTCCAGTTGCCGGGAAATGGTCAGGCAGGAAAACGTCGCCATGCCCAGCACCAGCAACGCACACAGGGCGCTGACGGTCAGACCCAGGCGCATGGAAAGCCGCATGGTGGGGCGTGCCAGGGTCATTGCCGGGCTTCCAGCACATAACCCACGCCGCGCAGGGTGTGGATCAGCTTGCAGTCAAAGGGGTCGTCGATCTTGGCCCGCAGGCGGCGGATCGAGACCTCCACCACGTTGGTGTCGCAGTCGAAATTCATGTCCCAGACCTGAGAGATGATCCGCGTGCGCGACAACACTTCGCCGCTGTGGCGCATCAGCAGGTGCAGCAGGGCGAATTCCTTGGTGGTCAGGTCAATGCGTCGGTTGCCGCGAAATGCCCGGTGCCGGCCATGGTCCAGTTCCAGATCGGCGATGCGCAATACACTGGGCAGGCCGGGTTGATCGCTGCGTCGCAGCAGGGTCCGCACCCGGGCGAGCAGCTCGGGAAACTCGAAGGGCTTGACCAGATAATCGTCGGCGCCCATGTCCAGGCCTTTGACCCGGTCTTCGAGGCGCCCGCGGGCGGTGACCATCATCACCCGGGTATGGCTGCTGGCACGAATCGCTGCCAGCACTTCCCAGCCTTCGAGCTGCGGCAGGTTGACGTCGAGGATGATCAGCTCGTAATCCTGGGTACGCGCCAGATGCAGGCCATCGATGCCGGTGCCGGCGACGTCCACCACGTAACCGCTTTCGGTCAGGCCCTGATGCATGTATTCAGCGGTTTTGGGTTCGTCGTCGACAACCAGGATACGCATCGAATAGGTTCCTCGTAGGACCGGCTTGAGCCGGGAAGCTCAGCGCAGGGTAAAAAGCTGCCGCACTGTAATACAGATCGCTGGCCATTTCGGCCGGATAACAGAATTGTAATTTTCCGGCAATCTTGTCGATAACGCCGCTTTTCTACAGTCCCCCGCATTCCTTTTTCGGCCCCTTTCGGGGCTGTTTTTGTGTTGCGTCGGGGGTGTCAAGTGTCTGGGGATCGTAAACCATATCGACTGATGATTCGCGCCGGGGTGCTGTGTGCCCTGCTGTTGCCGGCCAGTCATCTGCATGCGGCGCCGTTGACCCTGGCGGCCGCAATCGATGCCGCCTTTGCGCGCAATCCGGAGCTTGCCGCAGTCCGCCAGGACATCGGTATCGCCGAAGGCGAGCGGCGTCAGGCTGGCCTGTTGCCCAATCCCGAGCTGTCCTGGGAGGCAGAAGACACCCGCCGCGACACCCGCACCACCACGGTGATGCTCAGCCAGGCGCTGGAGCTGGGGGGCAAGCGTGGTGCGCGCATCGATGTAGCCGAACGCGGCCAGGACGCGGCGCGCCTGGAACTGGAGCGGCGCAGCCTGGAGCTGCGCGCCGATGTGCTGCTGGCTTTCCATGCCGCGGCGCGGGCGCACACCGCCGTCGAACTGGCCGGTCAGTCGCTGCAACTGGCCGAGCGTGGTTTGCGGGTGGCTGACGGCCGGGTACGGGCCGGCCAAGTGTCGCCGGTCGAGGCAACCCGCGCCCAGGTGCAACTGGCCGAAACCGAACTGCAACTGCGCAAGGCCCGCACCGCCCAGGCCGACAGCCTGCGCCAGCTAGCCAGGGTTATCGGGACGCAGGAGGGTGAGTTCGACAGCCTGCACAGCGCCGATCTGGCACCCGGCCAGGCGCCGACAGCGGCAGCATTGTTCGACCGGCTTGAGCAGGCCCCCGCCTTGCGCCTGGCCGAGGCGCAGATCCAGCAGCGTGAAGCCATGCTCGGTTCGGCGCGTGCCCAGCGGGTTCCCAACCTGACCGTCAGTGTCGGCAGCCAGTACAGCCGTGAAGACCGCGAGCGGGTCAATGTGGTTGGCATGTCGATGCCGTTGCCGCTGTTCGATCGCAACCAGGGCAACGTACTGGCCGCATCCCGGCGCGCCGATCAGGCCCGCGATCTGCGCAACGCCGTTGAGCTGGACCTGCGCACCCGCACCCGTTCGGCCCTGGAGCAGTGGAGCACCGCCAGCAGTGAAGTGGAGTCGTTCAGCCGCATCATCCTGCCTGCCGCGCAGCAAGCCGTGGACACGGCCACCCGCGGTTTTGAAATGGGCAAGTTCGGCTTCATCGACGTGCTCGATGCCCAACGCACCCTGATCGACGCCCGTGGCCGTTACCTCCAAGCCCTGGCCGCCGGCAGTGAGGCCCGCGCCGCCATCGAGCGCATCTACGGCGCCAACCCCCTCTGATCCGATTCCGGCTTGCGCCGCGCGCGCAGTGCAGGCCATGACCTTGCAGGAGCTTTCATGAACAACAAACGCAGCCTGGCCATTGCGGTGGCGCTGGTCGCCCTGGGCGGCATCGGCAGTCTGACCCTGAACGACGAACGCGGCGCAGTGCTGGCCAGTGCTCAGGCGGCACCAGCGGGCCACGAAGCGCACGACCATGACCATCCCGAGCCGGCCAACGCCGACGCCCCCAAACCTGACGGGCAGGCTCATGCCCGGCAAGAGGGACACAAGGACGATGACGGGCACAAGGATGAACAGGCGCATGGGGCCGATGAACATGGCAATGCAGAGCAAGGCGCTGATGAGCACGGCCACGAAGAAGAGCAAGGGCAGGTCGAGTTATCCGCCGAGCAGATTCGCGCCGCCGGCATCGAGCTGGCGGTCGCCACAACCCGGCCGCTGAACCTGTCGGCCAGCTTTCCCGGCGAGATCCGGTTTGATGAGGACCGCACCGCGCACATCGTGCCGCGGGTCAGCGGGGTGGTAGAGCGAGTGATGGTCGAATTGGGCCAGCAAGTCAAAAAAGGCCAAGTGCTGGCAGTGATCTCCAGCCCGCAGATCGCAGACCAACGCAGTGAGCTGAGCGCTGCCCAGCGCCGCCTGGAAACCGCCGGCAGCACATTACAGCGGGAAAAGACCCTCTGGCAGGACAAGATCTCTGCCGAACAGGACTACCAACTGGCCCGTCAGGCCTATCAGGAGGCGCAGATCAATGTCGCCAATGCCCGGCAGAAACTCTCGGTCATCGGCGCCGGGCTGAGCCCTGATGGCGGCAACCGCTATGAACTGGTTGCCCCGTTCGACGCGATGATCGTCGAGAAGCACCTGAGCATCGGTGAGGTGGTCAACGAGGCCAGCAATGCCTTCACGTTGTCGGACCTGTCGCGGGTCTGGGCCACGTTTGGTGTCACGGCCAAGGACCTGGACAAGGTCATGATCGGTCGTGAGGTGGTGGTCACCGCGCCAGACCTCAATGCCCAGGTGCAGGGCAAGGTCGGTTATGTCGGCAACCTGCTCGGTGAACTGAGCCGCACCGCCCAGGTGCGGGTGACCCTGGCCAACCCGCAAGGCGCCTGGCGCCCCGGACTGCTGGTCAACATCGAGGTGGCGACGGCTGACGGTCAGGCGGCGTTGAGCGTGCCGGAGGCCGCCTTGCAGACCGTTGAAAACAATACCGTGGTGTTCCTGCGCAATGCCGAGGGCTTCAAGGCCCAGCCGGTAATGACCGGGCGCCGTGCCAACGGCCATGTGGAGGTCCTCGGTGGCTTGCAGGCCGGTGCGCAGATCGCCGCTGCCGGCAGTTTCGTCTTGAAGTCGGAGCTGGGCAAAGGCTCGGCCGAGCACTCTCACTAACAGGCCATGAGTAAATCCGCATGTTTGAACGCCTGATTCAATTCGCTATCGAGCAGCGCATCGTGGTGATGCTCGCTGTCTTGCTCATGGCCGGTCTGGGGATCGTCAGCTATCAGAAGCTGCCCATCGACGCGGTCCCGGACATTACCAACGTCCAGGTGCAGATCAACACCGCTGCACCGGGCTTTTCGCCACTGGAAACCGAGCAGCGCATCACCTTTGCCATCGAAACCGCAATGGCCGGTCTGCCCGGCCTGCAGCAGACCCGTTCGCTGTCGCGCTCGGGGCTGTCGCAAGTCACGGTGATTTTCAAAGAGGGCACTGACCTGTTCGCCGCCCGCCAGTGGGTCAGCGAGCGCTTGCAGAATGCCCGTCAGCAATTGCCGGCCGGGACCGATGCGATCATGGGCCCGGTGTCCACCGGGCTTGGGGAGATCTTCCTGTGGACGGTGGAAAGCAAACCCGGTGCGCTCAAGGAAGACGGCACCGCCTATACCCCCACCGACCTGCGGGTGATCCAGGACTGGATCATCAAGCCGCAACTGCGCAATGTGCCAGGGGTGGCAGAGATCAATACCATCGGCGGCTTCGCCCGGCAGTTCCAGATCGCTCCGGACCCGCGCAAGCTGGCGGCCTACAAATTGACCCTGGCTGACCTGCTGACTGCGCTTGAGCGCAACAACGCTAACGTTGGCGCCGGTTATGTGGAGCGTGGCGGCGAGCAATTGCTGATTCGTGCGCCCGGCCAGTTGGGCAGCCTGCAAGACATCGCCAACGTCGTGGTGACCAGCGCCCAGGGCACGCCGGTGCGGGTCAGTGATGTGGCTGAGGTAATGATCGGCAAAGAGCTGCGCTCTGGTGCCGCCACCGAGAATGGCCGCGAAGTGGTGCTGGGCACCGTGTTCATGCTGATCGGCGAGAATAGCCGCACGGTCTCGCAGGCCGTGGCGGCAAAGCTGGCAGAGATCAACCGTAACCTGCCTGAGGGCGTGGTGGCGGTGACTGTCTACGACCGCACCAACCTGGTCGAAAAGGCCATTGCCACGGTGAAGAAGAACCTGATCGAAGGGGCGATCCTGGTCATCGTCATTCTGTTTCTGTTTCTCGGTAATATCCGCGCCGCGTTGATCACCGCCATGGTGATTCCGTTGTCGATGCTGTTCACTTTCACCGGGATGTTCAGCAACCGGGTCAGCGCCAACCTGATGAGCCTGGGCGCGCTGGACTTCGGCATCATCGTCGACGGCGCCGTAGTGATCGTCGAGAACTCGATCCGCCGTCTGGCCCATGCGCAACACAAACATGGTCGCCTGCTGACCCGCAGCGAGCGCTTCCATGAAGTGTTTGCCGCCGCGAAAGAGGCGCGCCGCCCGCTGATTTTTGGTCAGTTGATCATCATGGTGGTGTACCTGCCGATCTTTGCCCTCACCGGGGTCGAGGGCAAGATGTTCCACCCGATGGCCTTTACCGTGGTGATCGCCCTGCTTGGCGCGATGATCCTGTCGGTGACCTTCGTGCCAGCGGCCATTGCCATGTTCGTCACCGGCAAGGTCAAGGAAGAAGAGGGGTTGGTGATGCGCAAGGCGCGTCAGGGCTATGCCCCGGTATTGCGCTGGGTGCTTGGTCATCGCGCGGCTGCCTTTGCCGTGGCGGTGCTGTTGGTGGTGTTGTCCGGCTTTACCGCCAGCCGCATGGGCAGCGAGTTCATTCCCAGCCTGAGTGAAGGCGACTTTGCCTTGCAGGCGTTGCGGGTGCCGGGCACCAGCCTCAGCCAGTCGGTCGACATGCAGCAGCGTCTGGAAAAGGCCGTGATGGAAAAAATGCCGGAAGTCGAGCGGGTCTTCGCCCGGACCGGCACCGCCGAAATCGCCGCCGACCCGATGCCGCCGAACATTTCTGACAGCTACGTGATGCTCAAAGACCGCAGTGAATGGCCGGACCCGGACAAGCCCCGTGAAACCCTGATTGCCGAACTGCAAGCGGCAGCGGCCGGCGTGCCGGGCAGCAACTATGAACTGTCGCAGCCGATCCAGTTGCGCTTCAACGAGCTGATTTCCGGGGTACGCAGCGATGTGGCGGTCAAGGTGTTTGGCGACGACATGCAGGTGCTTAACCAGACCGCTGCACAAATCGCCGCCAGCCTGCAGAACGTGCCAGGCGCCTCCGAGGTGAAAGTCGAACAGACCACCGGCCTGCCGATCCTGACCATTAACATCGACCGCAACAAGACCGCGCGCTACGGCCTCAATATCGGTGATGTGCAGGACGCGATCGCGATTGCCGTCGGTGGTCGTGAGGCCGGCACCTTGTACGAAGGCGACCGCCGCTTCGACATGGTGGTGCGTCTGCCGGAAAACCTGCGCACAGACCTCGACGCCTTGGCCAGTCTGCTGATACCGGTGCCAGGCATCGCTGGAGCGGGTGCTGCCGGGCAGCAGATCGGCTTCATCACCCTGGCCCAGGTCGCCAGCCTGGATCTGGAACTGGGGCCGAACCAGATCAGCCGGGAAAACGGCAAGCGGGTGGTGGTGGTCAGCGCCAACGTGCGTGGGCGTGACCTGGGCTCATTTGTTGCTGAGGCGGGGCAGACCTTGCAAGAGCAGGTACGGATTCCGGCCGGTTACTGGACCACCTGGGGTGGGCAATTCGAGCAACTGCAATCGGCGGCGCAGCGTTTGCAGATCGTGGTGCCGATCGCCTTGCTGCTGGTGCTGACCCTGTTGTTCATGATCTTCAACAACCTCAAGGACGGCCTGCTGGTGTTCACCGGCATTCCCTTCGCGTTGACCGGCGGCGTGCTGGCGCTGTGGCTGCGCGACATCCCGCTGTCGATCTCGGCCGGGGTGGGCTTTATCGCCTTGTCGGGCGTGGCGGTACTCAACGGTCTGGTGATGATCTCGTTCATCCGCAACCTGCGCGAAGAAGGCCGTTCACTGGCCGATGCGATCAACGAAGGCGCCTTGACCCGCTTGCGTCCGGTATTGATGACCGCCCTGGTAGCGTCGTTGGGCTTCATCCCCATGGCACTTGCCACCGGCACTGGCGCGGAAGTGCAACGGCCGCTGGCGACTGTGGTGATCGGCGGCATCCTGTCATCCACCGCACTGACCCTGCTGGTGCTGCCAGCGCTGTACCAGTGGGCGCACCGGCGCGAGCAGGACTGATCCGGCAACCCTGAATCACACAACCCGCCCTAGGGGCTGTTGACGTTTCAGCGCAGGCCGCGTTGCAGCGCCAAATCGTGTCAGGCGAGGCGAAGGACGCAGGAAATGGTCGCTCCCTTTTCAAGTCCTTCAACGAAGCATGGCGCGATTTGGGGCGCAACCCGCAGGGCCGTGGCTGTTTTGTCACACACACTTCAACAGAGTGAAGCCTATGCAGGCCGACAAAACAGACCTCGGCGCGGTTGTGATGAAACGTCAACAGCCCCTAGTGAGATGGCGGGTTTTTTGTTTATCTGTCAGGCAGTTGCAGATGACGAAATGGTAATGCGCAGGTAATGCCCGGTTAATCCGCGCCTCGTTAACCTGAGGCCATCTTTTGACGGAGAACCACCATGCGTATGTTCAAGATGCTTTTCGCCGGCCTCGTTCTGACCCTGCCACTGGCCGCCCAGGCCTACAGCCCCAACCACACCTTTTCGGAAAAAACCGCCCAGGCCTGGCGCGAGACCGTACAGCAATACGCCGACAAAGCCGGCCAGCCTGCACCGCAGATCGAAGAGTATCGCTACGGCATGCCACTGGATGTTGCCCAGGTCAAATTCCAGAGCCCGCTGGGCAAAACCTGCGATGTCGTCTCGCGCCTGATGGTCTACGAAGACACCCAAGGCACACTCAAAGCCGTGCGCTACCAGGCGATGAGTGATTGCCGGTCTAATCAGTAAGGCGTCAGCCTGACCCACACTGTTGGCTGGCTGGCTGCTGTTGCTCTGTTCTTGCTCTTCGTACCGAGATGGCACAGACGACGCAAATCGCGACTTGGGCGCTGGCCGAAGGTAGGCGGCGATTCGGGGGAGAAACTGGCAGGGAAGCCAGTTTCAGGTGCGCTGGGCAGGGATGCCCATCGCGCCGGCCCCCGAATCGATGCCGGACGGAGGGAAGTTCGCCCGCAGGGCGGACCCAAGCCAGGAGCAATGCCTTTGGTTACTTTGGGCGAAACCAAAGTAACTCGCCCGTCGGGGCGAAACCCGCAGCCCAGACAACCGCGGCAAAGACCCTTGCATAAAGCGAAAGGCCTTCGCGGTTAAAACCGCTCCTACGGCTTCACAAACTTCAAAGTGAACCGATCCGACTCCCCAATCGCCGCATATTTCGCCTTGTCCTGCTCGCCGAGCTTATAGGTCGGCGGCAGGCTCCAGACCCCGGCCGGGTAGTCCTTGGTGTCCTTGGGATTGGCATTGACCTCACTCTTGTCAGCCAGCTTGAACCCCGCATCCAGCGCCAGCTTCACCACGTAATCAGTCGGCAGATAACCGGTCTGCTTATTGCTCGCCAGATCCGTCCCATCCTTGGCTCGATGATCCTCCACACCCAAAACACCACCGGGCTTGAGCACCTTGAAAAACGCCGCAAACGTCGCCTCGGCGGTGTTCGCGTCGGTCCAGTTATGCACATTGCGGAACGTCAGCACCCGGTCTGCCGAAGCCGCCGGGCCGAATACCGGCGCCTTGGGATCGAACGCCACCACCTGGGCATTGGCAAATCGCTTTGGGTCATCCTTGAACCGGGCTTTGATCCGCTCTGCCGCCTTCTGGTAATACTCGCCGGAGGCCGGATCCTGCACCGCAGCGATGTAATGCCCGTGATCCTTGACCAGCGGCGAGATGATCTCGCTGTACCAGCCGCCACCTGGGCTGATCTCGATCACCGTCTGGTTGGCCTGCAAGCCGAAGAATTGCAGAGTCTCCTTGGGGTGACGATAGACATCCCTGGCACTGTTGTCTTTCGAGCGCCAGTCGCCCGCCAGCACCTCGGTGTATTGCTGGTCGCTGATCGTGACGGGATGGTTGGCCGCGTGGGTAACAGACGGTGCGAGCAGGGTCGTGAGGGTCAGAGCCAGGAGCGTCGGTTTCATATTCATCCTGAAAAAAGTGACTGTGAAGGAAACCTAACACGCGACTGTGTAACATCCTTGCAACATTTTCTGCTCTGCACCTAACCGACAGTTCTAATGCGCTGCACGCCAGCAATGATCGGCGTACCGCTATGCGGATCGCGCAGCAACTCGCATTTGACCCCGTACAATTGCTCGACCAGATCGCCGGTGACCACCTCGGCCGGCGCCCCTTCGGCCACGATGCGGCCGTCCTGCATCGCCACCAGATAATCGGCATAACGACAGGCGCTGGACAGGTCGTGAACCACCATGACGATGGTCTTGCCTGCTTTGGCCAGAGCGCCAATCAGCTCGAACACCTCGATCTGATGGCCGAGGTCCAGGGCCGAGGTGGGTTCGTCGAGCAGCAACAGCGGCGTGGCCTGGGCGATAGCCATGGCGATCCAGGCGCGCTGGCGCTGGCCGCCGGACATCGACTCCAGTGGTCGGTGCTCCAGCGCGCTCAGGTCGGCGGCGGCAATCGCCGCATCGACGATCAGCCGGTCCTGCTCCGACCACTGACTGAGCATACCTTGATGCGGCTGACGGCCGAAGCGCACCAGTTCATGGACGGTCAGGCCATCCGGGGCGCTGGCGTCCTGGGGCAACAGTGCCAGACGCCGGGCCACAGTGCGGGTCGGCAGCTCGCTGATGGCTTTGCCATCGAGCAGCACCGCACCGGCACTGGGCTTGTGCAGACGGCTGAGCCCGGCCAGCAAGGTCGACTTGCCGCAACCGTTGGGGCCGACAATCGCGGTGACCTGCTGCTGCGGCACGCGCAACGACAGCCCTTCAATGATCCGCGTGCGGGCGTAGTCCAGGCTCAGCTCCCGGGCTTGCAGGTCGGCAACCGGGGCATCGCTGTGCAGTAGCGCAGGGTTGAGGCTCATGGGGTACTCCGTGCGGGTTGGCGGATCAGGATCCACAGCAGATAAGGGCCGCCAACGATGGCGGTGACGATGCCCACGGGAATTTCCAGCGGTGCCAGCAGGGTGCGTCCGCTCCAGTCGGCACAGACCATCAACAGCGCGCCGGCCAGTGCGGCATTGACTAGCGGCACGCCGCGATGGCCCGACAGGTAACGGGCCAGTTCCGGTGCGGCCAGGGCTATCAGGCCAACCGGGCCGACCACCGCGACTGCCAGCCCGGTGAGCAAAACGGTCAGGGCGAGGATCATGATCCGCACCCGTCGCAGCGCGATGCCGAGCCCTTGTGCCACTTGGTCGTTGAAACGCAGGGTCGCCAGCGCACGGGTCAGGGCCAGGCAGCAGGGCAGCGCCAGCAACAGGCCGATGCCCAGGCTCTGGACCGCCAGCCAAGGCCGGGCGCTGAGGGTGCCGACGGTCCAGGGGTAGGCGAGGTTGGCGCTGTCGATGTCGGTGCGCGCCAGCATCAGGTTGGTCAGCGCGCCGAACACCGCGCCAACGCCAATGCCGACCACGATAAAGCGATAGCCACGCGAGCCGCTGCCGCCTAGCCCGAATGCCAGGGCGGCGGCGGTCAGTGCACCGATCAGCGCCAACCCCGAAGGGGCCAGGCTGGTAGGGATAGCGACAATCGATGCCACGGCGAAGGCGGTTGCGCCGTCGTCGATGCCGATCACGCCGGGGGTGGCCAAGCGGTTACGCGCCAGGGTTTGCAGCAGGCAGCCGGCCGCGCCCAGTGCTGCGCCACTCAGCAACCCGGCGAGCAGGCGCTCCAGGCGCAGCTCGCGGATCAGGAACACATTCAGGGTGTCGCCCTGGCCGAACAGTGCCAACCCGGCGCCCCACGGGCTGAGCCCGGCAGCGCCGCTGGCCAGGCTGACCGCGCAAACCACCAGCAACGCCAGCGTCAGGCCGCAGGTGGCGGCGGTGGCGCGCTTGGGCAACAGCAGCGAGTAACGACCCGTGCGGATCAGCCAGTAGCCGGCAAGCGGTGGCAGGTTCATAGGCGGGGAATCCTCTGACCACGCACCACGGCAATCAGGATCGGTGCGCCGATAAAGGCGGTAATGACCCCGATCGGCAGTTCGTAAGGGCGTACGCTCAGGCGCGACAGGATGTCGGCCAGAATCAGCACACAAGGGCCGAGCAATAGCGAAGGCAACAGGCTGCGACGGATGTCCGGGCCGACCAGACGCCGCGCCACGAAGGGCACAATCAGGCCAATGAAGCCGATCGGCCCGGCCGCCGAGGTGGCAGTGCCGACCAACAGCGCCACGGCGATCAACGCCCAGAAGCGTACCCGCTGCGGATGATGGCCGAGCCCGCTGGCCATGCGTTCCCCCAGTGCCAGGCTGGCCAGCGGGCGGATCAGCGGCAGCAGCAACAACAGCCCGGCGATCACCCCCGGCACGCTCCACAGCAGCGTATCGGCCGAGCGACCGGCCAGGGCGCCGATGATCCAGAAACGGATTTCATCGGCGCTGCGTTGGTCGTGCAGCAGAATCAACGCGGTCAAGGCACTCAGCAGGCTGCTGAACGCCGCCCCGGCCAGCACCAGCCGCACCGGGTCATTGCCCAGCGTGGCGACCCGGCTGACCAGCAGCACCAGCAGGCAGCCGACCAGTGCACCTGTGACCGCCACGCCCAGATTGACCGTCGCCGAGCTGGCGCCCCAGGCCACCGCCAGCACCACCGCCAGCGACGCCCCGGCACTGACGCCGAGCAGACCCGGCTCGGCCAGCGGGTTGCGGGTGGTGGCTTGCAAGACGATCCCGGCCGCGCCCAGCGCTGCGCCGACCAACAGGCCGAGCAGGGTGCGTGGCCAGCGCAGTTCGAAGACCACGAAACGGTCCTCTGCGCTGCCCTGGCCAAGCAAGGTTCGCAAGGCCGATGCCGGGTTGGTGTCGCCCGCGCCGAACAACAGGCTGGCGAGGGTGACCAGCGCCAGCAAGCTGGCGCAGGCCAGGAGGGTGGTGCGGTAGGGCGGGTTGATTGCAGTCATCGTTACGTCTGAAGAGGGAGTCTTTATCCCGTAGGCGCGGTCGGGCGGCGATCCGCTTTAGCCGCGAAAGGCTTCGCAGCTAAAGCTGCTCCTACGCGAAGCTTCTTATGCCTTGTAGATCAAGGCTTGAGGAACACCTTCTCCAGATCATCCAGCACTTTATTGGCGGCCAGCGGGCCGGACCCGCTGGACCAGACCTGGCCGTCGACATCGATCACCTGCTTGTTGCGCACCGCGCCCAGACGCTCGAAAGCCGGTTGCTGACGTGCTGTTGCCAGGGTCTTGGCGCCATCGCTGTTGAGGCTGGCGACGAACAGCCAGTCGGCGTCGATCTTGCTCAGGTTCTCCAGGCTCAGGATGTCGCTGTGCGGCTTGCTCAGGCTGCTGGCCAGCTCAGTGCTCTTGAAACCGGCGGCGCTCAGCAACTGACCGGCAAAGATCTTGCTCGACATGGTCATCGGCCCCTGCGGGTTCCAGCGCACCACCGAGACGCTTTGCCCGGCCGGGACGTTGGCTTTGAGTGCCTCGATGCGCGTGTCGATGGCCTGCAGCACGGCCTTGCCTTGCGCTTCACGGTCCAGTGCCTTGGCGTAGAACCGCGTACCGTCCTGCCAGCCGGCGCTGCTGTCGCCCTTGGCCACCACGGTGGGCGCGATGCGGCTGTAGGCGGCGTACAGCTCTTTGTTGATGGTGCTGGAGGTCAGGATCAGGTCCGGCTTGAGCTTGAAAATCGCTTCAATATTCGGCGCCCGGCTGGTGCCGACGATAGCTGGATTGCCGGCCTTGTCTTTCAGGTAGCTGGAGACCTGGTCACTGCCACGGGTGGAGACCGTGCCGACCGGCTGGATACCCAGCGCCAGGGCGGTATCGAAGCTGTCCTCATCGAGGGTGATGACCCGCTGCGCGGTGCCTTGCAGTTTGATCGGCCCATAAGCGGTGTCGACAATGCGCTCGGCGGCGTGCAACGGGCCAGCCAGAAAGGCAAGCATCAGCAGGCTGAGGGTTTTGAGCATGGCGGGCGTCCTTTCAAGGCAAAGAGAAACGTCGGCGCCATGGCTGCAACAGGATAGGGAGAAACAGCAAATCCAGAGCGCTTGACGCATCAGTCAGGCGCTGGATGCTAGTTTTTCTCATTTGAGAGTAAAGCGTTTTTACATTTTATACATTGGCCGCCACGGGCCGATTCAGCTGCGGTCGCGCTTCATCTGCAACACCAGAGTGAAGCGGTCATCGGGGTGGATCGTCTCCGAAGCGACAATCAACTCGCCGCTATCATCGCGATACTGGCGCAGAATCTTCAGCCCCGGCGAGCCCGGTTCGGCGTTGAGTTTTTTCGCCAGCGCGGCGTCAAGCAGTACCGCGCGTACCTGCTGGTCGATGACGTCGATGTACCGGCCAAAACACGCCTCGATTAGGGTGGCGATCAGCACGCCGGGCTGCTCGCGGGCCTGCTCGATGACGTCGGCGTAATCGTCCTGGGCGTAGACATCGGTCCAGCACAACGGCGCATTGGGGTGCTCGCGGTCGATCCGCACACTGGACACACAAAAGTAATGCTCGCCCGGTTGCAGGCCAAGCCGCTTGGCCTGGGCAATGTCGGCGACAAAGTGGCGGACATCCTGAATATCGCGCTGCTGGGTCTCGGCCAGATGGGCAAGGTCCGACACCGTCGCCAGTGAGTGCGAGTAGCCGCCGCGTGGCGAGCTGGCTTCGACCCGGGTGCCGACCCGTTTGCGCCGTGACACCAGGCCTTGGGTCTGCAACTGGTTGATCGCGGCCCGCACTGTATGACGGCTGACTTCATAGAGCTCACACAGCTCGAATTCGGTCGGCAACAGGCTGCCCACCGGGTATTTCCCTGACCCGATGCCCTCCATCAAGTCCCTTGCCAGCACCGCATAGCGCGTTTCGTTCATGCCTTTTGTCAGCCTCGTCAGATCAACCGGTTGACAGTGTATCAGTGTGCTGGCAACAATTATGTACGTACATAATAAATATGTACGGCCAATAACAACATTTCAGGATACTGCCCCATGTCCACCACCGTTTTTGACTCCACTCTGTTTCGCGACATGTTCGGTACTGCCGAGATGCGCGGGGTGTTCTCCGACAAGGCGTTGATCGAGCGTTACATCGAGGTCGAAGTGGCCCTGGCCCGCGCCGAGGCGCGCTGTGGCGTGGTGCCAGCCGAAGCCGCCGAGCAGATCGCCGCGCTGTCGCGCTACGAGTCGCTTGACCTGGCACTGATGCAGCACGAGACCGAGATCGTCGGCTACCCGATCCTGCCGCTGGTCGAGCAACTGTCGAAACTCTGCGGTGAGGCAGGCCGCTACGTGCACTGGGGCGCGACCACCCAGGACATCATGGACACCGCCGTGGTCCTGCAGGTCCGCGCCGCGCTGGCGATCGTCGAGCGCGACATCCAGGCGGTGCGCGGCCTGCTGGCCGGTCTGGCGCAGCGCTATCGCGACACGCCGATGGCTGGCCGTACCCACCTGCAGCACGCCTTGCCGATCACCTTCGGCTACAAGTGCGCAGTCTGGCTGAGCATGTTCGACCGGCATGCCGAGCGCCTGGTTGAGCTGCGTCCGCGGGTTGAAGTGGGGCAGTTCGCCGGTGCCGCCGGCACCCTGGCTTCGCTGGGTGACAAAGGCCTGGAAGTGCAAGAGGCACTGATGGCTGAACTGGGTCTGGGTGTGCCGCAGGCGACCTGGCATGTGGCCCGCGACGGCCTGGCCGAGACGCTGAACTTCCTCGGTCTGGTTACCGGCTCACTGGGCAAGATCGCCCTGGACATCATGATGATGATGACCAGCGAGCTGGGCGAAGCCTACGAGCCGTTCGTCAAGGGCCGTGGCGCCAGCAGCACCATGCCGCAGAAGCGCAACCCGATCAGTTGCGAACTGATGTACGCCGCCGCCAAAGGTGTGCGCCAGCAGGCCGGGCTGATGCTCGATGCGATGATCCAGGACTTCGAGCGCTCCACAGGTCCCTGGCAGGCCGAATGGATCGCCATTCCGGAAGCCTTCGCGCTGAGCGCCGCCTCGCTGGGCCAGGCCAGATTCATGCTGGCAGGGCTCGATGTGCGCACCGAGCGGATGCGCGAGAACCTCGACATGACCCAGGGCCTGATCGTCGCTGAAGCCGTGATGATGGGCCTGGCCCCGGCACTGGGTCGTCAGGTTGCCCACGATGTGGTGTACGCCGCCTGCCGCCTGGCCAACGATCAGCGCATCAGCCTGCTCGATGCCTTGCTGGCCCAGGGCGAGGCCACTGCCGAACTGGACGTCGAAGCGCTCAAGCGCCTGACCGACCCGGCCAACTACCTGGGCCTGGCGCCACAAATGGTCGACCTGGCCCTGGCGCGTCCCGGCGCCGTGCCACGTTAAGTCCTTGCGGGCCCTGCTGCCTGCGGGGCCCGACTTATTGCCGATCTATAACAACAACGAGAACGCAATCATGTCTGCAACTGCGAAAAAACCGCTGTACAAGGACCTGACCTTTCAGGTCGTCGCGGCCATGTTCCTGGGTATCGCCTTTGGCTTTATCGCACCGGAACTGGCAGCCAAGTTCAAGATCCTTGGCGACATTTTCCTCAAGCTGATCAAGACCGCCGTTGCCCCGCTGGTGTTTTTCACCGTGGTGCATGGCATCGCTTCGGCCGGCGACATCAAGCGCGTTGGCAAGGTCGGCTGGCGTGCGCTGCTCTACTTCGAGATCGTCTCGACCGTCGCTCTGGCTATTGGCCTGATCTGGGGCAACCTGCTGCAGATCGGGTCGGGCATGCACGATGCGCATCCGAGTAGCGCCGCCGCGGCTGCCTCCGCGGCAGCGGTTGCCAAGGGCCATGCGCCGACCTCGACCATGGACTTTATTTACGGCATCTTCCCGGACAATTTCGTCGGCGCATTCGCCGGCGGGCAATTGCTGCAGGTGCTGGTGATCTCGATCTTCTTCGGCTTTGCCCTGTTGGCCCTGAAGCAAGAGCGCCGGGAAGTCATTGAGGATGGCCTGAACCGGGTTTCCGAAGCGTTCTTTGAATTCATCAACCTGATCATGAAGTTCGCCCCGCTGGGTGCGTTCGGTTCGGTGGCCTATGCGGTGGGCAGCAACGGCACCGCCGTGCTGATGTCACTGGCCAACCTGGTGCTGATGTTCTACGTCTGTGTGGCGTTTTTCATCATCGTGGTGCTGGGCACGGTGTGCCGGTTGTCAGGCTTTAGCCTGTGGCGCTTTCTCAAGTACATCAAGGATGAGGTGTTCATTGTGCTGGGCACGGCGTCTTCTGAAAGCGCGCTGCCACGCCTGTTGCAGAAGCTGGAAAAATTCGGTTGCTCCAAGCAGAGCGTCGGCCTGGTGCTGCCCACCGGCTATGCGTTCAACCTCGACGGCACCTCGATTTACATGTCGCTGTGCGTGCTGTTCATCGCCAACGCTTACGGCGTGCCGCTGAGCTGGGAGCAGCAGCTGGGGATTCTCGCCATCATGCTGGTGACCTCCAAGGGCGCGGCGGCGGTATCGGGCGGCAGCTTCGTGGTGTTCGCCGCCACCGTCACCGCCATCGGCGTGCTGCCGGCCGAGGGCCTGGCGCTGCTGTTTGGTGTGTACCGCTTCATGTCCATGGCCATTGCCACCTGCAACACCATCGGCAACAGCGTTGCCACCGTGGTGGTTGCCAAATGGTCCGGCGAGTTTGCCGAGGACACTGCCAGGGCTGAATACACCCGCGTGCTGGGGCGTAGTCCGCAAGCCGCTTTGTAGTCAGATTAAAAGCTTGGTCAGCAACCGGAGCGCCGGCCGGCCACTCCCAGCGGATTTGCGTCGTGCTCACATAGCTGAGCACTACGCAGACACGCTGGGAGTCGGCTTGGCCTACGAATGCGGCAGCTCAAGCGAACGCCACAACTCCAGCAGTGCCGGGTTGCTGTTGCCAATACGGCGAAACGCATGAATCTCCAGCTCGGTACTCCAGCGTTGGTCGCCGGCGCGCACCAGCGTACCGTTGGCCAACTCGTCCGCCACCGCCGATTCCGGCAACCAGGCCACGCCATAGCCGCCGTGCACCATCTTTGCCAGGTGCATGGCCATGTCGGCTTCATGGCAGCGCTCAAGCGCCACCGGGGTTGCGGCATTGCGCAGGATCAGATCGGTGACCCTGCCCAATAACGACGTTGCGGTGTAGGCCAGATAGGGCAGCGGCGCCTCTGCCGAGCCTGGCAGGACATGCAGCGGCTGGCCGCTGCGGTCCGGGCTGCAGATCGGAACCAGCGCGTCATGGCCCAGGCGCAGGCCGACGAATTTGTCCGGGTCGAGAAAGATCGGTGCCTGCGGGTGGCTGTAACCGAGCATCAGGTCGCAATGCCCTTCGGCCAGGGCAATCACCGCATCGTGAACGTTGGCCGACAACACCCGTGCGTTCAGCGCCGGTTGTTGCTGGCGATGATTGACCAGCCATTTGGGCACAAAGGTCATCGCCAGGGTATGCCCGGCCACTACCTGCAGCGAGCGCCCCGGCATGCGGTCGCCACGGCGCAGGTCCGAGCGCAGCTCCATGAACAGCGCCAGGGCTTCTTTGCCCTGCTCGCAGAACGTCCGCCCGGCGCGGGTCAGCTGCACCGGGTAGGTGCTGCGGTCGACCAGTTCCACGCCGACCCATTCTTCCAGCGAACGAATACGCCGCGACAACGCCGATTGAGTGATGCAGCGCTGGTCGGCGGCCCGCGAGAAGTTCTTGGTCTCGGCCACGGCCAGCAGATCGTCGATCCATTTGGTGTGCATGGTGGGCTCGTTGTGTACAGGGGCGTTTATGGGAGGCAGCGTTATGCCGACAGGCTGGACGATTATGGCCTCCGATTCGCGGCCATTGGCCAACTATTCCGATTTTGCATCAAGTTATGGTGCGATCTCATCAACTCGCCTTGCCGACACCCTTAGCCTGTGTCCAATCCGGCGGTCCTTACGGGCCGCCGCCATCGACCGAGGGGCCTATGAACAACAAGAATCTGCCGAAATACATCGCCGTCGCCATTGTGCTGGGCATCATCGTGGGCTGGATCTGCAACCGCTATGCGGTAGACGAGCAGAGCGCCAAACGCATCGCCGGCTACTTCAGCCTGGTCACTGACATTTTTCTGCGCATGATCAAGATGATCATTGCACCGCTGGTCTTTGCCACGCTGGTGGGCGGCATCAGCAGCCTGGGCAGTTCCGGCTCGGTCGGGCGCATCGGTCTGCGCTCGATGCTGTGGTTTGTCAGCGCCTCGGTGTTCTCGCTGGCACTGGGCATGCTGCTGGTCAACGTTTTCCAGCCTGGCGCGGGCCTGAACATGACCGTCGCGCAGGTCAGCCAGGCCGGTGCAGTGGTCAATGCCGGTGACTTCAGCCTCAAGACCTTTATCAGCCATGTGTTCCCGCGCAGCATTGCCGAAGCCATGGCCAACAACGAAATCCTGCAGATCGTGGTGTTCTCGATTTTCTTCGGTCTGGGCCTGGCTTATCTGAAAAATCAGGGTCACTCGTTCATTGGTCAGGCGGTGGATGAACTGGCCAAGGTGATGTTCCGCATCACCGACTACGTGATGCTGTTTGCGCCGCTGGGTGTGTTCGCTGCTCTGGCGGCTGCGGTGACCACCCAGGGTATTGGCCTGTTGCTGGACTACAGCAAGCTGATCGGCCAGTTCTACCTGGGTATCCTGATTCTGTGGGCGACGCTGTTCGCGGTGGGGTATGTGTTTCTGGGCAAGCCGGTGCTGACTCTCGGCAAGCTGATTCGCGAGCCGGTGCTGCTGGCGTTCTCGACGGCGAGCAGCGAGTCGGCCTACCCGAAGACCATTGATGCCCTGGAGAAATTCGGCGCGTCCAAGAAGGTATCGAGTTTCGTGCTGCCGCTGGGTTATTCGTTCAACCTTGATGGTTCGATGATGTATCAGGCCTTTGCCATCATGTTCATCGCCCAGGCCTACAACATCGACCTCAGCTTTACCCAGCAGTTGTTGATCTTGCTGACCCTGATGATCACCAGTAAGGGGATGGCCGGCGTGGCGCGGGCTTCGGTGGTTGTGGTGGCGGCGACCTTGCCGATGTTCAACCTGCCTGAAGCCGGCCTGCTGTTGATTCTGGCCATCGACCAGTTTCTCGACATGGGCCGTACCGCCACCAACGTAGTGGGCAATAGCATCGCCACGGCGGTGATCGCCAAACTCGAAGAGCGCCGCGACCTGCAAGCGCCACCGCAAGCGGACTCCCAACCCGCCGCGGCCCGTGCCTGATCGAGGGTAATCATGACTTCTGCGAACCTGGCGGCCGGCAAGGACCGCACCCTGGGCATCATCGGCGGGCTGGGTGCCCTGGCCGGTGGTGACCTGTTCTTCAAACTGCTCAAGAGCCAGCCGCTGCTGGCCGATCAGGGCCGTTATCACCTGTTGTTCGAGCAGCGCCCGTTCAAGGACCTCAAGCGCACGCTGGATGCCGGGGCCAGCATGACCTCACGCAAGCTGTATGTGTTCCAGGCCTGCCAGCGCTTCGCCGAACAGGGGGCTGACGCAGTATTGGTGCCCTGTTTCGCCAGCCATACCTTTCTCGATGAGCTGACTGCCGAACTGGAGGTTCCGGTGATCAATCTGTTCGATGCGCTGCGCCAGTGTCTGGCGCTCCAGTTCAGCCCAGGCAGCCACCTGGGGATATTGGCGTCCGATTACGTACGGGCTGCGGGGCTATTTGAGCGGTTCCTGGGCGAGCAATACGTGCTTGTCTATCCGTCGGTGCAGAGCCAGGCGGCGCTGATGGAGGCGGTGTATGGCCGCAACGGCATCAAGGCCGGACAGCTGGACGGTAGCGCCCAGGAACTGCTGTATCAGGCAGGCCTGGAGCTGGTCGGGCAGGGCGCACAGGTATTGCTGCCGGGCATGACCGAGCTGTCGTTGCTCAGCGAAGCACTTCAGCAGCGCGGCCTGCAACTGCTGGACATCAACCGGTTGTATGCCGACTTTGCCGCTTGCAGTGAACCCGTCTCAGTCCAGGCGCCATTCAAGCTGGGGGTTGTCGGCGGCGTCGGGCCGGCAGCCACGGTGGACTTCATCGGCAAGGTGGTGCGGCATACTCCGGCCGGCAAGGATCAGGAGCACATCAAGCTGGTCGTGGAGCAGAATCCGCAGATTCCGGACCGCACCGCCAACCTGCTGCATCAGGACACTGACCCGACGGTGGCAATGTATGCTACCTGCAAACGCCTGCAGGAAGAGGGCGCCCAGGCCATCGCGATTCCGTGCAACACCGCCCATGCTTATGTGCAGCGCATCCAGGAACACTTGCAGGTGCCGATCATCAATATGCTGGAGGAGACCGTCGGGCATATCGGCCGCACCTGTGGGCTGGATGCCAAGGTCGGACTGCTGGCGACCTCCGGGACGGTCCAGAGCCGCGTCTACCATGACGCCGCCGAGCGTCTGGGGCTGGCGCTGATGCTGCCCGACCCGGCGCATCAGGCGCTGGTGATGAACGCCATCTACGGACCGGCCGGGGTCAAGGCCGGTTACACCCTGGGTGTGTGTCGCGAACAGTTGCTACAGGCCGCCGTGCATCTGGTGCAGCAGGGCGCGCGGGTGCTGATTCTGGGTTGCACTGAGCTGCCGCTGATTTTGCCCCAGGCTGATGACTTCTTGATTGACGGCGTCAGTGTGGCGCTGGTCGATCCGACCACGGTGCTGGCCCAGCGCTGCGTGGCACTAGCGGCTGATCACCAACAGCCAGGGGCTCCATTGGCTCAATTGCGCACCATGCGGCTGGGCCATGGCGCGTAGCGCCGCGTGCGGGTTGCGGGTGTCGTAAACCCCGGTGATGCGTTGTTCAGCCAAGCCTTGGTCTCGTAACCAGACCTTGCCCGGCAGGTAGCGGCGCAGTTGCTCGACGACATCGCCCAGCCGGGCGTTTTCGGCAATCAACTGACCGTTGCGCCAACTGGCGATCCGGCCGGCGGGCAGGGTGTCGAGTTGGGCCAGATGCTTGTCACGGTCGAACACCAGCCGCTGGCCTACGGTCAGGCCGGCACTGAGCAGGCGCGACGAGCCAGGCTCCTGGACCTTGACCGAGCCGTGCTGGACCGCGACTTCGATGTGCTTACCGTCCACATCGACATTGAAGGCCGTGCCGGTCACAGTCACGTCCAGGTCTTTGGCGTGCACCGTGAAGGGCTTGCCGGGGTCGGGCCTGACCTGAAAAAACGCCTGGCCGCTGAGCAAGTGAATACTCCGCCGCTCACCCGAATAGTCCACCGCCAGGGCGCTGCCCGAATCCAGCACCGCCAGGCTGCCATCAGGCAATTGCACCTCGCGGCGCTCGCCCTGGGCGGTCAGATAATCGGCTTGCAGACGGGTGCCGAGCTCAGGCGCAATCATCACCGTCAGGCACGCGGCCAATGCCGCGCTGGCGGCCCAGGCGAGCGTGCGCCGGCGCCGCGGGCGGGCTGGCAATGGGGCGGCAGGCGTAATAGAGAGCGGCGTTATGGGCGCAGCACTGGCAGCAGGCGGCACTGCTGGCCACAAATGCGCGGTGCTCGCCTGCATCTGCCCGGTCAACTGCCACACCTGCTCAGCCTTGCGCGCGGCTTCGGCGTTTTGCGCATCGGCCTGCTGCCACTGGCGAAATTGCGCACGCAAATGGGCATCTTGGGGTGCCTGACGGACACGCAGCAGCCAGTCCAGAGCGATATCCAGACGGGCCTGGCGAGGTTCGGCGTGGGACATATCCGGCATGGCTCCAGCGGTGGGCGGGGTGGGCGAGGGTGGCACAGAGTGACCCTGGCAGGCAAAGGACGGATGCGCGGCGATTTTTTTCAGATTTTTTTCTGCGCCTTCAGTCATGACCACGTTCCAGACGGGTTGCGCAGTGGCTCAAGGCGTCATGAACCAGTTGATGGACCAGGCCCACTGAAATGCCCATCGCCGCGGCGACCTGCTGCAAGGTGTAGCCGCCCAGCCGATGCATCTCGAACGCGATGCGGGTGCGTTCAGGCAGTTGCAACAGCGCATTGGCCAGCCGCTGCAATTGATCCTGACTGGCGACCTGCTGCTCGGGCGACGCGGTGCTGGCTGGCAAGTCGGCCAGCAGCGCATCACCGTCGGGCTGGCGCCGTTCGGTGGCCAGGCTGCGGGTCTGATCCAGCGCCAGATTACGCACGATGCGATACAGATAGCCTAACGGATGGTTGATCTCCAGATCGCCGGTTTGCCGGGCATTGAAGCGCAGCCAGGCTTCCTGCACCACATCCTCGGCACGCGCCCGGCAGCCGACAATGGGCGCGGCGTAATCGACCAGCGCGGCGCGATGGGTCAGGTAGAGGTCAAGTTTGCTGGCGGACGAATCCACGAAGATGAGTGCTCGGATCGCTGGGCAAGTGGCGGTATGTCCTGCCTTGAGCGGCGTATCCTACCCGTCTTCGATAATCATTATCAATTATGGGGGTGTCGTCGCTGCTCTTAGCCGGCCTCATCGGGCCCGTGAGAGCCTGCTTGCAGGTGAGCGGGCCGGCACAGGCACTGCAATGCCGATGCCGACCCCTGCCATCAGAAAATGTAATCGGTGGTCAAAAAGCTCGACTCGCGGTTACGGATGATGTCACTGACCAGTGCCTTGTTACTTTCCAGGAATTTGGTCGCCACCAAGGTACGGATCGAGAACACCCGCAACGCATCGTGTACCGAAAGCGTGCCTTCGGCCGAGTTCTTGCGCCCGTTGAACGGGTACTGGTCAGGGCCGCGCTGGCACTGGGCGTTGATATTGATCCGCCCGACCTGATTGGCAAAGGCATCCACCAGCCGCCCGACCTGCGCCGAGTCGTTGCCAAAAATGCTCAACTGCTGGCCGTAGTCGGAGTCCAGCACGTAGTCGATCACTGTCTGTAGCTCGCGGTAGACCACCACCGGCACGACCGGGCCGAACTGCTCCTCGTGATAGACGCGCATGGCCGGGGTCACCGGGTAGAGCAGGGCGGGGTAGAAGAAATTCTCCACTACTTCGCCACCGCCCTCGTTAATGACCCGCGCACCCTGGGCCACGGCATCGGCGACCAGACCTTGCAAATACTCGGTCTTGCCTGGCTCCGGCAACGGCGTCAGCGAAACCCCTGGCTCCCAGGGCATGCCGGGCTTGAGCTGGGCCAGTTTGCTCTGGAACTTGTCGAGAAACGCCTCGACCACGTCCTCATGCACGAACAGGATCTTCAGAGCCGTGCAGCGCTGGCCATTGAATGACAGGGAGCCTGTAATCGACTCGTTGACCGCGTTATCCAGATCCACATCCGGCAGCACGATCCCGGGGTTCTTGGCGTCCAGCCCCAGCACCGCGCGCAGGCGGTGCGGGCGCGGGTGCAGTTTTTTCAAATCGCTGGCGGCTTTGTTGGTGCCGATAAAGGCAAACACATCGACCTTGCCGCTGGCCATCAAGGCGCTGACCGTTTCCCGGCCACGGCCGTAGATCACGTTGATCACCCCGGCCGGGAAGCTGTCGCGGAACGCCTCCAGCAACGGGCGGATCAGCAGCACACCGAACTTGGCCGGTTTGAACACCACGGTATTGCCCATGATCAACGCCGGAATCAGGGTGGTGAAGGTTTCGTTGAGCGGGTAGTTGTACGGCCCCATGCACAGGGTCACGCCCAGCGGTACCCGGCGGATCTGGCCCAGCGTGTCCTGCTCCAGCTCGAAGCGGCTCGAACGCCGGTCGAGCTCCTTGAGGGCATTGATGGTGTCAGTGATGTAGTCGCAGGTACGGTCGAACTCCTTCTCGGAGTCTTTGAGATTCTTGCCGATTTCCCACATCAGCAGCCGTACCACCGGCTCACGCTGCTCGCGCATGCGCTTGAGAAACTGCTCTACATGCTGGATCCGCTCGACCACCCGCATGGTTGGCCAGGCGCCCTGACCCCGGTCATAGGCACGCACCGCGGCATTCAGTGCGGTCATCGCCGTATCGGCATCCATCAGCGGGGTGCTGCCGAGAATCACCGGCTCCAGCGCGTCGCCCCGGTGCACCGAAATCGGGCTGCGCACCGGGGCCAGAACGCCGGGCCAGGTTTCCAGAATGCCATCGACCAGATACTCGCGCTGCTCAATGGCCGGGCCCGGACGCCAGACCTCCGGAATCTGTTCGGCAGTGGGGAACAGGGATTGAAGACGGCTATCCTGCGGCATGACATTCACCTCGCTGTGATCGTTTGGGAAGGGATGGGCCAAGGCCACACTACGCCAGCTGGCTGAGTGGAAGAAGCCCGGATTGGGGCAGGCTGGCAGTTTTTCCGGATTTTTCTCGGGACGTGTTGACTTGCGTTTTGAAATCAGTAGGATAGCTCGCATTCCGCGATAGCTCAGTTGGTAGAGCAAGTGACTGTTAATCACTGGGTCCCTGGTTCGAGTCCAGGTCGTGGAGCCAAATTTTTGCGATGAAAATCAAGGCCTTACGCAGCTCCTGAAAAGCAGGCGTGCAAATGATGACTGATACGTCATTTGCACCTTGCCCAGGAAAACCAGCGTAAGGCCTTTTTTTCATTTTTGGTTACAAATTCGCTAACCGCTGTTTTGATGGTTCAACGCCGTCTCTCAATCAATCGATTAAGAGGCGTGCAACATGAAAATCGCATCCATCGTTTCAACCAAGGGCGGGCCGGGCAAAACCACGGTCACTGCCAATCTGGGCGCGTTCTGCGCCGATTCAAACCTTCGCACCTTGCTTATCGACCTCGACACCCAACCGTCGCTGTCGTCGTTCTATCGCCTGGAGCACGAAGCCCCTGGCGGCACCTTCGAACTGATCGCGCATAACGAAACGCGCTTCGAACAGATCATCAGCCACACCTGCATCCCCAACCTGTCGCTGATCAT
The DNA here is from genome assembly GCF_024584215.1 of Pseudomonas sp. LJDD11. NCBI lineage: Bacteria > Pseudomonadati > Pseudomonadota > Gammaproteobacteria > Pseudomonadales > Pseudomonadaceae > Pseudomonas > Pseudomonas sp. LJDD11. Next base: position 432,495 of record NZ_JANJFL010000001.1, read on the forward strand.
TTCCAACGACCCGTTCAATCAGCTCAGCAACCTGTTGCTGCACGCCGCCGATGGCCGGCTGCGTCTGAAGAACCTGGTGGCTGCCTTCGCCGATGACTTCGATCTGGTACTGATCGACACCCAGGGCGCCCGCTCGGTAATGCTGGAAATGGCACTGCTGGCCTCCGACATGGCCATCTCGCCGATCTCTCCGGATATGCTCGCCGCCCGTGAGTTCTATCGCGGCACCCAGCAACTGCTCAAAGACCTTGAGCCGCTGTCGCAACTGGGTGTGCACACGCCGCCGCTGAATATCGTGATCAACAAACTCGACGCGACCAGCGATGCGAGCCTGATCTATCAATCGCTGACCGAGACCCTGACCGAGCATCCCCAGCTCAACCTGCTGGACACCACCATTCCGGCCGCCGTGGTGTTTCGTCGTGCCGCCACGCAAGGACTGCCGGCGCACCGGCTGGAGCAGCGACAGCCGCAGAATCGTAAAGCGGCGTCAGCCTTCGCGGTGATCCATACCCTGGCCCATGAACTGTTTCCGCAATGGCGCGGCCAGTTCGACCGCTTCTCGATGCAAGCCACGGGTGGGGTATTACATCGGGAGGTGATCTTGTGAGCCTGCTGGACGTGGTGCCGCCGCACTCTGTCGAAGCCGAGCAGGGCGTGCTCGGTGGTTTGATGCTTGATAACCAGACCTGGGATCTGTTGGCCGATCTGTTGCAGACCGAAGATTTTTATCGGCGTGAACATCGGCTGATCTTCAAGGCGATCCAGGGCCTGGCGGCCAGTAACGCGCCGTTCGACGTGGTGACCGTCGCCGAGGCGTTGCCGAACCCGGAGGAGGTGGGTGGTCTCGCCTACCTGAGCGAACTGGCCAAGAACACCCCTTCGGTGGCCAACATCGCTACCTATGCCGAGATCGTCCGTCAGCGTGCGCACTTGCGGGCTTTGATTCTGCTGGGGCATGAGTGCAGCCGGCATGCCTCGGAGCCCAATGTCAAAAGCCAGGATGTCCAGGATGAGTTCGAGAAAAAACTCTATGCCTTGGGTGAGGGACGCAGCCCTGAGTGCTTCATCGACATCAACGACACGCTCATGCAATTGCTGGAGCAGGTGGACTACCACTTCAACCACGGCAATGGGGTGACCGGCGTGCCCAGTGGCTTGACCGATCTGGACCAGAAAACCGGCGGTTTCCAGGACGCTGACCTGGTGATCCTTGCGGCGCGGCCTTCGATGGGCAAGACCAGCCTGGCGCTGAACATGGTCGATGCGGTACTGCAGCAGGACTCGGCCAACACCGTGCAGATCTACTCGCTGGAAATGCCGGCGCAGGCGCTGATGTATCGCCTGCTGGCGATTCTCGGGCAACTTGATGTATCGCGGCTGATGCGCGGCCAGATCGAGGATGACGAGTGGCTAAAACTCTCGGCCGCCGTGGCGCGGGTCAAGGGCTATGGCCAGCGGCTGGTGGTCGATGACAGCTCCGGCCTGACCCCCACGGCCCTGCGCGCCCGTGCCCGGCGTGCGGCGCGGCAGTTCGGCAAACCGCGGCTGATCATGGTCGATTACCTGCAACTGATGCAGTGCCCCGGCCATGAAAACCGCAACCTGGAAATTGGCGCGATCTCGGCCGGCCTCAAGGCGCTGGCCAAGGAGTTTTCCTGCCCGGTACTGGCGCTGTCGCAGCTCAACCGTGGCCTGGAAAACCGCGCCAACAAGCGGCCACAAAACGGTGACCTGCGTGAGTCCGGTGCGCTGGAGCAGGATGCCGACCTGACCCTGTTCATCTACCGCGACGAAGTCTACAACCCCGACACTCCGGACCAAGGCCTCGCCGAACTGATCATCGGCAAACATCGCAACGGACCCACAGGCGTCGTGCGTACCGGCTTCGTCGCGGCGCACACCCGTTTCGTCAATCTTGAGGCCAGAGATCGGCAAGGAGCTGACGCATGAGCACCGAATTGATGCTGATCCCCAGGCAGCCCGTTCTGCGCAGCCACTGCCTGGACTGCCGGGCCGTCTTTGCCCGCCATCGCGCGGTGCAGCGTTCGATGGACACCATCGCTCGTGGAATCGATGCAGACACGCTGGTGTGCCCCGAGTGCGGCAGCCTGGCCGTCGAGGAGGCGAGCCATGAACAACTGTGAGCCCGAAGAGGCGTTATGCACCGTGGTGTTTCGCTTGAAGAACGGCAAGCGGGACATTGGCCGGTTCATTTACGCCTTGGCCTGCCGGGTCGAGAACATGCAAGACATCGAAGTGGTCACCCTTTCGGTGGGTGACCTGCAGTACCCACACCCACATGATCTACAGCCGGAGGTAGAGGATGACCAGCCATAACACCCAAAAGGACAAATTCATCGTGCGCTTTTCCGAGGCCGGTTTGCGTCAGCAGATTGCGACCCTGGCCAAACAGTCCAACCGCTCAATGAATGCCGAGATTCAGCACCGGCTGTTTCGCAGTTTCGAACTTGAGCAAGAGCTTCGGCGCGCCAATGCGGTGATCGATCGCCTGACGGCTGCGGCCGATCGCACGGATGCACAGCCATGAGCAGCAAGGCGATGAGTGCCGAAGACGTCAAAGGCAAACTGCTGCAGGGCGCGTTCCAGCATAAGGGCAGTGCGGTGAGCCAGTTGTCCGACCCGATTGCCGACACGCCCATGGTGGTGACGCTGGATCAGTTACGGCCCTATGACCATAACCCGCGGCTCAACCGCAACCCGATCTATGACCAACTCAAGGAGTCGATCCGCAGCCGTGGCCTGGATGCACCGCCGGCGATTACCCGGCGGCCGGGGGAGACGAATTACCTGATCCGCAATGGCGGTAATACCCGGTTGGCGATTCTCAACGAGCTATGGGCAGAAACCCGCGACGAGCAGTACTGGAAGATCCACTGCCTGTATCGGCCCTGGGCGGCGCGGGGCGAAATCATCGCCCTGACCGGCCACCTGGCCGAGAACGACATGCACGGCGCGCTGACCTTCGTCGAACGTGCGCTGGGCATTGATCGAGCCCGCGAGTTTTACGAGCAGGAGGGCGGCAAACCACTGTCCCAGCGCGACTTGTCGCGGCGGTTGGCCGAGGACGGTTATCCGGTCTCCCAGCCGCACATCAGCAAGATGCAGGACACTGTGCAGTTCCTGCTGCCAGCGATCCCCAAGCTGCTGTATGCCGGGCTGGGCAAGCCGCAGATCGAACGCCTGACAGCCTTGCGGCGCAGCGCGGAAAAGACTTGGCGGCAACATGCTGGTGAGGCGGCGGCGCACATCGACTTCGACGGGCTGTTCCAGGACGTGCTGGCCAGCTTCGACGACGCCCCCGATTTCACCGTCGAGCGGTTTCAGGATGAATTGATCCACCAGATGCAACAGCCGCTGGGCAAGGACTACAACTGGCTCAAGCTGGACATGCTCGAAGCCCGGGGCGCGGCGCCCGAGCCGGTGGCCGGCACACCGGTAACAGACAAACCGCGCCGATCAGCGGCGCAACCGACCTCGACCAAAGACCCCACAACCACGCCCGAACCATTAATACCACCCCTTGATAGTGGGCCTGATGATTCGCCCCATCCTCTGTCGCAACCTGCAGAAGTCGCCAGTGAACAGCGCCCGGAGCAGGACAGTCGGGCGCTGATTGATGCTCATGTGATCAGCCCCATCGTCGGCCTGACGCCGAGAATTCAGGCCATGAAGCAACAACTGGCCAAGGCCTCGGGCGAGCCGCTCCCTGACTTTGCCGAGTCTTGTCTGCAAGCCATACCGGTGCAGGTCGGCGGCCTGCATCCGGTGTCGGACCTGTGGTACATCGAACGGCAGATCGATACGCCGGATGAACTGCGCCTGCAGATCTGCGGGTTAGTCCACGACATCGCTCAGACGGCGCAACTTCAGGTCGAGGTTTACCCGGCCACGACAGGAACCGGCTACGCGCTGGGCGACCCCGATGATGTGAAGGGCCGCTCGGTTCTGGTGGGGCTGTTGCACGCGCTGGGCGGACAACCCGGCGCTGAGATACCCGTGGGAGCAATCGCCGCGCTCTTGATCGGTGCGGCGCCGCAGGGCACCCAGGTTTTACCCGCACGCCTCGATGATGAAACGCTGGTCAAGCTGTTCCGGGTGATCCGCCTGGCCAGGCGTCTGGCGGATCTGGAAGCAGAATCATGAAGTGGTCTGCCACAGCGCACGATGACAGGGAGAAATGCTCATGGCTCACCCGCTGAACCTGGCCGTGGCTTACCAGATCCTCGAAGACCTGCGCAGAGGGCAAATGCGCAGTTGTCTGGAAATGGGCTTCGCCGAACATGACCTGAAAAGTCTGATTGAACCCAGTTGCATGAGCCTGCTGGTGAATGCCCCGGTGCCCTGGGTGCGGGTGGTGGTCGACAACCTGATGGTGCAACGCCTGCTGACCCAGGCCCGCAAGGATGAAGAGGACCGCCTGATCATGCAGGCGATCAGCGCCGGGGCCAGCTCGCCGCTGATCCATGAGCTGTTCGGGCTCTCGGCCAAGGAAGTCGCCTTGCGCCGCGGCATTCTAGGCATCCCCAATCGCCGCGGCCGCTGGCCGGTGATGACCCAGCCGCAAGAACAAACCTTGTGGGAGCTCTGGGTCAAATATGGCCAGCAAACCTCCACCGATCCCCGCGATGCACGCGCCTTGCTCGTCACGGCCATGCAACTCACCGAGGCAATGCCCGAGGTGAACCTGACCATGGTCTGGAACACCCTTCAAAGCTGGATCGAACAGGACCTGTTGTAATGCATGGAACCGCTCAACGCTTCACGCCGGCAACGCTTCACGGACTTACGGCTTTGCTCGACCACGCCACCGAGACCTTGCAGCAACAGCCCCGCGACTCTCCCGGCAACCTGAAGCGTTCAGCGGGCTCCTTGCAGCCGTCACCACAGCAGAGTGAACAGACCGGCCTGCTGTTCACCGGCAACCCTCACGAAACCGTCCCGCGCCGCCTGTTGCTGGACAATCGCCTGACCCCGCTGGAACGCAACGCCTGGCAGGTATTTCGCCTGCTACTCAACGACGACGGCCTGACCTCATTCCCCACCTACGAGCAACTGCGACCGTACCTGGCCGCATCACCCTTCAAACTGGCGTCCCGGGAAACCGTGGCCAAGGTACTCACCACCTTGCGCCTGACCCGCTGGCTGAGCCTGGCTGGCCGGGTGCGTGATGAAGCCACCGGCCAGGTCAAGGGCAATATCTACCTGCTGCACGACGAGCCGATCAGCATCAGCGAAGCATTGCTACTGGACGGCAGTTATCTGGAGCTGTTGGGCAATGCTCAGGAGCACGCCAACAAATCCATTCGCGAAGTGGCGGCATTCACCCTGGAAGAATTTCAGCGCGACCCCGACGTGCGCGATTTCAAAATACCGAGCCGGCTGGACATCCTGCAGCGCCGCTTGGGACGACAGAAGTGGGCAAGACCTGAAGACGGACCAAAGCCGGGGCCGGGACCAAGACCGGCAAGCGAATCCGAACTCAGTGCGCAGCATTCCGAACTCAGTAAAAAACAGCCAGTTCGGAATCGTGCAGCACCGCGTTCGGAATCCGAACCCATTGGAAAACCGGGGCTTTGCGGCCTGGTTCGGAATCCGAACTCATCCAGTACTAGTACTAATACAGATGTATTTAAAGACTTGGTACCGCGCGCGAGCGAACCGCCGGGTGATCAGGTCACGGCGTATCCGCCCGCGTTCCTGGCATTGGCGTTCGATCAGCGACAGAAGCTCCAGACAGCCCTGAGCCTGATTGCGCCTGAGCTGCAGAGTCAGGTGCTTGAGCAATGGGCACAGCGGTGTGACCGGCAAGTGATGCGCAACCCGGCGGGGTATTTGTTCGGGATGATCGATAGGGCGCGGGTTGGGGAATTCAATGTGTTTGGTCAGGGGCAGGGTGCGGCTCGTGTTTCTTCGGTGATTGGGGTTGCTGCGGCGGAGGCTGGGGCTCAGCGCTCGACTGCCGCCGATTCGGTTAAGCGGCCGCCGTCGAAGGAGGCCCAGGCGCTGGCTCGTAGGGCTATGGATGGGATGATGAGGATTATGGCTGGTGGGTGAGGGGGCGCTGGGTGATGTTGTTTGAGGGTGATTCCAGTGGAATCACCCTCAGATAAGGTTGAGTTGGTCTTTGATCGCAGGTATGCAGTGAATGTGAGAGACACTCAAAGATATTGGTTGTTCTAAAATGCTAGCTGAACCTCCCAAGGTTAAAGCTGATTTGGTAGCGCTCCATATTGTTTGGCAATGCAGATTCTTGCTTTTCCATACGGGACTTTTTTATAGTTCTGTGGCTTGAATTCTAATTCATCTTCTAATGTAATTGGTATTTCCAAGGCGGCGCTAAACATTTGCTGGCGGCTTGCAAGATTTTTCATTTTTCTAGCGAGATAGTAGGCTTGAGTAGAGTATTCTTTATAGCGGCTTTTCAGTTGAAATGTTTCGATAGAGGCGTTAGAGGCTGGCTTATTCATGCGTGCGTGTATTATTAGATGGTATTTTTCAGCAGGTAGAAGTAGCGCTGTAGCCTCTGCGAAGTTTTCTTCTGGCGCTAGTATGGGGTGAAGCTCAAATTCGATCGACTCGCTGTCAGTTAACGGGTTTAAATGCGGGAATTTAGAAAAATCCAGATCATGTTTCATTTGGCTGCCATTGCATTTTTCACAGCATGGTATGAAATTGGCTAAGGATAACGCTAAGAAAGGATAGTCTGATTTTGTATAGTAATGATCAATCGGGGGTCTGTACCCTTTAGTGTCTTCATCAGGAAGGCTGGTTCCAGTACTAATCATGTGGCAGTAGCTACAAACCTTATAGCGTGCCTGAGAGCAAAGATGGTAGGCGGTCCATAACTTGTTTGATTTTTTAGAGAAGTCTGAAAAATCGAAAATAATTTTAATTCTTTCTGAAGCGCAAGCATGAAGCAAGCCGTATCCGAAACGTTTTCTATAGTCGTCAATGCATTTTGGCAGTTCAATGGGGGAGCCGTTGATGATGACTTCTCGGTTATCTTCAATGAAGCTGCTCACTAAACGGTCGACGTAGCAGTTGCCTAGGTTTTTTACGCCCTCATCAATTTCAGCTGTTAAAAATCGTGAGTGTCTGGCTGCAGCGTCGCACCAAATGTCAGAGATGTTGATGATCATGCTCAGAGCCTCCGCTTTAGAGCAGATCTTATTGTTGGGTCTCCGATAATTTCAACTACATTGCGATCTATATCGGTTGCTTTTGATGATAACGTGCGTCTGTATATGCTGTTTATTTTGTCGGCAGCAAACCTTCCTAAAGAACTGGAGCCAAAAGTTCCTGAGATAACATCGTCTAATGGCGCTGCAAAGGATTTGGTTGGAGTGTCGCTGTCCAGATTTGTAACCAGCTCGCCAGGGATGTCCGCTGCTATTAATGGAGAGTGAGTTGCCATTATTAGCTGCAAATTATCTATGTTGTGTTTTCTTTTTGTGGCGCCTAAGAATTTATTTAGTAAGGAGAAGTATTTGCGCTGCCAGTCTAGATGTAGGTAAGCATCACCCTCGTCAATTAGGAGTAAAACTGAGAACCTGCCTTGTGCAGCAGATGTTTCTATTGCTTTATCAATTAACGAGAATTGTTCTACCAGAGCCTGTAAGCCTGAGCTTAGATCTGACCATTCTATATTTATTGGTACGTCGTGATTTTTGATTGATTCGGACTGATCAATTCCATCTATTTGGAAGCGATGTGTTCTTTGTTTCCAGTCAAAATCCGATGGATGTGAGTAGTTGTTTAGTACTTGTCTCGTATTCTCTACAATGCTTTCAAGTCGTTCAAATGCAGAGATATCGTAGTTGGAGGTTATGATTCCGGCGTAGTTTAGAAAAGCTAAAGCTGCATCTAGTGTCTCATGTAATGTCGAGCTAGAGTATATGTGTTCAATGGCGGTTAGGAATAGGCAGCGTTCATAGTTTCCTATCTGAAAGCCTATTTGCTCGTCTAATGATAATTCTGTCTTTTTAAGGTTTGACTCTCGACTTGAGTCAGATGTCTTGTAGTTTTCAGATTGTAATGAATTTTCACCGCTGATTAATGTTCTGAGATTGTAACGGAGGTTCTCGTGCTGAGGCATGATAGCTTGAGTGTGGTTCTTTAAAGTAGGGATAATGGCTGAGCGGAATACTGCTCTTGAATATCCGAAAAACCCCGTCAATCTTGTGTTTATCTCTAGGTCTCTTGCGATCTCGCCCAGTCTTTCAAGACGTTTTCTATCAGTGGATTTTTTTTCTGTAGGAGATGCATCTAGAATGTTGGATTTTTTATTTAGCTTTCTTCTATATGGAAGTGCGGAATAATATATTGCGCAGATGGTTTCATTGTATGGTGCGCGAGGCTCGTATATTCCATTAGGGGTGCCCTTGAAGTAAAATTGAACTGATTCATCTTGTGGCGCGCCGACAGCATTTGCGAGAGAAGTTAATATTTTCGTCTTTCCGGATCCGTTGGTCCCAAGCAATAGTCTGACGCTGTCCACCTCAAAAAACTTTCCAAGCCTATCTATGTCTTGGGATATTAGTTCTATTAGTCTATCGTGGATCCGTACTGCTAGGATTGGTGACATTTTGTTTTCTTGTCTCTCAGTGGTTTTTTAGTCTGGGCGGCTTTTGTTGTAGGCTTCCGCTCGGTGTTAAAGGCTTGGTCAGTGTGATTGAGTTTTTCTGGTTGTTAGTGTGGTTTTGTACTTTTTGTGAGTTGGAGTAAGTTGTATTTATAGTGATTTTATAAAGTTCGACCCTGTTCGGGTCATCGCGATTATAGTCCTCTTGGAGGATACGTGGATATTTTACTTTTGGTCCCTGGCAGAGATTCGATAAAAGCTTGGTTGGATACAGCGTCTCGCACCTGTAGAATTGAGCCGATTATAGTTGTTCATGAACAATACTAATTGATTGGAGTCACCACAAGACTGACCCCAACCACAAACCCCCACCCCCCAAACCAGTTTTCCCACTGACCCCCTTCCCAGACCTCGCAAGACTGGCCGCTTTCCCAGTCAACCACGAGGCCTACCGTGTCCGATTCCATTCAGCTCAACCTTGGCGCGTTACGCAGCGCCATGAAGCTCACGCTCCATACCCATCATGCCGCCCGGATTTGGCATGGGCGGTCTGCTACTGAAGACAAGAACGGCATCATCGGTCTGAGTGGTTTTGTCGGCATTCTCAACAAGATCAAGCGCGGTGCCGAGCAGGATGATCCTTACTCGGATTATTGGCTGATCCGGGTCGAGGAAAAGCTGGCCAGCTCGAAGTTGATCCTGGGTGAAGTCCAGGAGCATCTGGATCAGGTCATGGCCCATGTGCCTGTGGCGTTGAGCATTGGCGATAACCTCAATGTGCAACCGGTTACGTTGCCACTGTTTATCAGTTCGCAGCATGGCTTCATGGCGGTTTATCTGCTGACCCAGTACGACGACCTGGCCAGGCGTCTATTGCTGGCCCACCACACCGCAATGATTGGCCGGCGCGATATGGAGCGCTGGCTCAACGAGGGTGCACATGTGCTGCGCAGTCTTTTTGCGCTGGTGCAGCCATATAAGTTTTCTGGTGCCAGCCGTGATGATTTTGCGGCCAACAATGCCCGTGCTCGGGAGGCGCGCGAGAAGTTTGGAGAACTGCCGCAGGACATTCTCGACGGTACGCTGCGGGCCGAGTTCGCGCCGCCGATCGTGCGTCCGCGCAGCGGGCATGCTTTTGGGCAAGCTGAGGCAGAGGATGACGAACCTGCTGATGCAGCCGACCTCGACGAATCCCCGGATGCAGGGGAGGGTTGAGCATGGTGCATCCGTCATCGCCTGGTGCAGAACATCGGCCTGGTCGTGCTGAAGCAAAACAGCCTGCCTTCCGCGCGCTGCAACAGAGTGCCTTCGCCGAGCTGCAACACGCTGCCTTCCACAAAGGGCTTTTAAAGCCTTTTAAAGGTAAGGGGGAACTGGTCCATTTTGCGCTGTCGTGCCGGCAACTCATGGAGCAACTGATTCAGTTGGCGACCCATGAAGTGCTGGGGCAGGCCGAGCGTTATCCGTTCACCTTGTTGCCGATTCGGCTGACCCGGCAGTCCACCAGTGCCGGCACCGTGTTCTTGCGCTGGACCCGGGTCGATCGTCGGCAGATGGGCGTTGCGCTCTGGGAGCAGTTGCTCGAAGACGCACGCACGCCGGTTCACATGCTCGATGACCTGTTCGCCCTGGAGCAGCAGCGTATCACCCTCAACATGCAGATCAGCCTGCTCAGCACGCTGGGCCGGCAGGCCAGCGCCTGCGCCGAGAAGATGGGCCAGGCCGAAAGCGTCTACCGCCAACGAATCCACTCGATCAACCGCAAACCACACAAGGAGGCCTGACATGGCCACGCATTTCTGGGGTGAAGGCAACATTGGCAGCAAACCCGAATTCAAGGAGTTCGCCAACGGCAACAAGGAGCCGCGTCGGCTGGTGCGGCTCAATGTGTACTTCGACAACTCGATCCCACGGGACAACGGTGAGTACGAAGACCGGGGCGGCTTCTGGGCCAATGTCGAGCTGTGGCACAAAGACGCCGAGCGTTATTCGCGGCTTTACGCCAAGGGGCTGCGGGTATTGGTGCAGGGCAAGATGATCATGGATCGCTGGGAGGGCGATGATGGTGTGGAGAACTGCGCCATGAAGGTTCAGGCCACGCGCATCGGCATTCTGCCGCACCGCGTCGACGCCGTGATGCTCAGTGCGCCTGATCAAGCCGCTGCCGAGCCTGATGTCTGAGGTTGGCATAAAAATCGCCCCCTGCATGAAGCTTTCGGGAAGCGAGGCTTCATGCGCGTCGTGCCGCTGTTTCAGCATGAAGCGGATGTTGGCAGGTGATTCCAGTGGAATCAGGCCATTCTGTCGTGGGGGTGATTCCAGTGGAATCACCTCGCGCGGCCGGTTCGCGGTAACTCGTGAATGAGCACACTTCTGAAGCGCTCCGCACCCAGCCTGCTCAAGGCCGCGGTGTATGACGGTTACGATTACGGACTGCTGCTCACTTACCTGGAGGGCGGCAACAAGGTGTTGCTGGCCCGCCAGGGCTTTTACATTCGCCGCAGTGAGCACCCGCTGTATCGGGCCTGGCGGATTCCCAAACATCACCTCCATCACGACCCCGAAAGCCTGTTTGCCGAACTCAAGGCGTTGGCAGCGACCGATCTGCGGGAGACGGCCGCGAGTTTTATCGCCAAACTCGATGCGGCGCGCGCCCAGCGGGATTCCGCTGCGTTCACATGGGGCATGCACCTGCGTCTGGCGCCGTTACTGGAAGGCGGAGTGTTGGCCAGCGGTGATTACCATCCGGGCGTGGTCGCTGTTTACAAACGCATGGGCGGCATCTACCTGTCGCAGATGCGCGCCTGGAAGCTGGCGAGTAGCGCCGAAGTGGTCAAGCTCAACCTCATCGAGGAACTGGGCTTTGCCGATGAGCAGATCGAAGTGCTCAACACGGTTCAGGAACTGCATAGCGACGGTTCACTGAGCTCGGTTCGCAGCAGTGACGGTATTCGGGTTGGCGGTGAGTTTCCGGAGGCCGATCCTGCGCGCGAGGAGGGCGAGGGCGCCAAGGACCTGTTTCTCGCCAGCGTCTCGGGTATCGAGCGTACCCCGTGGACCGAGGCCCGCATTGCCGAGGCGTTGCAGGAGTATTCACTCTATGACTATCAGCACGCCGGGGTCAGGCATCTGCTGCTGCGCAACAGCGCTTTGCTCGCTGATGACATGGGTCTGGGTAAAACCCGTCAGGCGGTGGTCGCGGCCGAGGTTCAGGCAGCCGGTCGCCCGATCATGGTGGTCTGCTTGCTCAGCCTGATCATCAACTGGGAGCGGGAGATTCTGGCGGTCAACCCGCAGGCCCGCATCGCCCGGCAGCGCTTCGACAGCGAGGCACAATGGGTACTGGTCAACTACGAGCGGCTGGGCGAGTACCTGCAGACGGCGGGGCAGTTTGCCGTGCTGGTGATCGACGAAGCCCATCGGCTCAAGGAGCCCACCGCGCTCTGGACCCGCCATGCCTTCGACATTGCCGCTCAGGTCCCGAACCGTTACCTGCTGACCGGTACACCTGTGTTGAACCGCGAGATCGAGCTGCACACCCTGCTGCGCCTTTCTGGCCATGCGATCGGGCAAATGCCTTTGAAGGCGTTCTGTAAGCAATTCACCGGCAGTACCGAATTCAGACAGGCATTGCGCGCCCAGCTCTCGGACTGGATGCTGCGCCGTCGCAAGGATGTCCTGACCCAGCTCAAAGGCAAGCAACGGCAAACCCTGTCACTGGCGATGAGTGCCGAACAGCGTGAGCAGTACGACGCGATCTACAACGGCAGCGAATCCGCCCTGGCACGGATCGGCAAACTGCGCATCTTGCTGGAGCGCTTCAAGCTGGCCAGCGTGCTGCAGATGGTCCAGGAGCTGGACATCGAGGACAAGGTCATCATCTTCTGCGAATTCAAGGATAGCGTGTTTACCCTGCGCGATGAATGCCAACGGCTGGGCATCGACGCGGTGACCCTGATCGGCAGTGACTCATTTACCAAGCGGCAGAAAGTCATCGACCGATTTCAGAACGAAGCAGATACCCGAGTATTCATCGGCACCACATCGGCCGCCGGTACCGGCAACAACCTGACCGCCGCCAACTACGTGATCTTTGCCAGCCTGCCGTGGACGCCCGCGCTGCAAGATCAAGCCGAAGACCGCGCCTACCGAAACGGGCAATTGCGGCTGGTGGTGGTGAAAATTCCGATGCTGGAAGACACCATTGATCAGCAGCTCTGGGCGATGCTGGAGGTGAAGAGGGCGGTGGCCAAGGATCTGGTGGAGCTTGACTCGGGTCGGGCTGAGGCTGCTGAAGCACTGGCGCAGGTTATAGCCACAGAGGCCTGACTGAACCTTGAAGCCCAACTCAAAGTTGAGGACTTTCTGGCAAAGCGTAACTGACCAGCTTCGTGCGCTGGTTCAATGACCGACGATCCCACCTCCGCCAACCGTTGACAGCCCCTGACTCATTGAGCAACCTGGTGCTGCAAAACGGCTGACCTTGTCAGCACCCTTGTAGCTGGATCTCAGGCTAAAGCGCAGTCACCTGCGTCGATCCACACCCCAAAGTCCGCCCAGTAACCGGCAGCGCGGACGATCGGCTCAATACCTGTCGATGGTTGCATCTGAACTCACTTCTACCCCATGGGAACTACTCCCATCGGGGGTGCTTCCCGTTCTGGAGAGCACCATGAAAACCTTCACTACGTTGATCACCTCGAAAATAGGTGAGTCCCGCGGCGTTGCGCGCATCTGGCTGGAAGGCCACAAGCTGCTCAAGGCCGGCATCAAGATCGGTGCCCGATACTCACTGCAAGTCGCCGAAAAACGCGCCCGTCTCGAACTGGTCCCACTGGACAGCAGCGCCGACTCTGCGCGCATGGTTACCGTCTCGAAACGAGAGCGCCACGGCATCATCACCCCGCTACTGGAAATCCGTAGTGAGCTGCTGCGGCAGTTATTCACCACCGCTGAAAAAGTCCGGATAGTGATCCGACTCGGTCGTATTGCTGTCACCGCCATCGATCGGGACGAGCGGGTGACTGAGCGCCTGTCCCGACTGCGACACAAACTGCAGACTGGCGAGCCCTTGGCGGTGTGCAGTCTGTTTCATGGCGGCGGCGTACTGGACCGGGCGATTCACTCCGGCCTGGCCAGGCAAGGTATCGACTGCTACACACGTATCGGCATCGAGCTCGAAGAACCGTACCTGGACGCCAGCCTGCGCAACAATCCGATGCTCTGGCGGGAGGACTCATTCGCTATCTGTTCGGACATTCGCGACATCAGACGTGGCGACGACATACCCCTGTGCGACCTGGTCATCGCCGGCATTCCCTGCACGGGAGCGTCGAGGTCTGGCAAGGCGAAAAACAAACTGCTCGCAACAGAAGACCACCCCACGGCCGGCGCATTGTTCGTCGACTTTCTGGACTTCGTGCGCTACTGCAACCCGGCCATGGCCATTCTGGAAAATGTCCCTGACTACCTGACCAGCACCTCCATGATGGTCATCCGCTCGGTACTGGGCGCGCTGGGGTATCGGCTGTTCGAGTGCATACTCGACGGCAACACTTTTGGTGCACTGGAAAACCGATCACGGATGGCAGTCGTGGCCTACACAGAGGGTGTGTTCGACTCACTTGAGCAGCAAGACCTGCTGCCACTGCGCACCAAGGAAGCGACCCTGGCCGAAGTGCTGGACAACGTAGCGCCCGACCACGAGAGCTGGAAGCCATACGACTACCTGCAACTCAAGGAGCAGCGCGACATGGCCAGCGGCAAAGGCTTTCGTCGTCAGCTACTCACCGCGCAAGCGCTTGGCTGCGGATGCATCGGACGAGGGTATGCCAAGGCACGCTCGACCGAGCCATTCATTCAGCACCCGACCGATCCTGGCCTGAGCCGGCTACTGACCGTGGCCGAGCATGCAAGGGTCAAGACCATTCCGGTTGAGCTGGTTCAGGGTGTTTCTGACACCACGGCTCATGAGATCTTGGGGCAGTCGGTGATCTTTGCGGCGTTTGAGGCGTTGGCGGTGATGGTTGGTAGCAAGCTGAAATGGTTGGAGGTATCGCGGCGGGTGGCTTTGGTTGCTTGACTTAGCGGCGCCTTTCCTTGCGGGAGGGCGCCGTTTTTTTGATTCCAGTGGAATCAGGAGGTGGTTGCGGGGTTTCAAGTGGATCTTGGGGGCAAGCAGACGTCTGTGAACAGTTGCCATCTGCCAAGATGAGGGTGGTTGTTAGTTAAGGATCAGTTGGGTATGTTTAAGACCGCATTTTCTTGAAAATAGCGCTCCCACTCACTCATACACTCTTCAGCCAAAGCAAAGCAGCATTCATCGCCACGCTCTGTCAATATTTTTGCCTCATCGAGGCTCTGTGATGCTCCTCCTGGATAAGGATAAATTGTGGTTGTAGACTTAAGCTTGAATACGCCTAGCTTTGACTGACTTCTACTTTTTCTTAGTTTTCCATGTTTCAGCGTATTACATATGTCGGCGCAGACTCTGAGCGCTGGGCTGGTATTTATAAAGGCTTCAACATCGCTGAGAGAGGGATATTCTGAGCTTTCTTTAATCCAGTCTTTTAGGTGGTAGCAGATTTCAAAGAAAGAAAATAGTTCGAATTCAGTGTTTCCTCCGAATTGGGGAAAGATGCCTTCGCGAATTGGACGAAGCTTGGTGTATTGGTACTGAAGTCTAGCTCGCTGGTATTCCACATTTTCTCCAGTTTTATCAGGCAGTCTTACAAAGGGGATTTGAATAGTTTCGTTAGCCCATGTCGCCCGATGATAGCTCAAGGGAGTGTCCCGTGAAAGTTGGACTGCTGATGACTCAAGTTCGGTTTTGGGCGGCATGATCGAGGGCAGGTTTTACCTGCGGTACCTGATGTGCTTGAGGCTGCGACCAACGACGTGCAGTAGCAGCAAGAGGATTCGCTGGGCTGCATGAGCTACGGCTGTTGAAAACGTAAAGGAATTTTCGGAAGTTTCCCGCTTGATATAGAGAATCGGCCGATAGCGAGCCCAAGTAGACTGTGGTCTCCTGACACCGGATCAATTAGGCGGGGATAAAATATGACCAAGGTCAAAAGAGGTAGGACCTGGTTCTGGCGCTTGGGGTTTGTTCTGGGCTGGCTGTTGCGTGTCTATACTCGGGTTGAAAATAAGCTGCATGGGTGGCTCAAGCGCAAAAACCTCAACGTCATAGTGTGTCAAACCGTACTCTGGGGCATCAGGCTGACCTGTCTGGTAGCTTTCTGTTATGTTTCCTACTGGGTATCTGTTGCCGCTGTTGTTTTTTGGTTTGTAAGGGCGTCGTTACTATATGTTCCCGTAGTTGAGGTCAGGACCAATGACGACGGATGGAGGTACGGTCACGAAGGCTTCGGCTATTATTGTGGCGCGTATCGAATTGACGGTGGGGCACACGACGATAACGGATGACGAGTATTTTTGATGGTCGTCATCCGCTACTAAGACATTACTTTTTCATGGCTTTTTCACTGATTGATTTCATCACTCCGGCTCCCTTACTACCTTCTGATCGAGCGCCTTCTGTGCCTTGCATCAACCCTGCTAGTACCGGGCCTGTACTGATTCCAGCCCAACTTAACGCTCCAACCCAAAATACGGGCAAGACGATGAACATCGCGCCCATCACGTAATTCAGCAACATGTCCTGCTGGGTGTTGTTCATCCCCAGCAGCGGATTCAAGGTGCCGTGCGGTGAGCTTGCGCCATAAAGTGCGTTGAGAATCGTAGTGTCCAGCCAGCGTGCGAGCTGGAACCAGAAGTCCACGAAGATCAGCGCAAACTGGATAATCGAGACCGTCACTACTGATTTCAGATCGAAAGTACTGAGCATTAAAACCAGTGGAATGCAGATGATCAGGGTCATTTTCAGCAGAGCCATCACCATGGGGAGTGCCTGACGCACGACATCCATTCCCGGAAAATAAGCCAAGGATCCCGCCCCAAGACCGACCGTGCCCGCTGCCCGGCTCATATCATTAAACATCGACCCACCCACCTGACCCCCGTAATCGGTATACACCTGCCCCTGAGTCAACCGCTGCGCCCGGGGCGAGGATATCTCCCGAATCAGCGCATCACCCACTTCCTGCGGGCTCATGAACGTGGCCCAGCTAACGAAGCGCTCGGTCAGATCAGGTTTGATCTGCTCCAGCAGCCGCGCGCGTAATCCTTTGTTGGCATCCGACCACCACTGGTTGCAGGTGGGGTAGCCACCGCCGTTCTTGACCTGTGCCAGCCCGGCATCGCGTACCGGGTCGTATGGCCATTGCGCCCGTGGGCTGCGTGAGTAGTCGGTGTCGTAGTAGCCCGTCTGGTTGTGGAAGTAGCTGGAACCGATCCAGTTGATGTCGTTCATCAGTTTCGCGTCCAGTGGCGGGCGCTTCATGAACAGTCTGGCCCGGGAGTAGGCGTAGCAGTCGTTGGTGAAGTCGGCGACTTCCTGGGCGAGCAGCGGATTTTTGATCCTCGTGGTGCTGACTTCCATGCGCATCTGGCGCAGGTCGGTACCGCAGGGGATCGAGGCCACGGCTGCGCCGGTCACCGCTTTGGACAGGCCATGTACCAGGAACCACCACACCGGCACTTTGGCGCTCTGGTCGTTGAGGGTGGTGAAGGTCGTGCCCCAGCGCGTGTCTTGTGGCTGGGCAATCTGCACCTGGCATTGCTGCGCCCGTGTGTCGTCGAACTTCAGGGTGCTCAGGCTGAGGTTCATGATCGGCATGCCGGCGAACAGGATCACCGCCGAGGCCACGAACATGCGGTTCTCGATACGTGTGGTCGAGAGTATGCCCTTGTTGCCTTCGTCGGCGCCTTCACCGCGAGCCTTGAGCCATTCCTGCAGGATGATGGCGGCAAAGGGCAGGGCCAACAGGCCGGCGTCCATCATCACGTTCCACAGGCCGTTGTGGATCAGCCAGCCCACCAGGGTCAGGTAATATTCCAGATAGTCATTGGCGTAGAGTGTCATAGCAGCTTCCTAGCTCAGGTGCGGGAGGGCACGGGTGAATTCCATCAGCAGCACGGCGGCGGCCAGGGTCAGTTCGGCGCGGCGCAGTTGCGCAGAGGTGGTTGCCTCACGACGCAGAATCCGCGGCCGTGCCCAGAGCCAGCCCCAAACCAGCGCGGCATACAGCAGCACCCGCCAAGCGAAGAAGTACCAGTAGCTTTCATGCAGCCACTGTTCCCACTGCGCCAGGCCGCCCAGCAGGTGGATGCCAAACAGATTGATGAAGGTGGCGATGGCTAGAGTGCCAATAGACAGGCCGATGGCTCGCCAGAGGGTGGAGCGTTTGATGCGACTGAAGATCCTCACAGGTCACCTCGCTGCCCGGAGGCACTCTGTGCGTCATCCAGGCGATTAAGCTCGGTCTCGCCTTCGTAGATGCTGCGGGAGTTTTCCTTGCGCTCTTTATGGCGCGTGATGATTGCCATCGGTGAATTGCTCGCCAGGGTGCGGCGCAGTTCCACCTCGGTTTTGAGGTTGTCGATCTCCAGCTTCAGGCTCTGGGTCTCGCTGTTGATCGCCGATGTGGCCAGGTCGTTGGCCGAGACATTGGGTTCCTTGTTGCCGGCGAGCAGGGTGCGCTGCAACAGCAGGGCTTTTTCCAGCACGCTGGAGACCGCCACCTCGGAAGCCAGGCGCTGGACCAGCAATTCCTGATCGGGCTCGTCGCGCAGGGCGTTGATCACCGCACGGGTGATAGGCAGCGAATTACTGCTGGCTTCGGCCAGGTTCTCAGCGGTGAGTGGCTTGCTGCCCTGGATCAACTCCTTGAGCTGCTTGAGCTTGGCGTCGTACTCCTCCTGAATCAGCGGTGTCAGGCCCACGCCGGCCGTTGAAGTGGTCTTGGTGCAGGTTTCGCAGGTCTGTTGCTCTACTTCACCCAACACCCGGTTGGCGAACTGAGCGGCTTCTTCGGGGCTTTTCCAGGTGCTGCAGACCATACCGCCGTTGCAGGTACTGGTACTGATCGGTGCGTTGTCGGTAGGGCTGCGCTGGCTCAACAGGTTGTAGCCGGCCTTGGTCACTTCGCCGATAACCTTGATCGGCTGCTGGCCTTGGCCTCCGGCTTTAGTGCCGCCAATCCACGGCACGCCGGTATTACCCTTGTCGGCCTCTGCGGTCTTGGTGGCCGAGATGGCGTCCGGGCTCTGGCTGACCGCTTCCTTCAATGCCTGGCCACCGGCCAAAGCGCTCCAGCCGGTCTGGTTGCCACCAATGTCCATCATCTTCGCCGCCATGGCCTGGCAACTGGTCTTGGCCCGATCGAAGTCCAGACGCGCCTGCAGCACGCCATTGGTCAGCAGGTTGTACAAGGCCGGGTCGGCGCGCTGGATGATCAACGCCGGCAGCGAAGCCACAGCACCAGTGGCGCCCTGAATCACACTGCTCATGATGTTGTTGAAGCCGTCGGTGACCCCGTTCAACTGGTTCTGCAGAGTGGTCGACAGGTCCATCTTTCCGCACATCAGGTTGCTGTTCCAGCCAACCCCCACGCCCAGACTCTGCATGGTCCCGACGGTGCCCATCGATACTGCGTTGCCGCCGCCAATGCGGTACAGCACGTCATCGCCGATCACCGAACCGGCCGCTTCGACATTTATAGGGTCTGCCTGTGCCTGCACGGCATGCAGGCATAGCAGCAGGCTGGCGCAGCGCCAGAATGAAAGTGTTCTGCTCATATGAAACCTCTGGAAATAGGGTCAATAAACGCCAGTGCTGCCCAGGAAGGTCTGGCCTTCACGTTTGCAACAGCTGTAGGGACGCCACAGCGCCCAGGCGTAACCGCCGTCCTGGGACTGCATCCGCAAGCCAGGCATGACTTCTGGAAACACCGAGCAACTCGGGCTGGTAACCGGCGACAATTGCTGCCACTTGCCGGTGCGGATCTCGCCTTCGCGCAACTCACCGGCCGGCCAATACCCGGGCGAGCGCATCGCCAATAGCGGTTGATACACATGAACCTGACCCATACGCGTGACCACATCCCCGGCACGCTGTGCAGTCACCGCCGAAGCCTTGTAGTCATCCACCTGGTGCAGGAAACCGCTGCGCGGATACACGCTGCCCCACATCGTCGCGGTCAGCCGATTACCCACCTCACGCAGGCCCGGCGTCAGCGACTGGGGGAACACGCTCTCGGGAATGCCGTGCCGCCAGGCCAAGGTATCCAGTGTGCTGAGCATGCTCGGCACATAGGCTTTGCCGGCGCCGGCACACACGTAGCCCGAGCCGCTGGCAAACGAGCTGAACGCCTCACCGCCCGGATGGCCGATCACGTCGACGTTCTTGAACACCGCCATGTTGTTTTCATGCGCTTCGCTGTTGATACCAGCCCCACCGCTGTGCGCACCCGCAGTCGGCGCGCTGAGGCTGCGCACCTCCAGCCACGGGTTCTGGCCAGTAGCGGAATAGCTCGACACCACCGCATCCGGCACGTAGTGCCCGACCTTGGCCGAAGTTTTCACCTGGCAGCCGAAGTTGGTGCAGAACAGCCAGTAGCAAACACCGACGACCCGGTAGTCCATACACGTGGGCGACATCACTGTGGGCACGATGGTCGCCGTCGTCAGCGCCCAGGCAGGCGCAGAGGCAAAGAGCAGAAGGGGTAGGGCACGCTTTGCAAGGTGATGCAGGCTCTGCAGGCTCATGGCTGAGGCACCTGCTCGCGATGCCTGGCAATCAGAGCCAGCGCGCGTTGCACGTCGGGTTCGCCGTAGACGACGTATTTCTGATCGACCACAACGGCAGGGATCTTGGTGATGCCCAGGCTCCAGGCAGTGACAACTTCTTGGTGGGCTTGGGTGATCTTCGCAGTTAGCTCAGGGGTTAGGCGTTGCTGGGCTATGGTTTGGGCTTGGTGTGGGTCAGAAGGGAGGTTGGTTGAGAGGCTGGACTCCAGAGTTGAGGGTTGGTCGATAAGGATGATTTTTGAGTCTGGGGTTGGTTGGGTGGGATGGTTGCTGTCCGTGATGACGAGCGTATCGGCGTGAAGCGTGAGGCTGAGGAGCATCGATACGATGAAGGTGAGTGGGGAGCGCAAGATGGCCATGGGGCTGTGTCCGTGTTTGGGTGACGGATACAGTGGAGCGCGGGAGATGGGGTGGTTGCTGTAGGGAAACTGGTTTTGGGGGTGAGGGTATTTTTTCAGTGGCGCTGTCGGTTGGCTCGACGCTGGCTATGACGTGTTCGAGCGAAAAGAGGCGGATCTATGGCTATGTGCTACCTTTCTAAGGCTTCTCAACATTACCTATTATTGGAGTACTTATGTTTACTGATATCAAGCCAGGTCCGAAGCCCAAGCGGGAAGATGGCCAAGATGATCGCAGGCGGCGTGTAACTGAAGAAAATAAAAAGAAGCACCCGACGTTGCCTATTCATAAGCATAATCCGGGTGACTGATCACTGGCTGAAGGCCTCCCGCGATTGATCATACCGGGGGAGGGCTTTCTGCTTTTGTGCCATTTTCCGTGAACAGCCCGGCACGCGGGCATGTAAGCTCTTCAGGGGGGCGCTGCGAGTGGTCAAACGCCTATGCCGTAGACAAGATCGGTCCGGTCTTCGAAGCCGAAATTTTAAATGGCGTGCATGGCTGGCTAGACACGCTAAACAGTCTATCAGTAAGGCCAATCAACCTTGAGTTGGTTGTTCTTATCTTTCATTACTTCCAAGGTCAACGATTTATACGCTGACTTTATGGAGGTTGGAAGCGTCAAGTATACTGATCTAGACATTTCTGCTGCGAGATATTTTATCTGTATGCAGGTCATGCTTTCGGGCGGCATAACTAAAAAAATTTCTTCAGTCTGAAGTACCTCGCCCGCCCTGACTATATCTGCATCAAATACCGCTGAAAGCGTGTCTTTATTTTTTCCTAATTTGGCTTTCACTGCTGTAGGCTCAATATCACTCTCCGGGTGTGGAAAATCAGTCCATGCTCTGTGCAATGGTCTCGACCGGAGCCCTTCTCGGGTTGAAAATCGAAAATCGTCCGGACCTGCAGGGACACTGATTTCGACCCGAAGTGCTTGAACCGACTCCGAAGACAAGTTCTTAAGCTCAAGCCTGAAGCCGAAGGAAGCCATTTTTTCTCGAATAAACTGGGCTCTTTCCCAAACGTAGTCCTCATTAATTGGTTCCGTTACGCCCATCACATTCTTGTCCCACCAGGTAGTTTTTCCCAGTTTCGGATAATAGGATTTCCGCTCTAATAGGTATTGGGTATAGTCAATATTAATTGACTCCATTAGCTGGCCCGTCAGGTCAATTGGAATAACGCTTATTTTAGGAGGTTCGGTTGATCTAAGCTCCAGATCTTCGAGGCCCATGCGCGCTATTTCATCTAGGCTAGCCGTATCATTAGAAGAGCCGCGGCGGATATAAACTTGGTGTGGTAGCAAACCAGCGAAATTTTTTTTGGTATGGAACGGTCTGTTCTGCGCCTCAATGGTGTAGAGACCTAGGGTTTTGTGAGCGTAATTTACGGTTCGGTACGAGAAACTAATAGGTCGATTGACGTTGTTGACCAAGAATTGCTGCATATCCGCATCACCTTGGTCACCGTGTGGTCCTATGCCTACTATTTCTCGGGTGCCGTCTTTAACTCCGACAAGAATATACACAGGGGTAGTTTTGCGAGTATTTGCGAAGGCGAGGAAATCTTTAAGGATGTTAGCTTTTTCACGCAGGTTTGCGCCTCGAAGAGAATATTCGTATTTGTAGTCAACTACGGTGCCTTCCCCTATTTCTAGAAGGTGCGAAATCAGGGCTTCGTCATTCATAGATAAAACTCAAGTGCAGGAATTGGATTCTTCAACATGTACTTCGCTTCTGGAGAAAGGAGCGGCAGTGTCTTCTCATTATGGATCCAGATCGCTTTCAGCACTAGATGAGTAGGTCTACCAAATCCATTTGCACGTTTAAAATGTTTGCGCTTCCGCTCCCTTTTTTCCCCAAGCAGAAACCTACATACCCCTACCCATATCCAACCGCCGCGCAATCTCAATCGCCGCATCCAGCTCCCCAACCCCCAGCTCATTCATCACTCTGAACCGCTCGGCCTTTTCCTCTGGCTCAGTCATGGCCATCGCCAGATACAGGCTCGGCGGCACGGCCCGAAACAGCACTTCAACCGATTTGGACAAAATCACACCCTCGGTAAACTTCCCCGATTCCTTGCGCGCTGACAGCATCAGCTTTTTCTGCGATTCATTTAGCTCACGAAACCGCGCGATCTTCTCGACTTCGTCCGGTGGCATGTTCAGGCAGATCCACCATTCGATCATGTTCAGCATCGGTTCGGCCGCTTTGGGCAGGTCGTCGACGTTTTGGGTGGCGAGCCAGAACCAGGCGCCGAGTTTTCGCCACATTTTGGTGATCTTGACCACGTAGGGCGACAGCAGCGGGTTTTTGGTGATGATGTGGCCTTCGTCGGTGACATTGATGATCGGCCGGCCGAGCATCTGGTCGCGCTCGGCGATGTTGTTCACGGTGTTGATCAGCGAGATGTAGGCGATCGACAACTGGGCGTTGTAGCCCTCACGGGCGTAGGTGGCCAGGTCGACGATGGTGATGTCGACCTCTGGCCAAGGGCTGCCGGCGCGGTTGAACAGGTCGCCGTCGGCGCCCTGGCAGAACATGTCCATGGCATCGGCCATTTCCAGCAGGCGGGTGCGTCTTGGCTCCGGCAAGGTCGAGTCCTGGCCCATGTCGCGCAGTGCGTTGCGAATGTCTTCGGTCAGGACAAGGCGCTGTTGCGTCACGCAGGTTTGGGCCGCGTTGAGGATGCACTGGCGGATCAGGCTGCGATCGGCGCGGGTCATGCGGGCGTCTTCTTTTT
This sequence comes from Pseudomonas sp. LJDD11, assembly GCF_024584215.1. Lineage (NCBI taxonomy): Bacteria > Pseudomonadati > Pseudomonadota > Gammaproteobacteria > Pseudomonadales > Pseudomonadaceae > Pseudomonas > Pseudomonas sp. LJDD11. The sequence goes on from NZ_JANJFL010000001.1 coordinate 455,958, forward strand.
CTTCGCCGCCGGTGATCATCAGGCGGGCGGTGATCTCCAGTTCGCCCAGTACGTCGCGTTCGTCCTCGTCGTTGCCCGGTTCGGTATCGGGGTCATCCAACTCGTCAGTGTCCAGGGTCTTGACCTTGCCGGGCGTTTCGATCAGCCGGCAGGCGTCCGCGAAGGGCGCCAGGCTGACGCCGGACCCGGGGGCCAATTTGACGCGGTTGACGGTCAGGCCGTGGCGTTTGGCGAACTCGGCGAACAGGCCAAAGCTGTTGCCGGCCTCGACGATGAACAGGCGCGGCCGGTAGATGGCGGTGACCTGGTTGAGGATATTGTTGAGGGTGGCGGACTTGCCGGAGCCGGTCGGGCCGAACAGGAACAGGTGGGCGTTCATCTGCCGATCGAGGCGGTTGAGCGGGTCGATGGTGATCGGGCCACCGCCACGGTTGAAGAAGGTGATGCCTGGGTGGCCGGTGCCTTGGCTGCGGCCCCAGACCGGGGCCAGGTTGGCGACATGCTGGGTGAACATCAACTGGGTGTACCAGTCCGCATTGCGCGCGCCGGGGTTGTACACACAGGGCAGCCAGCGCAGGTAGCTGTTCAGCGGCGCAACTTCATGGTCGTCACGCACCGGCTGCAGGCCGGCGTTGAGCATCACGTTGGTCAGGTGCAGGGTTCGGCTGTCCAGTTGCGTGAGGTCGTCGCCACGCAGGTAGAACGCCAGGCTGGTGCGGTACAGCTTGTGGGCGCTGCCGATCAGCGCGCGGGCGCCTTGTACCGCCTCGCGGGTTTGTTCGGAATCCACGGTGTCGCCGACGGACTTCTTGGCCAACAGGTTGAGGTGCGATTCCAGCATGTCTTGCGGGGTGATGACCATGGTCAGGCACATCACGGTGTCTTCGGGCATCTGGTCGAACAGCGCGTTGATGGCGTCACTGCCTTTCTGGGTTTCTCCGGTCAGGTGGCCGGTTCCGGGTGCGCTGCGCAGGCGGTCCAGGGTGATGACGCGATGCGGCTTGTTATCGAACGTCCACACGCCGTTTTCGATGTCTGAGCGGGGCTGGTTGAAGAACAGCCGTTGGGAAAAGTCAGTGCCGCTGGCCAGTTCGAACTCCTCGGCGTCGGCCGGTTCTGGGTAGCGGGTCGCCTGGTAGAAGCGCGTGCGGTCTTCTGCGCTCGGGCCGAGCAGGTCGGGGTGCGGGTTGAACCAGCGCAGCAGCCAGTCGTGGATCTGGCCGCCGTCCATGCGTTGCGTGCGCACGCCGGCATGGGTCAGTGCCCCGGTCAGGCGATCACATACCAGATTGAGCATCTGTTCGGCACTCTGACCCTTGTGGCCTTGAGTGCCTTTGCTGTGGCGGTACAGAACCATGCGCACCCGGCGTGATTGCCCGCGCCAGGGCAGGCGGGTCACGGTCTTGTCTTCGAACAGGCCGCCGGGTTTGGAGATGGCCTGCAGGTGGCGGGCGAACATCTCCTGGTAGGTGCGGGTGAAGTCTGAGTCTTGGGCGCGAGGCTGTACGTAGCTGGCCAGTTGCTGGAGATAGTGATCCCAACTGATTTCGTCCTGGGCGTAGAACTGCACGATCCACGGCTGGTTCTCCAGCTCTTCAAAACTGTCCTGCAGGGCGTTTTCCACGGTATCGCGCACTGTGCGCAGCCACTCGGGCTGGCGGCCTTCGGTGCCGATCTGGCTCAGTTCAAAGAACGCGGCCACTGATTCACCGTCCTGCAGCAGCATGCACTGTGATTCGGGCAGGTATTCCACCCACGGCAGCAGGTCGACGAAGCTGGGTGCTGCATCGTACAGCGCGTGCTCGTCGGCGCTGGTGGCCGGTTTGCTGTGGGGGCCGGGCTGGCCGATGCCGAGTTCGGCGAGTTTGTTCAGGTATCGTTGCCAGACGTTGGGTTGTTCAGGCTGGGTCATTCAATAGTCCTCGATCCGTTCGCCGGGCATGGCGTACTGCACGCGTTGGTAGAAGGGGAATACGGTGCTGTAACCCGGTATCGGCGCGGGGTCTTTGCCGGTCAGGTGAGGAAATACGTATAGAACCAGGTCGGGATTGGGCAGGCGTTTGAACTGGCTGTAGATCTCGTTCTGGGCGGTGCGGGTGTAGCTCGCCAGTTGGGTGTCGGTGTCGTGCAACGGGCGGCGCAGTTGTTGCCGGGCGTCCATCAGCAGCCGGCTGGATGAGCTGCTGTCTGAAACCGTGGCGCCATTCCAGTGATCGAGCATGGTTCCTGTACCGGGCGGCATCAGTTCATCCTTGTCGGTGCTGCAGCCTGTCAGCAGTGCCATAAGCAGCCACAGGCAGACGGATTTAGTCGAGGGCAGATGCATGGCGGCCTCCTGAGGTGTATTTCACTTTGCGCCCGTCGGGCTCGTAGTCCACTTCCAGTTGCCGGTCCAGGTGCACGGCAACGTGTGCGCCGGGTTGCACATAGATGGCTGCGAAGGCCTGGCCATAGAGTTTGTTGACCCAGTCGCCGATGTCTTTCACGCCACCGGAAAGGATGGTGCTCAGTGCCGATGTGCCCGGGCTGCCGGCAGTGACTGAGGTGCCGTTGGCGGACGTGGTGGTGGTTTGCTCGGCCTCCAGCAGCTTGGCCACGCCAGCACCGGCAGCGGTGATCAGGCTCTTGCTGCCCAGGTACTGCTGAGCGTTGGAACGCCGTAGCCCGGCGATGCAGGGAATGCCATTGGGGTCGCTGATCCAGCCGATCCCGCCCTGAATCCTGTCCATCTGTGACGCGCTTTGGCCGCTATTGCTTTGGCGATTGGTTACCGGCTGTGGTTGCGGCACGGTACGGATCCGGCCGTCAGTGAAGACGAAGGTCATGCTCTGTACCTGGCCGCGCACGCAAGACAAGGTCCAGTCGCCGGCAGCGCTTCCGCTGATCACCGCGCCGGCGACGTCGGGCAGGTCGATGCCGTTGGCGGTCAGATTGTCAGGGCCGATCAGGATCTTGAACGGGAAGGGGTCATTGACCGTGCCGTCGACCGGCACCCGACCGATCAGTGCGGTCATGGCCACCGAACCCATCAGGGTCGAGTTCTCCGGTAAGGTGTAAACCGGTCTGGCGGCTGGTTTTTCGCCGTCGGTCTTCATGTTGCGGCCCATCGCGCCAGACACCGCTTTAAGTTCGCGTTGCCCTGCGTCGATTCGCTCGGTGAAGGCCGAGGGAAAGTTAAAGCCGGCGGCCGGTTTGCCCGAGCCGGCCGGCACGGGCTTGCCTTGCGCGTCGACCGCGGTGCCGTCCTGCGGGTCAACCCAGATCAGCGTTTCCTGCTCGAAAGCCTCGTTATCGCCCGGTTGCAGGCCCAGGCCGATGGGCAGGTCGGGTGTCTGCGAAAGCGCTCGGGTGTCGAACTGTTGCTTGAGTTGTTCCAGCAGGTTCAGGGTGTTTTGCTTTTCTTCCTGAAACGTCTGCCGATCGGTTTTGAGCTGCTCCTTTTCACCCTCCAGTGCCTGGCGGATACGTTTGTCGACATCGCTTTCGCGCAGTCTCAGGCGTTCATTCTCTTCCTTCTGGACTTCGTTGTCGGCCAGCAGTGATTTGAGCTCTTCACGCATGGATTTGGTCTGGCCCACCAAGGTGGCGACGGTGTCCAGTGGCGTGTCGCCCTCAATGCCGAGGCGTTTGAGTTCGGCCGGCGACAGGTTACGGTCGTTGCCTTGCTCGTTACCCTCGGATGAGTCGCTGGAGCAGGAGCGCAGCATGACTACCAGCAACACGGCAAACAGCGGCAGCACCAGCCATTTGATCAGGCCATTACTTTTCATGGGCACGCTCTCGCGGGTTGGGCAGGTTGGACGTTGCGTCGATCGGGCTCATGGCCGGCAGCAGCGCTTGGGCCAGGTCGTGACCACGGGTGATCAGGTACAGCGCCGTGCTGTCGGCCGCAGTGCCCTGAACATCCAGGCTGCGGTGCTGGAAGGTGGCGGCGATAAAGTCACCCTGCAGCAGGCGTGGATCCAGTTGCAGTGCGCTGCTCGAGCGGTTCTGCAGGCGCACGGCGGTCACCTGAAAGTCGTCCAGTTGCCAGGCACCGAGCACCGAGGCCTGCACAGGTAGGGTCGGCAGCAGGCTATGCAGGCTCAGATGCCGGTCGACACGAGCCTGGGTGACGCCGTACAGAGGTTCAACCGTGCGTAAAGGCGCGTAGAGGTTTTGTGCGGCGTAGCGGGTCAGGACCACCGGGACAGGCGTTTGCGCGGGCCTTTGCTCTTGAGTGTCTCCCGGTTGAGTGGCGTCAGGTTCAACAGGCGCGGCCTTGACGATCTTCAGCGGTTCGAGGGCCGGGGTGTCGCTGGGAACTTCTGTCGCCGCGATATCCAGCAGGATGATTTCACCGTTGCTTACATCTTGCAGTTGCAGGCGTGTCGGCTCGATCAGGCCGTTGGCCCGCAGGTAAAGAGCGCCGCTATTGCTCTGCACACGCAGCTGGTTTTTCAGCGAGCGAGGCATGCCGACCCGCACGTTGCGATCAACGAAAATGATACGCTCCTGGCCGACCTGCAGCAGGACGGCAATGGGCAAGCGCTGCCACTGAACGATCTCCAGCGCCTTGGCATTCAGGGACAACAGGCAGAGCAGAGGCAGCGCGGCCAATAACGACTTCATGGTTGTTCTCCTTCGGCATCGACATCGGTTTCCAGGTCAGTGGCGATGCTGCGGGTCGGCGTTGCCGGCGCAATCCGCTGCGGCTTGCCGCTGTAGCAGTTCAGCGCCAGACCAAACGGGTTGCGTTCAGGGTCGACGTCCAGGCGCACCACATGCAGGGGATAACGCACCAGGGCACGCTTGACCTTCTCGGAGCCGAAGTACTCATCGGCGGTCAGGTCCAGATTGACGATCCAGGCATCGCGACCCAAGGTCTTGACCCGAAACCCAGGGTCATCGCCGTAGCCGCGTTCAGGGATTTCGTAAACGCCACGGGTGCGCTTGCGCAGCTCTCCGCCCAAGCGGCGTTGTTCGAATTCTGCCTGCAGCAGTGTCTGGCATTTGGGGGTGAGGTAAGCACGAAGCTGCTGCAGGTTGCGCGCGTAGTCTTCCTCGCCGTTAGTGGGCCAGCGATTGAGCTGTTGAAAGATGTAGAAGCCGAAGGTGTAGACCGTTTCGGGAGGGATCTCCCACCACTTGCGGGTACTGCCGGAGCGCAGGTCTGGCGGCACATGCACCGTCAGATCCCGCGGGGCCGACCACCAGCCCAGACCCAGCGCGCCGGCCAGCACGAACAACATGCCGAGCACCACACGCAATGACTTCACATGCGCCTCAAGGCGCGAGACCTCATTCTTGAAGCGGCTCATGGGCAGTTACTCCTGCGGGTTGTCCAGCGGCCACTGCGGGTAATAAGCTCGGCACCGCCGGTCCAGGCGGTCAGCACCGGCCAGTGCCGGCTGATGTGCCACTGCAATTGTCGATACAGCCAGGTTTGCGGCCGGCCACGCTTGAGGCGGCGCAACAGCTTGCCGCCCAGGGCAAGACCGAGGGCGATGCAGGCGAAGATCACCGTGGGGATCATCGCCAGGCTCTGGGTCAGTACGGCAATGCCGCTGCCCAGCGCAATCCCGGCCAGCAGCGATAAACCCACCGACAGCCACATTTCGTCAGCCGTCAGACCCAGCACGATCACCGGCTGGCGGTTGAGACGGTTGGGCAGGAAACGCAAGGTGCCGTCAGGCAGCACCTCGGAAATATCAGTCATGCTCGTCACCCGCCTCAGAGAATTCCGCCGGCCTTGGTCAGCAGCCAGATAATGATCACCAGCAGCACACCGCCGACGGTGACCGTCAAGCCGAACTGGCCCCAGGTTTTCTTGCCGGTCTGTACTTCCGAGTAAGTGCCGTACGCGTGATACGCCACGCCACAAAACGCCGCGACGGCAATCACCAGCCCCACCAGCGAGGCATAGTCGTAGATATAGTTCTTAAAGGTCTCGATCATGTTGGCGCCTTCGCCACGCGAGGGCGCATCCATATCCGGCAGGCCCGCCCGGGCCAGGGACGACACCAGCGCCAGGCAGAACAGCCAGGCGCGAGTGAGGTGATGAGACAGTTTGAGTACAGTCATGAAAGGCCTCCAAAGCCCGAGAACGAATCGAAAATCAGCGCAACAGGAAGTAGCTGAGCACCGAGAAAAACAGCATCAACTTCAGCCCGAGCAGCGCGAGCTGCTCAAAATCCAGCCCACCCTTGCTCCAGCCGCGAAAGCCACTGCCCAGCGCCCAGGCGGCGAAGATCAACGCCAGAACCAGAGCTGCCCCCACGAACAGCAACGTGCTGTCCTGCGGCAGAAAACCGCCGCCGGCTTGAAAGGCGCTGGTCTGTGCCGGGGTCATGTTCATGGGGCAGGGGACTGCACGCGGGTGTAATGGCCCGTCAGCTCAGGCGGCGTACGGGGCTGAGCGCGGATAGGTGTCTGGTAGGCCTTGATGCCTTGGCGAATGAGATCGAGCTCAGCGATGAGGCGCGGATAGTCGAAGGTGTAGCGGGCATCGTCTGGTACGGGCAGAGCTTCGCTGCTGCGCGCCAGACGCTCGATGGCGTCGAGCTGACGCAGGATCAGATGCAAGTTGGTGGGCTCTGAGGCGGGAGAGTCGGCCTGGGTGGTTGCGCCGCAGAGGAGTATGGCTATGGCCAGGGTGATGGGGAGCCAGTGCGGGTTGCTGGACTGCGGATTTTTGAGGGTCTCGTAGTACATGAAGATGTCCTGACGGTAAAGGCAGGACATGGTGGGTTTTGGAAAGAGCTCAGTCAGCCGAAAAACTGGTTCTGGGTGAGAGGCGTTTTTCGGTGTCAGGGGCAGGGTTAGATAACCGTGCCCCTCATGCTGAAGGGCGACATCATTTGATGTCGTATAAAGTAATCGCCGTCAGTTTTAAGTAGAGTTTGTGAGAAATGTGCAGTGTTACTTTTTAAAGTATATGTGCATATCTGATTTCTGGTAGTGGGTCGCTGGTGTTCTGTGATTCCCAGTAGCGCACTCCTTCAAGTTCGATATCTGGGAAGGTCTTTTTGATTGCGGCTGCCAAATGGAATGAGTTGTATCTCAGGGTGGGAATGTCTTCGTCCGAAATGCTAAATCCAATTGTTTTTTTGTTGTAGGATAGCTCGTCTTTTAGTTTTTCAAGACCTGAATTTATAATTTCAAGATCTTCTACTGTTATCCAATTTGGTTGCTTTCTCGTAATATGGGCTAACGTTATAAGTGACCAAGAAAGATTTATGGTTCTGATGGTGATTAAAGAAATAGTTAGTGAGAGGATTATAAAATGGGGGCGAGGGTTTTTAGATGGGTCGCTATTGTTTGCCCAGTAGGTAATTGCTGAGTACGATCTTCTGGAGTCTATGTCGTCGTTGCACAAAGAGTGCTCAATAATTTCTCGCTGTAGGGATGTTGGTTCAGTAGCTGTTTTGGATTTTAATGCCGTGGTTATACGGGTTTTCCAAAAGTTGGCCCCTATTTTTTTTCCTTCTGTAATTAGGACATTTATCCAGCTTTCATGGCGCTTGAGACTGTCCGAGCCCTCTGTCTTTATTTTGATGCTGGCTAATATTGAGTCAATCAATGAAAGTCTGTATCTAAGGTTCGTCAATATATGTGGGTGTGTTGATATGTCTCTTGAGATTACCTCCCATTCTTCATCGAACCAAGTACTGATCAAGTTTAGGCCTGTTTCATTATCTTCATTGTCCCAGTCACAGAGTTCTAGGGAGTAAAGCCAGTTCTCGAGCAGGCCATTTCCCGCGCTGCTTTGCAGGCTTGATTTCGGAATTGTGGAGTTTTCATTGGTAGACGGTGAGACACGAAATCTACCGAGTTTCTTTTGTAGGATCCATTGAACAAATTTTTGTTTGTCTGATTCGCTGTTTAACCATTTTAATGTGCTCCACGGGTGGTGGTTAGGTATTACAGGCCAAGATTCAAATGAGCTAAAGTATTTTGAAATTTTTTTATCATGGCTTGGTGTTAAGATTTTCCATGATTTAAGAAAGAATAAAGCTTTCATAAGATCTTCAATTTGATCGTGATGCTCTACATTTGATAGGTTGAGCGATGTGAGCTCTCTTATTATGATGTCTATTTTGATGGATAAAGCCTTAGATCTCTTAGGTGCAGGGCTGTATTCAGAAATGTTGTTGAACTTGTGTAGCTCGCTTCCGCTGTGTCTTCTACGCTTTAGTTGTTCGTTTGGTTTGAATGGTATATGTAATAGTGTGGGGATTAGTTCGGTTCTGGATTCCAGTTCCAGCGACTCAAAACAGCGGACAATCGCGGTGGAGAGGATTTCCCAAGATTTAAAGTCGCCTGGTATTGATGGAAGGTGGTAGAGTGATATTAGTCGATTAATGAGAGTGTTGACTGTGCACTGATCGTTGATTCGTATTGCTAAGCGGGAGAGTAACTCAAGATTATAGCTTATAGATCTCTCTGGTTCGTTATGACTTGTTGGGTTTGTCATGAGGCGCTCAATAAAGCTCATTGAACGCTCGCACATTTCTTGTGCAAGCTCTGTGTCGATTTGAGCAACTTGAAATCGTGAGAGCCATCCTGTTTCGTGCTTTAGCTTGTTTGGATTTCGCTCGGAGGTTAACTCGGTGCTCAAGGTTCTGCCGATTACAGAAAGCACTCTTTTAATGGAGTCGTTATATTGGATCCACCACGCCGCTTGTGCATATGAGCTTAAGTCAAATGTCATGTTGGATATTCTAGGTGAGAGACCAGCTTTGTCTGCTGCGTTCAACCAAGCGAAAGCTGACGCTATTTTGTCATCAAAATCGCGAGAGTAGCCAAGATGGTTGGTTGTTGCGTAGGTGCCTACTTCAAACTTTGCTGTTTGCGTCTTATCTTTGAATGACTCTGGAGTTTCAGCATTTAAGTTGGCAGTGAGTTGGTGTATTTCACGTTTCACATCGTAACCTTTAATTGCAAGGTCAGACAGCCTTCGGGAAGCACTTTCGGCTTGTTCGAGGTCGTTGGAAGCGTTGTCTTTTATATTTTTCTTATTGACCCAGCTATTGCTCCATGTAATTTTCTTTTGAAGTCGCTCAATAATTAAACAACCCCATGCTTCTTGAGATATATAGCGCATTGTGCTGGGTTGTATTTTCTGGTTGGCTCTCAACTGCTCAAGTCCTTTGAGCGAAAGTGACAGGCCTGACTCTGCTTGTCCCATTTCGGCAAGAAGAGCACCTTTTCTAATCCACATATAATGTTCTGAAGATATAATATCCCAAGATCTGGTGAGGTTTTCTGCGATGTCTCTATCTCCTTCGTATATGGAGAAAAGGATTGTTTCATATGAGATTTCGTCTCGGATTCTCACATCTTTCGGTAGTGTGCTTTTCAGCGCTTGCTCCACGGATCTGAAGTCGGCTTTGTGGAGTCCTTGTCTAGCCCATCGAAGTAGTGCAAGACCAAGCGTGCGCCATCTTTCTTTAAACTCAAGTTTGGAGTAAACGCCAAGTCGCTCAACTTGTGTTTTCTCTTGATCCCACCGATTGTCTGAGATGTGCTTTGTTCGTTCTAAAAGATTTATTCCGATTTTGGCTATGTCATCGTTAAGGCTTTGCAGTCGTATTTCTTCAAGCCAAGAATATTCCGATAATAGTGTGGTTCCTAGTAGAGGGGTGGATTTCTCTAGACTGTCGAGCAGCTCTTTGTCGTATAGTTTTTCTATGGTTCTTTTTGAGCCTGAGCTTATTTTGTTTCTGACCGAGGCCGGAGTAATCATCCAGTCTGGAGATTGTCTATGCTTTTGAGAGATGACTTCAAATTTTCTAACAATACTCTCTATCTTGCCTTCCAGTGTTTCTTCATCTTGTTCTCCTGAGTTAACGCTGAACCCATTAGCCCATTCTGATTCCTTGTCAACTTCTGGTTTGGATAGAATCTGTAGTAAGGCTGAGTATCTAGCGCTATAATCTCGACTGTCTATGTTTTCTGGTAGGGGAAGTAGAACAGGGGTTATTTGTCTTGATTCTAATATTTTGCGCTGCCCTAGGGCTGGCGGTGTAGTGAGGAATAGATAAATTGGTAGGGCATGCCTATCTAGCATGTCTCTGACCCATCCTATCCAATTTAAAAAATTCGGATCATCTCCGGAGAAGCCAATCAAACAGAAAACATTCTCAAGTAAAGATTGTCTGACGAGGTTTATAAAGGCCGCTGAGTGTTCAGGGTACTTTCGATAATCATCTTCAGTGAAGATGAATGGTCTCTGAGAGGGGAATGAACCATGTAATTTGACGATTCGTCGTCGGCTTAATATTTTTGATTGTGGGATGTCTTCTTGGCACATGACGCTATAGTGAGCATGCTGGACTACGCTTTCGGCAGCTCTTTCGAGTAGCGTGTCATAGTTGGTTGTGAATATTTCGGTCCAGTTGAGCTCTAGCAATTTATTGTGTAAGGGACCTGGTCGAACACGTTCGTCAGGGATGAGTCTTTTTAGTAAGTCTTCAAGGGCAGGCTTCGAAAATACACGAGCGTACTGCTCCCCCAGCTGTGTAACAGTGCTCGATGAAAAGTCTGTCAAACTGGCACTCTGGGGATGTAGCTCACTCCAGAGTGCCTTTGCCACGTCTGGCCAAGTAGCTAATTGATCTCCGTTCTCTGCGTTTCTGCTGAAGCCGGAGCCTATCATCACTGCTGCATTTCCGTTGGATAATGCTTTTTTAATTGCGCTATAGTGAACTTCGTTCTCAGACTGCATGATGTATTCCTAGTCAATGTCTGCGATACCGCTGTGGCGCAGTTTAATTATTTTATGAGCCGAGAATCAAGTGTTTGTCTAGGAGTTTGGGGGGCGTAGTGGTTGATCTGTGCTTTTCTAATTTTTTAATATATGGTTTTAGTGCTTTAAGGATCCTCTGAAAAACACTTCCAGATTTGGCGAAATGACTGACCACCACCGTCGAGCCGCCTGATGAAGCAGATGACCTTCGCCGATGCCGAATACGCCGGCAAGCGCAGGCAAACCCGCAAGGATCGCTTCCTGATCGAGATGGATCAGGTCGTACCGTGGACTGCTGTTGCGTCAAGGTACGGTGGTAGATGCGACCATCATTCACGCACCGAGCTCGACCAAGAACAAGAACGGCAAGCGTGATCCCGAAATGCACCAGACGAAGAAAGGCAACATGTACTTCTTCGGCATGAAAGCGCACATCGGCGTTGACGCTGAATCCGGGCTGGTGCACAAACTTGTGGGAACCGCCGCGAATATTGCGGACGTGACTCAGGTTGATCAGTTGCTGTATGGCGATGAAACTTACGTGTGTGAGGATGCGGGTTACACCGGCATGGAGAGGCGTCCCAAGCATCAGGATCGCCAGATGATCTGGTCTATTGCCGCTCGGCCGAGCAGTTACAAGAAGCTCGGAAAGAAGAGTGTGATCGGTCGGGTACGATGCAAGATCGGATACGCGAACGCCCAGGTACGCGCCAAGGTTGAAGACTCGTTTCGCGTAATCGAACGCCAGTTAGGTTGCGCGAAAGCGCGATGCCGTGGCCTGCCGAAGAACATGCACAACAAGCCACACTCTTTACCCTTTCGAACTTCTGGGGGGCTCGAAAGCGGTTACTGACGATGAGAGAGGCGCGTCTTTAATGCGGGAAAACGCCTCGAAAAGGCTTCCTTTGAAGGTAAAACGATGAATTAACGGCGAGAAATTTTCGATTATCGAATCGAATGAGCATTTTTTCAGCCTCAAGCCAAGAGGGCGTCAGATATCGACGCCTACTTTAGACCTTCATTAACTGTTTTAGACCTGTAAATGTCGGTCGGGGGCAGGAAAGCTCTGAGAAAATACTTGGGTCGTAATTCTGCGTTCATGCAACAGAGTGCATTTCCTGGTGCTTTCCATTACGTAGACACGCTTCTCTCGACGTTGATTAGACCTTCCCTAAAGATACTTCTTAAAACTCCCAACCGTAACGCTAACCATCACCCCCAACGCCGCAGCACAGGGCATCAATACCAGCACCGGGCTGATGCTCACCGGTAACGCCAGATACAAAACCCAAGGCACCACTGCCAGCGGCACGATCATCATCTTCGCGCGATGGTAGATAAACCCTGACTCCCGCCCGGCACCGAAGCGGCGCAGGTCGCGCCGTACCAGGCCGTCTACGACGCCGGTAAACGCGGCCATCAGGAACAGCGGCAGGCTCAAGATGAGGATCAGCAGGCGGGCCAGGAAGGTCAGCACTGTGTACACCGCCGCGAGACCAAAGTCCTCGACGTGCACATACAGGATGCCGAGATAGCGGTGGATGCCTTCTGCCTGGCTGCCGTTGATTCTGGATTGCGCGGCTGAGTAGTTGATCCATTCGATCAAACCGCTCTTCTCGAAGGCCCAGCCATATGCGCTGTCAATCAGCGCTTTGGCTGCTCGGCCAGGGTTATCCATCAGCAGGCTCTGTACGTAGCCTTTGGCGATCCAGCGCAGTTCGTGGTTGAGCATGTCGCGTGCGTGGTGCCAGCCTTGTTCGCGCCAGTAGAAGTACAGGCCAACCCACTCGATCAGGATGCTGACGACCAGTGAGCTCAACAGCAGCCCTATGAAGGCGAACGGGGCGGACAGGATGCGCAGGATCGGGCCTTTCTCGCGTACCTGTTGTTGCTGGGTACGGGCGTTTTGCGTGGCGTTATTGCTCATGGCGGTCAGTCAGTCTCCGGTGGCGTTTCGTCCAGCAGGTCGGCAGGCAGTTGGTCGGGCAGGGTGCGGCTGGCGGTGCTGGTCCACCATTGGCCGCCGCCGTCGATGTAGCTCTTGCGCATCTGTTGCGCGAGGGCCTGCAGGTTTTCGGGCATGACTTCATCGGGATCGGGTGCCGGCAGTGGCATGCGAACTTTCCAGAGGTTGCCACCCTCGATCAGCGCGAAGGCCTGGCCCTTGGGCAGGCTGACGATGTGTGCGGGTTCGATCAGTGGCACGCTGGTGGAGCTGACCCGGTCTTGGGTGTTGCTGGTGAAGTCGGTAGTGCCGGAGGGATCGGAGCTGTCAGTGGCGCCGCTTACCAAGGTGGTGGCGTAGACGTCGACCTTGGGTAGTTGCTTGGTCAGCAACTCGGCGGTGGCGGTCTCGCGCACCCGCAGCATGAACAGGTTGTTGAAGTTACCGACCACTTGCCCGGCCTTGGCACGGTTGCCGATTCGCGCTTCGATGTCGCTGATGGTCTGGGTGTAGGCGCTGACCTGAATGCCGGCACCGCCGCCTTTGTTGATCATCGGAATGAATTCATCGCCCATCAGTTCGTTGAATTCGTCGGCATGCAGGTTGATCGGAATCTTCTGTTCGCTGTTGGCACCGGGCAGCCCATCGTCGATGCCGAACTTGTAAATGTGGCCGGCCACCGAGACCAGGTCGGAGAACATCGAGTTGCCGACAGCCGCTGCGACTTCGGCATCTGACAAGGCATCCAGCCCCACGTAGACGATCGCGCGTTTGCGGATGATCTGCATCCAGTCAAAGATCGGCCGAGGGTCGTTGAGGTCGCTGTAGTTGGGCGAGATCAGCTCGGCCATGCGGCCGGTGGTGAGCTTTTCCAGCAGCGGCAGCAGGGAGGCGACGATCTTGTCGAAGTAGGTTTTGTCGTAGCGTACCGCCGAGCGCAGCCCGTCCATGACCGGATCGGCGACCCGGGTTTGTGACAGGTACTGGTCGATGGCGATGACGCGCTTCTGGCGGCCCTTCATGTTGAACGGAATGTTCTTGTCATTGAGCCCGCCCTCGATCTGCACGATGACCTCCCAGGCCTTGCTGTCGTGCCGGGCGAAGTAGTGACCGCTGTACTCGATAAACAGCGCATCAATGTTGATGACGTGGGTCTGAATCTTCATGTAGTCCGGGCGGATGCCCAGCTCGACCAGCGCCCGGGCAATGATGTTGACGAAGCGCCAGGCGAACTCGCGAAACGCTGCGCTGTTACCTTCACCCGAGAGCTGGCCGGAGATCCGGCTGGCGACTTCCGAGATGCGTCCGAAGCGGCCGACGGCGTTGTAGCGCGACGAGATGTCGGGCCAGCCCAGGTGGAAGATGTAGAACTCACCCTCGCGGCCGGCACGCTTGGCTTCGACGTACATGCGCTTGAGCAGGTCGGCGTCACCTTTGGGGTCGAAGACGATCACCGGTTCGAACTCATTCACGCCATTGATGCACTTCACCCGTCGTATGTCCTGAGTAATGAACAGCTCGGCCAAGCGGGTCTTGCCGACCCGTGTGGTGCCGAGGATCAGGCTGTGGCCAACCCGTTCACCCAGTGGCAGTGAGACTTCCACTTCGTCGGGTTCCACGCCATGGATGCGTGGTGCGCCACCCACGGGTGGTAGCGGGCGTACCGGATTTAGCGAGCTGTCCCAGGCCGTTGCTTTGCTGAGCAGCTTGAGCGTGGCCGGTGCATGTTCCAGGCGCTGCTCCAGACGCCTGGCAGCCTGGAACCACGGGGTAGGTTCGACATAGCAGCGAAACTCCGGGCGATAGGTCTGCATCAGGCGCTGGGTGTGGCGTTGCTCCCAGCGAAACCCTTGGCCAATGAACAGCCTCTGGTTGCTGACGGGCACGTTCTTGCTGGTCATCACATAGCGCGGCAGGCGGCGGATGTTGCGCCGATACCGGATGACACGCATGGCCTGGCGCAGCCGTACCCAACCAAAGCCCAGAAAGAACAGTGCGGCAGCCAGGCCGAACAGCGGCGACAGGGCCAGTGCCCACGGCGCGAAGACCGCCAGCCAGGCGCCGATTGCGCAGACGCACACGGTGTACAACTCCACGGGCGGACGAAGCAGGGCTTCGATGACGTGATCCTGAGCCATTTACTGCTCCAGCCCTGTGGCAGTGATCAGTACCGGGTAATGCTCCAGCCCGATCATCTCGGCCAGTTGGTCGCCGGAGACGGGTGCCAGGTGCAAACCATCGGCTAACTGACGCAGTGCTTGCAAGGCCGCCTGTTGTTCGACATTGACCACCAGCCCGACAGCATTCAATTGCCGGAGTACATCGGTGCGCTGGACAAGCCAGGTTCGCGACAGCGGGTCGTCGCCAATCAGGAATAGTGGCTGCAGGCCTGGGGCTTGCAGAGTGCGGCTGGTCACCGGGCCGGGTGTGAGCCTGGGCGACCTCACCGGCAGCATGTCTGCTTCACCGTAAGGCTTTATCGGGATTGGCGGCAAGCTGGCCAAGGGTGATTGGGCTTTGCCGGGCAGCAGGTTCAATGCATGGTAGTAAGGCTGGGCAGAGACGCCGCCCAGGTCCTCGACCACGATCAGTTCGGCGTGTGCGCTGAGGGTGATGCTCAGTGTCAGTACAGTCATGAGGGCTCTCACTTACAGATCTCCCTGGGCATAGCGGGTGCCCCTGATGCGTTTCAGATGGCGGGCAAAGCTTTCCCGGTAACGCTGGGCAGGCCGGCCACCGGCAGGTCGGTGATAGCGGCCGGCGGCCTCGATCCAGTTGGCGGATTTGGGTTTGTGCTCAGCGAGAATTTGCGCGGCGATGGACAGGTTCAGGTAGGGATCCAGCGCATCGCAGGGGTGTGCGAGCCGCTGCTGCTGCCAGCCGATGTTGAGTTGTCCCAGCCCGGCATCGACCCGTTTGGCTCCCACCTCGGCGATGGCCTGCTGCAGGGCACTGCAGGCCGCTGCGCGGGTGGGGTAGCGGTAGGCGACAGTGGCCACGTTCAATGTCCAGGGCCACGGGATCAGCCTGCCGCGCAGGGCGGTGCCGCTCTCCTGCACGGCCAGGGCGTAGAGCACATCCGAAGGGACGGAGGCGGCATATGCCGCAACGTGATAGGCCGGGGGCGGGATTTCTTGCGCCCGGCCTGGCGTAGTCAGCAAGGCCAGGAGCAATGCCAGAGCTTGCGCCGTCATTGACGCACCCATTTGCCGTTGTGCTGGCGCAGCACGGCAGGGAAGTCGCCCTGACCGTCCAGCCTTACCCAGCGGCCTTGATCATGGTTCAAGGTGATTTGCCGGCTACGGACTTTCACCGGGTCGATGGCTGACTTGCGTGCCCAGGTACGGATCCGATCATCGTTTCCGTGGCTGTCGATCAGGTAGATGTCGAAAGGTTGATGGGTGCCTTGCATGCGTTTGATCAGTTCATCGCAGGCCTTGCAGTCCAGGGTCACGAACACGGCTGCCCGGTTGTTGGCAGTGACCGGAGAAACCTGTGCGGCGGTGCCAATCAGATTGACCGGCAGAATGTCCGGGTACAGCCGTTTGTAGGCTTGGTCATAGGCGTTCTGGTAGGCCAGCAGCTTGGTGACTCTGGCGGTTTCCATTTGCACCTGCAGCTCGGCATAGCGGGTACGTTCCGCGTCGTCTCTGGCCTCGATGCCCAGCGCCGAAAGTGGGTCCAGATGCGGCGACTGCAGGCCCAGCGGGCCTTGCATCAGATCCTTGAAGCGTGCCCATTCGGTTTCATCCAGCCCCCAACGAGCGGCGCTTTCAAGGCTGGACTGTTTGACTTGGCTGGTTTGGGCCTCGGTCGTGTCCGTTGCCGTGAGGGCCGTCTCCGGTGCGGCATGTACCGTGTGGGGGAGCAGGGCAATCAGGGTCAGTTGGCAGAAAAAGAGGATTCGCATGGGGGCCTCAACGAATGTCTATGGACTGGCGAATGCCGTCGGGTTGGATGAAATGCGCCTTGCCCGCTTCAAGCGCTGTCAGTTGCCAGCCTTCGCGGGCATCACCCTGGCGCAGCAGCACAACCTCATTGAGTGAGCTGTTGTGATGGGCTGCCACAGCAAGGAAGGCTTCGGAACCGCGCAGTTCGAAGCCAATCACGGCAAACGGCGGTTTGACGGGCTGCGCCTGTCTGGCGACTGGTTTGCGCACGACGGGGTGGGGCGGCTGGGCCTGGCGCGCTTCAAGGACTTTCTGCAACTGGGCGATCTGGCCCTTGATCTGTTCTGCCTCAGCCGCCAAAGCAACCAGTTCTTGCTCCAGTTGCAGACGGGCTTGTTCGGTGGCGGATTGGTTGGCCAGGGTTTCGATTTTCTGGCGCAGCTCTGTTTGATCGGCCTGGTAGCGGGACAGAGTGATCAGATTGGAGCTGATCAGTTTTTCCAGCTCAGTGCGCAGTTCACCTTGCTGGTCCGCCAACGTTTCGAAACTGGCAAGCGTCGGGGCCGATTCCGAACCAGTGCTCAGCGTCCTGAGCTTCACAGCCAGCACGACCATCGAGCAACTGAGGATGAACAGAATGGCAACGTGGAGAGTGGAAATTCCCGGTTTGAATTTCATTGCTGGGCACCTGCCGCAGCCGCTTGATGCTCTGGCCGCACGCTGAAGCACACTTGCCGATCCAGCTCATCCACGTCCAGTTGCCAGGCCTTGCCGGCAAGCAGTTTCAGCGCTTCGCGTAACGGGATCGGCCCCAGTCGGTAATGTGCGGCAGGCAGAGGCAAGGCAAACAACCTGGCCGTTGCGTCCGCCGCCGGGCACAACTGATAACCGGAGCGGCGCAAGGTATAGGTCAGCGCGTCCTGGACCGTGGGCGCCAGGTGATCGGGTATGCGGATATCCACGATCTGGCGCAGCAGATCCTGTTGGTCGGATCTTGGCGCAGTGCTCGCCAGGGTGTATCGGTCAGAGCGGATGAAGTAAGGCCGCAGTCCTTGGTTGTGTATTGAGGCTGAAGGGTAGGCAACGGGCTTTGCCGGTTCTTGAGGTGTCGTGTTGCAGCCGGCCAGCAGCAGGCAGACGGCTAATGAGGCTACCGGGCGGTTTGCCGCGAGTGGTGCGGTGATCGAGGGCATGCGCAGATTCTCCACAGGGATGTGGGGAAACCTTGGCAAAGTCGGGACGATGAAACCGCTGGAAAACAGGTCTGGGGGGTGAGCCTTTTACAGGCTCTGCAAGATGATGTGTAGGACGCGCCTGAGACTGTTGTAGGGATCGTCTAAAGATTGGCGGATAGAGACAGCGGCAGGTTGAGGCTGGCTATGATCGGGGCCGCCTCTCGACAGGGTTCACCTGACCGGAAATGAAAAAGGCCCATCTAATGATGGGCCTTACATGTGTCCCCGGGGGGAGGCCGAAGCCAGCAAATTCCCAGAGCAATCGAGGCAATTCTATTGCTCAGTCACCGGCCAGGTCAAGGAGTCGCCAGTTGCTCATGAGTGTCGATGATGCCAAAGCCGTCGAGCTGGCTCTGTCCAGAGACCGGCTCAGCACTTATCTCGGAATGCCCAAGGCGCGCAGCACCGAGCAGGCCATCCGGTTGTATGTCTGGAATGCCCAGGTTTCAGGTGCATTGATGCTGGCGCAGCAAGTCTGTGAAGTTGTGGTACGCAATGCCGTTTCCGATGCTCTGTCTGCCGTGTATGGCAACGCTTGGCCATGGGCTGCGGGGTTCGAGCGCAGCCTTCCCGGCAGTACCTCGGGTTTCAGTTTGAAGAATGAGCTATGTGCTGCCCGGAGCAAGGCTACGCCAGGCCGAACCAGTACCGTGGTTGCGGAGTTGAAGTTTGCCTTCTGGATTCGTCTGTTCGCACATCGTTTTGAGAGCCGGGTATGGGCCAGTCAAATCCATCGGATGTTTCCCGGTCTGCCTCAAGGCATGTCAGTCACGCAATGCAGAGAAACGCTCTACAACGAACTGGAAAGCGTACGCAGCATCCGTAACCGGATCGCTCACCACGAGCCGATCTTCGCCCGCAACCTGTTGGCCGACTACGAACGGATGCACAGGCTCGTAGCCTGGCGCTGTCCGCGAACGGCCGCTTGGCTTGAGAACATCGAGGCGGTCAGGCACACGGTGCTCAGCAGGCCATAGAAATGAAAAAGGGGGCTGGAGCCCCCTTGATGATTACAGCAGACCGCATTCAACGAACGATACGGTTTGCTGCCCTGCCACGATGATGTGATCCAGTACTGCGATTTCCACCAGATCGAGGGTCGTCTTGAGCTTTTGGGTTATGTCGATGTCCAGCGTACTCGGTTGCGGATTACCGCTTGGGTGATTGTGCGCAATGATCACGCCGGCTGCGTTGTGCTGCAGCGCCTCTTTAAGCACCTCGCGTGGGTGGATATAGGCGCTGTTGATCGAGCCTCTGAACAATTCTGCATAATTGATCAATTGGTTTTTCGAGTCCAGAAACAGCACTGCGAAAACCTCGTGTTCAAGGCCCGCCAGTTTCATGACCAGATAGTCTTTGACCGGTTGAGGAGAGGCGAACGATGCCCCGCGTTGCATCTTGATATCGATGGCATGGCGTGCGGCTGCCAGAATCTGATCCGCTGATGCCAGTGCATAGCGTTGTGAGGCCTGACGGCCCGTGTTGCAGTCTTGCAATGTGTAGAGTTCGGACATGATGCAACTCCAGTCTGAAACGGAGCGCTCATGCCCTGAGGGCAAGAGCGCCCCTGATGGGAAATGAGTCAGTGTGATGGGGTAGGGGCTGTTCAGGCCGGCAGGCTTTCATCCGGCAAGGTGACGCGCAGCTGCACCGGAGTCTCATCGGTATAGACGATATGCAGGCGCAGGCTCAGCCAGACATGCTCATCACGTTTGCCGTGAGGCTCGAATCGATACAGGCCATAGTCGATATGGCGAGCGGAGAAACTTGCCGTCTGGTTCAGGATCTCGCGATAGGTTGATTCCAGCAGGAAGTTCAAGCGTTTGTTGACCTCCAGATAGAGGAAGTCATTGATGTAAATCGCCTGCAGCCAGGCGGCTTCGCTGATGGTAATGGGCAGCTTCAGGTACGCTATTTTTTCCGCGGTGAGTCTGTTGGGCATAGGGATGTCCTCATATCGTGAACACGAGAAGACACCGCGCCCGGACGGGGGCGTGTTTCCCCGTATGGGTTGGTTGTAGGTTTACAGAAAAGTGGTCAGGCAGAGTGTCGAGCTTTGCCAGTCCTGGTCAGGAAGTGGTGCGGCTCAGTAGGTCGAAGCCCATTTTCAAAAGAGGCATGACCACGCAGACGAAGATGGCACCGAGTTGCCAGCGCATCACCTTCATTTCAGAGCGCAGCTCTGACAGTGAGGCTCCAAGCCGGGTTTCGGCCTGTTGCAGGTCAGACTTGGTTGCCAGCTTTTCCACATCCGTCTCCCAGGCATCGACGACCGCTTTTGCCTTGTCGGCGGGCACATTCGCGGCAATCAGTGCATCGTAAAGTGTCAGTGATATTTTCATGGCATCTCCATGTGCAGGACGGAGACACCCCTGACAGGTGTGTCCCGTCAGGGTAGGTCAAACAGGCATCCGGACGTCGAGCTGGCTCGACGTTGTTCGCGTGAATCGGATGTGAGGCGAACCGGGCGAATCAATGCGGCGAACCGCACCGTAACCTTGAAGATCCGGGTTACCTGGGCAGGGTGCTGTGCGCGACAGCGGTACCTGCAGCGATGATTGGCTGAGCGGTGTGGGAGCGTCAATCAGACGCTTCTGAAAATGTGCACCCGGTTTTAGACAGGTGAGAAGAAAATGCCCTGTCAGACAGGGCATTGAGTTTGGTCAGCAAGGGTGTTCAGAAATAATCAGCCGTACGTGTCGCCATCGGACGGCTGGCCTGTGGGGGCTGCACCTGGTTGTAGGCAGGTCTGGGCGCCGCGTAGGTGGGTTCTGCAGCATAGTGTTGCTGGGTTTCATGGTAAGTGGCCGCTTCAGCGTTTGAGTCCTGATGCGGATTGGCATGTGCCGATTGGCCTGACTCTTTTTGCGGAGCCTGGTAAGCATATTCCCCATTGATCTTGATCCAGGAGATGAACAGTAACCGGCCTTTGAGGCTGGCACCGGTCTGGCCTTTTTTGGCTCCGCGCTCATAGGTGAAGGTTTCCACACGAATATCGCCAATCCGGAAACCGACCAGCACCTTGCGGTTGGCGGCTTCTGCTTGCTGGCAGCGGCGTACCAGGTTTTCTGCTTCACCGCCTGCGACTTTGCAGTCAATATAGGTGTATTCGGCTTGCTCGGATGAGCCATGCAAGGCTGCAACGGTTACGGCCATGAAGGGCGCGCCCTTGCGAACCTCGACCTCGCGGATTCTGTTCAGGTAGCCAATGCCGCTGGTGTGCAGATCGAAATAAGTAGGGGTAGTTGTCTGAGTCATGGTGATTC
The DNA here is from genome assembly GCF_024584215.1 of Pseudomonas sp. LJDD11. NCBI lineage: Bacteria > Pseudomonadati > Pseudomonadota > Gammaproteobacteria > Pseudomonadales > Pseudomonadaceae > Pseudomonas > Pseudomonas sp. LJDD11. Next base: position 477,023 of record NZ_JANJFL010000001.1, read on the forward strand.
TCCGTGAGCATTTAAGCCGGAAAGCACCTGCCCATAGGGAAGGTTTCTTCCCGGTAGGGTTTGTTGATCAAGTGGCACCGCATAAGCGGCCAGGTAGGTGTGGGTAGTGTCAGATAAACTGATCCAGCGAGCTTCTGGAAGCCTGCTGGTCTGGTTGGGGGGGGCGAGCGGGTCTGATGTTATTGCCATACCAGAGGTCGAGGTTGATGCCTTTACGCACCATGGCCGGGGTCTCGCAGAGCTTGTCGAACCTGCGTAGCCGCCAGGCTTGCCAGGCAGCGGTGATGGATAGCACCTGATTGTCTCGAAGCCAGCGACAGGCCAGGCCTGCGGTGTATCCAATGTCATGCATGAGTGTGGTTGTGGGCATGGAGCCTCCTGCAGTATTTGCAAGGAGCCACGTCCCGATGGGGCGTTGATCCCCGCATGGTTGAAGTGAGCAAGCATTCTCCTGGCAAATTTGCCGGACGATCGCGTTATCGGAATGCTGGTGCGATCTTTGGGGCGGGTCAGTGTGCGTGCACACCGTAGCCTTGAAGACCCTGGCTACCTGGGCATGGACCGACCGGGTCGGTTCAACATGATCAGGAATTCTTTCAGAGGGCTTTGCTGGGTATCAGCCGCAAGGGAGAAAGGTGCCGAAGTCTTGGCCCCGGCTGGAGAGATGTTCAAACCACCCATGAAACCAGGCACTGACGGCCCCTTGGCGTAGACCTGTCATGGCTGTTTTCACCCGATCCGTATCGTGGCGGGGATCGGTATCTGCTGGCACGCATCCGCGCACAAAAGGATCCCTTTGATCACCGGTGGGCACCGGCATTGAATACTGGCTCCTGAAAGAGTGTCCTCAGCACCCTGGCCAGGGCGTTCAGGGCACTCTTCGTCGTTACCGATGGGGTAAGTAGTAGGGGCCACCGAAAGTCAGCTGGCCCTGGGTAAAGTAAACCTCTGACTCGATTCGTCCGTGCACCCGCAGCAGGGTGATTGTGACGGCAACATGCCCTGGGTACAGGACGTTGGCAGAGTCGGCACGCATGTCGAGGTGAGTCGTGCCTGGGAGTGGAGCAGCTCCACATCTACTGATGACCGCCAGTAGTCAGCGGGTTTGATCCAAGCCCGGGCATTGTTCCATAAGCCCCGTAATCCGGTAAGACAGATTCACTGTCAGCGATTGCCATCCGTATTGTGCGACTTGTCAGTAGGCTTGTTCTTGCGCTTCTTGCCGGTTTCTATACTCAGGCTGCCTTTGCAAGCGGGATAGGATGAGCAGGAAAAGAACGCTCCATTCTTGCCGGTGCGCCGACGCATGGGCGCGCCGCAGTCCGGGCAGGGTGTGGGTGGTGTTTGTTGCAGGGCCAGCGTAGCGGTCGAGCATTGCTGGATCAGCCGCTCCAGCCACTGATGCTGGCCGGCCAGAAATTTCTCCAGGCTCATGCGGCCGGCCTCGATCTCATCCGATGCCTGCTCCCAGATGGCCGTCATACCCGGGTTTTTCACCAGCTCAGGAATGGCATCAATCAACGCAAATGCCGCTGTCGTCGGGCTCAGTGCACGACGTTTCTTTTCCAGGTAGCCCCGTTCAAGCAGCCCCTTGATGATCGACGCACGGGTGGCCTGGGTGCCAATCCCGGTGGTGGCCTTCAACGTGGCTTTAAGCCGCGGATCATCAACCTGTTCGGCAATGTTCCTCATGGCCTTGAGCAGGCTGCCTTCGGTGTAAGGACGTGGCGGTGTGGTCATTAGTGATTTGAGCCCGGCACCGGTAATTGTGCAGATCTGGTCTTCACGAAGCTGTGGCAACGGCTGGGTAACAGATTCGGCATCCTTGAGTTCGGTATCCACTTCCGGCTTGAACAGCGCCTTCCAGCCTATGACGGCGATTTGTTTGCCGGTTGCGCCGATGTGCTGACTGCCCGTCGCCAGTTTGACCCGGGTGCGATCATATTCATGATCGGGAAGAAACTGCGCCAGGTAGCGACGACGGATCAGGTCGTAGACCTTGAGCTCCTTCTCGGACATCTTGGTGATGTCCACCGGCTCGGTGGTCGGGATAATGCCGTGGTGAGGCCCGTCCAGATGTTTGTCACTCCATGCGGCAGAGATCTGCTGTCGATTCAGGCTGGCCAGTATGGGCTGCAAGGATGCGTCACTTTTGCCCAGTGCCTCGAGCACGGTCGGCACTTCTTCAAGCATGCTTTCCGGCAGGTAAGGGCACTCGGTGCGCGGGTAGTGGGTGGCCTTGTGGGTCTCGTACAGCGATTGAGCAATGTTCAGTGTCTCGTCCACTGCCATGCCGAACTGCCGATCACATTGCTCCTGCAGGGCGGCCAGATCGAACGGCAGAACGGGGCGTTCGGTCTTGCGTTCAATGACCAGCTCAACCACACGGGCCTGGCCTGAGGCTAACTGAGTGGATACGTGCTGTGCCATCGGCTGGTTGATGCACCGGCCATCAGCATCAAGACACTCAGCGGGAGGTAACCACTTGCCGACGAAGCTGTGCCCGTCAGCAAGCAGATTGACCTCCACTTCCCAGAAGGGCTTTTTGACGAAACTCGTGATTGCCCGCTCGCGGATCACCACAAGATTCAGGGTCGGCGTTTGTACACGTCCAACGGTCAGCACTTGATCATGTCCATCACGTCGCGCCATAAGCGTGAACAGCCGGCTGAGGTTCATGCCGATCAGCCAGTCCGCGCGTGAGCGAGCCAGAGCCGCGTGATAGAGGCCCACGGTTGATTCGCCAGGCCTCAGCTCGGCCATGGCTTTGCGGACGGACTGAGGGTTGAGTGCAGACAGCCACAGGCGCTGTACAAGACCGTGATAGCCGCAGAAGTCCATGATTTCACGTGCGATCAGTTCTCCCTCCCGATCAGCATCGGTTGCAATCACCAACTCACTGGCCTGAGCGACCAGCTTTTTGACCGTCTTGAACTGGCTGGCGGTCTTGGCCTTCACCTCGACCTTCCAGACATCCGGAATGATCGGCAGATGGTCCAGCGCCCAAGCCTTGTAGCGTGGGTCATACGCATGAGGCGGGGCAGTTTCGAGCAAGTGCCCGATGCACCAGGTCACGCAGATACCGTTGCCGGTCAGGCAGCCTTCACCACGTGTGTTTGCACCAAGGACCCGGGCGATGTCCTTGGCCTGTGAGGGTTTTTCGCAGAGGAACAGGCGCATGTCTCAGTCCATGTATTCAAGAGTGAAAACGATGGCATGGGCCGATGTTAGAGGAGGGTGGAAAACTGGTTTGAAGCTGTTGGGTAATTCGGCCGGTTACCGGAATTTGTAGTCGTTTGGAGGATTGCGTTTGGCCTGGGTAGCCAAACTCCCCTTGGCTTCCCTGGAAAGCGAGGTCACCTGAGAAGATGACTAGATCAATGGGGCTATTCAGGGCAGTATGGTTTCGCACGTCCGTTTGAATCCGGTGGCGCAAAAGTGGCCAGGATTGGCTGGTACCGCTCAGCCCTCTGTGCGGATCGCTATATGCATCCAGTGAAGGGGTTTCGGTGCACCCATCGTCTACATCCCACTACAAAATGATTGTTATATGACATCATGCTAACAGAACAGGTACAGATCGGTTGCTCAATTGTAACGAGAAGTGAGGGTAGCGTTTTTCTGCCGAATGCCCGTTCGCACGTTCGCTTGAGGTGCACGCATTGGCGCGTCAACCCGTTCGGAAATGTAGTGTGAAATGCCTTATTCATTAGGCATCAGTTCGCGAAAAATCGAGAAGGGGGGGTGACGACGACAGTTATAAGTCCGGTGGTCAGCATTGCCAATTTCGCAATGTTGCTTTCAGAACCAATCGTCACTTCGAGGCGCTGTCTGGCAGCGTTTAGCTAGGGCTCCGAAGCGGCTGGAGGTAGAAAACGCGATATCACCTTGTTGATCGTTCTCCCTTTACAACTTTGGACAATTCGGAATCGCAACAAAGCCTAGGTTTGATTTATTCCCATGTCATGGAGACAGCCGCGTGAGTGTAGTTGCAGATCGTTATGAGCGTTTAGGGCCCTTGCTTCACCTGCTTTCTGATGAGGCTGTACTAGCACAAGCTTGGAAGAAAACAGACGCATATGTCCGCCGACATAACTGGTATGCCGACATTCTAGAGCTGGAGCAGGTATCTCTCCTTCTCCCGCAAACCCTAAGCATCTGGCAGCAGCAGATCACATCTGGCGACCACGGTAGTGCAAAGCCCTTGCGCTTGGTTCCTGCTCCCAAGAACGGAAAGTGGCAATTTCCTTCAAAAGCGGAAGGTGGCGGCTGGAAATTCAAGTCTGTCATGCAAAAAGACAAGTCCGTTCAGCTTGAGCCGGATCTACGTCCGTTGGCGCATGTCGGCATTCGGGAGCAAGTCATGGCATCGGCCGTGATGCTCTGCGTGGCTGACGCTGTTGAGACCTTACAAGGCAACACCGACCCTGCTAGTTACGCTAGCAAAGCACATGCTAGGCAGCGAGTATGCAGTTACGGCAATAGGCTATTTTGTCACTGGCTCAATGACTCCGACGGCCGTCAGCAAGCCAGATTCCGGTGGGGGAACGGTACTACCTATTCACAGTTTTTTGTCGACTATCAACGCTTCCTTGAGCGCCCAGCAGAGGTGTGCCGTGAGTCGCTTCCGACGCTGTTGGACGAGCGACTCTTCGTGGTGAAGCTAGATCTGGCGAAGTTTTATGACTGCGTGAGTCAGTCAACAGTGGTCCCGCGGTTGAGAAATCTGTTTCAAAGCTACGCCTCCGGATTCGCGATTCCATATGAGGTTTCGGCATCCGAATCGTTCTGGCAAGCTGCAGAGAAAATTCTGCGCTGGAAATGGCACGAGAACGACATCGTTAATCGCGATGACTTAAAGCTCGGTCTGCCTCAAGGCCTGGTGGCGAGCGGTTTTTTTGCCAACGCCTACATGCATGACTTTGACCGGATGATTGTCGATGGTTGCTCCCAGCGCCGAAGCATTCCTATCAGCGAAAACGGCAGCACGGCCCGATTGATCGACTATTGTCGCTACGTGGACGACATGCGCCTAGTCGTCGCGGTCCCAACCGAAACAGCGAATAGCTTGGCGCTTGAAGCACTAGCGAACGACTTGAGTGATTGGGCGAACCTTCAGCTTGTTCGATGCTTTGGGAGGACGCTTAACGGTCTTGAAGTAAAAAAAGAAAAGTCCGAAGTGATCGCCTGGGAAGACTTCGCGGTCCAAGGAAGCACTTCCCGATTCATGCGAGGTGTAAATGGTCAAATCAGCACAGCCCCTGATCCGGCGACGTTGCTACAGGCGACAGGTAGCCTGGACCACCTTCTATGGCTAGCCGATGCGTTGGATGATGCAAATGACGTTGATGAAAATCCTTTAGCGCTAGCCAAGATTTCGCTGCCAAGAGCAGACGTTCGGGACGATACGGTCAAGCGATTTGCAGCCAATCGACTACGTCAGGTTCTAAGGATGCGGCGCAGCATGGCAGATCCGGAGTTGCCTGCCGAGGACGCACTTGCCCACACTGAAGTGAGTGAGCGTGAGGCGCTTGATCATGAGATGGAGACCATTGCGAGGAAGCTTGTTGCGTGCTGGTCACGCAATCCTGCGTTAGCTAGCGTTTTACGTTGCGGCATGGACATTTTTCCATCCCCAGAGCTTTTGCGACCTGTCCTGCAGGCGTTGCAGCTAAAACTCAAGCCAGAAGCTAATCCTGCTGAACGTGAGGTTTCGTTATTCATCTTATCCGATATCCTCAGAGCCGGAGCTGTTGAGACGGGCATGCATCGCCCAGAAAGTTATCCGTCCTCGGCGGATATTGCTGGATACCGGAAAGAGCTGCTTCAAGCTGCGCTCGAGATTACTGCTGATCAGCAGTTGCCGTGGTACTTGCACCAGCAAGCTGCCCTTTTTCTTGCGGTGATGCAGTATCCCGCAGTCTTGCCTTCAGCGGATGAGCTCATTTCGTGCAACGCTCTTCATGCTGCTTTGCGACTTGCGCCTCCTACGACGGATCTCCCTACTGCACTCACAGCCGGATTATTGGTTCTGAGGATCACCGGCCAGCGCGACAAGTTTGTTATCTGGCTAGGAGTGTGGTTACAGAGACTCACCATCAAGGAGGCCTGCAAGCTCATAGATGACATTGCGATGATTGAGCCCAAGATTCTAGGTGAGCTTCACTCCGCATGGATCGGGAGAGGCAGAGTTAGCTGGGTGAAACACATCAGCCGATATCTCCCTCCTCCCCGGTCGCAGGATTATGCGGTCCGGATTCAGGAATGGCGCGGCGGCAGGCGGTCACTGCAAGTGATAGCGGCTCATCCAGACAACCCCTTTGTTCAAGAAAACGCCCTTCTAAAGCTCACCGCAGAACTGCTGAGGGCCACATCTACTGGGGTACTCGAAAACGATGGGATAACCCTAGAATCGATTTCAGTCGAATGTGAAGACTGGAGTAGGATTCAAGATCCCGCTACTCCCATCTCGCTGTCATTCAAGAAGCCAAGCAAGATAATTCAGCCTTGGAATGAGACGCCCTCATGGTGCTCGGATGAACTTGCATGGGCGTACCGTTTGGGGCGTCTCATGCGATCCGCCATCGTAGGGGAGAATGATTTCACCACGCGCTTCTTCCCTGTGCGAGAAGAGCAGTTTGATCGCTATCGCGGTATCCACAGTAGCTGGTTTAAGCGTCGCATGGGTTTGATGCCACTCAGCCGAGGATTAGGTGAGGAGCCTACACCGATTTCACCATGGCTCAATGAGTTGGTAATGAGGCTGCTGCAATGGCCTGGTCTCGATATCAGTAGGAGCTTGGTCGTTGGTTTCCCTGAAGTCACCGTTCCTGCTGACTTGTTGGTACTGATCAAGGCAAGGCTGGCGGAGCAAGGTCGTCTTTTTGGAAAACAGTCCAACCTTCCTGCCTATCTGCTTCCGATCGAGTGCAGTGACGCTACTAATCTTGGGGCTTTTAGAGTCGCATTGGTGCAGTCCCTGATGCCTAGGGATGAGGATTTTTCAGAGTCCGACCCATTGCATTGGACTGAATCTTATCGTGCCAGGCATAGGGCACATCTGGCGGCAATGTGTCGCTTGATCGGGCAGCAATTGTCGGCTGCGCGGTTCGCTACCCGAAAATCTTCAGCACAATACAAAGCTCAATTGGACCTCATCGTATTTCCAGAACTCTCCATTCACCCCGACGATATGTGGTTGTTACATCGACTCTCGGACAGCACAGGGGCTGTGATATTCGCGGGCCAAACCTTCATCCATCATCCCTACCTCAAGAAGCCGATCAACCGCGGCGTGTGGCTGCTGCGCCAAGAAAGCGCAGCGGGCCGTCAGCTCGTTTGTGCCTATCAAGGCAAGGAGTATGGAATTCCTTGGGAGAAAAAAGCTGGTGTTGCTGGGCACCGACCGTACCAAGTGATCGTCGAGTTCAACGACGCACGAGGTCCAACCGCTAGGCTCACGGGCGCAATTTGCTATGACGCTACGGACCTTAAACTTGCGGCTGACATGCGGGACATTACCGATGGATTTGTGATTGCAGCGCTCAACAAGGACATTGGAACGTTTGACACTATGGCAACGGCTCTCCAGTTCCATATGTATCAGCCAGTGATGCTCACCAATACTGGTCAGTACGGTGGGTCGACTGCCCAAGCGCCTTTCAAAGCTCATCCTGAGCGACAGATAGCTCATGTGCATGGGAACAACCAAGCGGTGGTAAGCATATTTGAGGTTGACTTACTGGCATTCCAAACCAGCCGAAACGCGACCCAAGCAAAAGAGAAGAAAGCTGCACCCGCAGGCTTTGGAGGGCGACGCTGAATGAGTATGGCGTGCAACCTTTTTGAAGCTCGCGGGCGCATACCTTCCTTATCCACAGCGCGCTGATAGAGTTTGTCAGGGAGTCGGCTCGATATGAATAGCTCTATCAAACGCAGCGCCATACCTGCTAGCGGTTATGCATTCCAAAATCTGGTGGGCATCAAGGCGCTTTGCGAATGGCTGGACACCCCTACTCTGTACGAGTGGGTTAAGTTCGAGGCTGACGACGAGGAGGAAGCTCGTGGCCTTGACGATATCGTCATCCAGCGTTCGGACGGCCAGATGGAACTTATCCAAGTCAAGTTTACGGTCAATGAGTTTAAGCCCGATTATGCGTTGTCATGGTACTGGTTGACGGATCGCAAAGGAAAGAGGGGCACCTCTCTTCTTGAAAAGTGGACGAAAGCCTTTTTTCGGGTCGGCCCTGACAGAGCAGCACGAACTGAGCTCATCACGAACCGCAGGCCAGATGCCGATTTTGCGTCCTCTCTCTCTGGCGGGAGGGTGCTATGGGAGCGGCTTGACGACTCTCTGCGCCAGACGTTGACGCAGCATGCTGGTGGTGAAGAAAAGGCACGAGTGTTTTTCGACAGGTTTGAATTCAACCATAGCTACGCGGGTCATCAAGCGCTGTCCAGCGAGGTATCGGCACAGCTTCAAGCGAAGCATACAAATCATGAAGGCTGGTTAGCCCTTTACCGAGCGACCTTCGAGTGGAGCATGTTTAAAAATGCCCCTGCGCCTGATGGTCGGATTACGCTGGGCATTTTGCGCAGCACCATTTCTGAAATGCAGCCACGGCCCTTAGATCAAGAGTTCCGAGTACCAGCGGGTTATCGGCCTCCAGATCCGGCATTTGCGACCGACTTCATCGAGCAAGCCATGAGGGGCGATTGGAACTGCCGTGTCCTTTGGGGATCGCCAGGGCAGGGTAAAAGCACGTTTCTTAGCCATTTTTGCGAGCAGATCCACTCTTTGGGTGTCGTTACGATTCGGCATCACTATTTTCTCGATCTTCAAGACACCTCTGAGCGATTCAGTTTGGCAAGCGTTGCTCGGTCGCTCATATACCAAATGGAGTCAGAGCTCCCTGATGTTACCGTTTCCCTTGATAGACGCCCTGAAAATTTGAAAATTTGGCTAAGCCGTTGCGGCGCGGCTTGTGCTCGCGAGGGAACACGCCTGATATTGATCGTCGATGGGCTAGACCATGTTTGGCGAGAGAATGAGGAGCGCATTTCGCCACTTAATGAGCTGTTTTCCCTGTTATTTCCAATCCCCCAGGGGGTTACGATCGTGCTGGGCACTCAGCGCGTTGGTGACGAACAATTGCCACTGAGGCTGCATCAATTCGTTGAGTCTGAGCGTTGGGTAGAGCTTCCAAGAATGCAGGTGCCCTCGATAACGGCTTGGCTGGCGGCTCACTACGATTCGAACGCATTTGAACTCCCTCCAAGCGTTACGCCCGATCAAACGATGGGGGCGTTGGCCGAGGCATTTCTATCGCTAAGCGAAGGGCACCCGTTGGTGCTCACATATACTTTTATGAAGATGATTCGCGATCATCGTGTGCTTTCTGCGCAGATAGTTCGCCAGAGTGATTCAGCTCCCCATGGAGATGCACTTGCCTACTACACGTCGCTGTGGCAACGGCTTTCCTGGGATGCCAAGGACGCTCTCCATCTCGTAGCAGAGGATAATTTCATCTGGCCTTCTGGAGCTTTGGAGCAGTGCCTCCAGTTGAAGAATGTCAATTTAGAGGCTGAAATTGGTCACTTGCTGGCAACCGTCGATGTCGGTGTCAAAGCGTTTCACGGCAGCCTTTATGTGTTCATTCGTCAACAACCCTCGCATCAGCGCCGGGTAGAGTTACTCCTGCCACGAGTCGAAGGTTGGTTGGATTCTGAAGCTCCGTCCTATCTGCGTTGGGGTTGGCTATGGCTGTACCAATCCCGGCGAGGCGATCATACCGGCCTGCTGTCTGGAACAACCAAAGTGTGGATGCTGCATGCGTTGGTCCAGGCTTTCGATAGTAAACAGATTATCCGAATCCTTGAGGACGCCGAAGAGGTCGCATTTGTCTCAGGCGACTACGAACTCGCGCTTCGGAAGCGGGCCCTCAAACATCGAGTTCAGAATGGTCCGGAGTTCCAGATAGAGGATGGGAGTCTGCTATTCAAATCGGCGCTTCAGCTAGCGTCCGACCCTTATCCAGCGCTGCTGATGGCCTCTCGTGTAAATCAATCTAGCCTTCAAGCACTGGGAGATTTAGCTCATCTCTACCTGTCCCTTGGTGAAGTCGGTCGTGCGTTTGACGTACAGGAACGAATTCGACAAAAGATAAAAGATCGATTGGATGCTGGAACCCTGAATAGCCATGAGTACGAGCGCGCAATCAAAGGTTATTTGGATGTGGTTGGGGGGACTGGCCGCTATGCGCCGGATAAGCTTATAAAAGTCTTTCTGAATCATAAAAGCGGTGAGGCGTGGTTTGCGGTATTTCTGGATAAAGCTAGCGGCTACTCAGATCTGACTCCAATCATGGCATTCGCGTCTATTCCAATGCCTGCGAGACTTCGTCGAGTGCTGGAGCTACAAGCCATCCGAGTGGCTGGCTGGGCACAGGCCGCGTTGCATTCTTGGGACGGGTTTAAACGTTTCACCAAACACCCGTTGTCTGCCTGCTGGGCCATGCTGTATGGAGAGCCTGCGAACGATGCGCACACTCGATACATACCACTGGATAGGCTTGGGATCCTAGACGGGAATAGTGAGACAACCTTAGCGAATCATCTGCATTCACTCTTTTTTGCAGTCGTTGCCAGCAGCCTTCAGTTGAAGGGGGCGCCGGCACTCGAAAAGTTGGTAATGAGTGCAAAGCGCGAGTGGCTTTTGCCCTTGCTTCATAGATTGATTGTTTCCGCTAACTCCACTGCAACAATATTGGCCAGAGGTGACATCCCACCAGTACCGATCGTTTATCGGTTCATCGCCGGTGATCGACCCGCCCAAAACGATCATGACGCCTGGGCAGAGTTTCGCGCTCTGCGAGAGGCTTTAGCTTTGATAACCGCTGACCTTTTCCTGTTGGGTAGGCTTCGGAGTGAGGTGAAGCACATCTCGGCAGCAGATTGGGCTGAGTGTCAGCGGTCGAAATTGTTTGCCCCTGATCGCCTTCGCGAAGCTTACTTAATGCGTCAGTGCCATTTGCTGAGCGAGGATACGGCAGAGCTCCAAATACGCACCCAGGCAAAACAGATCAGACAGACCGTTGGCCCCTTCAACGAAAAAGCTAGTGAGCTTTGTGAGCTTTGTAGTTGGGCGACAGCATATGGACTCGAAGATACGGCTCGTGAACTGCTGCAAGGGAGCTACGAGTACGTGACTGGATTTGGTTGGCGCAAAGATCCTGGGCTACGCCATCTGTTGGATGCCCTCACAACTGTCGCGCCGACTGAGCCGGGATTTGTTAGTCATGCACTTGCCAGGCTTGCTCCTATTTACAACCAAATAGATGCGATGACGGAAGATTCCGGTACTAGTCCTAGCGATTTAGCGGACCTGCTGCTGCGATTGCGGCCAGACATCTTTGTGCATTTCTATCAGCATTGGATTGCTCACAGTCAGTGGTATTACGCCGACCAAACCTTTGCGGCGTTTGCCAGAAACGCTGACGTCAATGCACCAGGTATATCGGCTGCTCTAGCTTATGCCTCGGGAGAGCAAACGGTCACTGCCTTGCGAGCTCGTACTCAACTGGACGCTAGTCAGAGAATCTCCGCAATGGTCCGCTTGTGGGACGTGCCGGAGCAATCTGCGCGTGACAACCCTCCTGTTGTCGGTCGAGAGACCGATGCTTTTGACGACTCAGATAGCCATCAGCCTATGATGCCTGAGCTCAAGGATTACCCGCCTTCAAAACTGGCTGACTTCTTAAAAACGTTGGATGAGGCACGGGCATTCACTGCCACATCCAAGCGAACGGTTGAATGGTTCAGCTTCTGGGAGGCAAGAGGGAAAGGAGTGGAGCTTTTGAGCGCTCTCGAAGGTGCTTTAGAAAACTCTATCTCGCTATTTCGAGGGACCGAGCTGCTCGATCTAGCATTCGAACTCTCACGCAGACTTCAGGGGCCTAACGTCGCGTTCGTTTGGCTGGTACGTGCCCATCAGTATCGATATGGATGGAGCGAGTACTATTACGGGCATGGGGAGTCACAGCGGCGCTTGGCATTGGTGGGCTCTCTGTATCCTAAACGCTGGGAAGAGTTTCTTAGGCTTTCTACATTGCCCATACCGCACTACCCAGAAAAGAAGCGAGCCATTCCCGATGCTAGGTTGGTGTATCTGCTATTGGAGGTGGGGCAAACCGCCCGTGCTCTGTCAATTCTGAGCACGCTGATCGACTCCACTGCGGCTGAATTTGAATGTCAGCCATTGGTGCAGCCATCTTGGTGGGGAGAGGGTGACAAGTGACTCCTAGGCAAATTGCAGACATTAGCGTGGCGCGTTTGGGCCTCCCAGCTCCTACAGGAAAGCTGGTGGTTATGCATGCCATAGCGGAGGCATTGGCAGCGCCAGAAACAGCGAAAGACTTCGAAGACGCCCTGGTTGATTGGACCGTCACCCGACGCCTGGAGTCTGAATGCCTGGAGGCACTGTCGGTACTGCTGATTGCCCAAGCACGTCTGGAGTTTGTGAATCGTGTCAGAGCAGCTGTAAGCCGCCCTTCATTGGCGTCGGAGTACTTGGTGACGCTCGTCTCAGGAGTGCCAGCGATTGTTTGTGATTGGAGTGGATGTCATTCGGGAAAAGCTCCTCATCATGTGGATGTACGCACTTCTGAGGAGTTGTTGAGCAGCGGTGCCGTTGTACCCCCTGTTTTTCAGAATGCAGTCGAGCACCTCGAAGAAATTTCCGGATACCCGGTGAGCCGACAATGGGCTTATGAGTTCGATGTCTTGAGTGACCGCTTCAAGGACATCACAGATGGCTCTTTGAGTTATTTTCTATCGAGAGATCGAAGCACGGGTGGCCAATTTGTAGCTGGCCAGGGGCAGTTGGCTAGATCAGCGTTTTTACGGACACTGGCTTGTGCGGTCGAGCTATGGGGAATGCCAGAGAAACTCGCAGTTAGATATGCACGCGAGGCACTACCGGCAGATCCCATTTATCTGAAGCTTCAGCCCGGCCCTGCTCCTCAATGGGCTCATGGTTTGCATCACAGCTTTGATGATGAATCAACTCCATCAGAAATAGCTGTTCGGGACTGCTTACGATTTATCGAGCGAGAAGAGCAATCCAGGCTTTTGCACCTCTGCGCGACAGTTACCGATACAGAGCTACGCCACATCGAGCTCACCGTGTTTGGAGTGTCCAGTCCGGTCAGTGTCACAGACGCTGAGACGGGGGTGAGATTTCATAGGTGGATGGCAGGACGTCTTTCCCCCAAACAGAACGGCCTTCGAGCATTGACCTCGCCCTCCTGGCAGAAGAACGACGACTGGGACTTCTCGCCAGCGATTCTGCCCCTGATTGGCTCCAGCGTGGGATATCTGCAGTTCGATTACGTCAAATGCTTTCCATACGTTCCGTTTTCCACACCGTCGATGCCTGATCTAGAGCTACTGCCGGCTGCAGGACGCTTATCACTGATGTCGCAAGGAATGCATGTGGGAGAGTTCAACTCATGGTATTGGGAATGGCAGCCGAGTCGCCCCATAGGTTGGGCAAGCCCCATGGCGTGCTACTCCATGCTCACTGCTGAAGCCGCGCAAACCTTCGAAGCCGATACGGGCGCGCCCCTTCGATACGTGTGGGTTTTGGAGAAATGGACGCGTGATAAAGCGTACGGTGATTGGGTAGAAGAGAGAGAAATAGGAAGCCTGTCTGAACTGGTCAAGTAATTCCGGACACCGGTTACGGTGTCAGGCCGCTTTTTGCTCCGTAGCTATCGGTGATCATAACCTTGCGCTTGGATTTCACGTAACAGTGTCAACGCCGACTTAAAACTGACCCACCCGGATCACTCGGGTTTACGGTTCTGGCGGATCACGCCCGCTTTACGTTTGTCTTTGAGTCGGTAGCTCTCACCTGTCAGGGGCAGAATATGAGCATGGTGCAGTAGCCTGTCCAACATGGCTGCGGTCAGGGTCGCGTCGTTGCTGAAGGCATTGGCCCACTGGGTAAACGGCAGGTTTGGCATCAGGGTCATTGGTAAGCGTCTGCCCAACACACCTTGCGTGATTAAACGGGCATCCACCTGTGCGGTAACAGCTCGGTAATCTCACTCGCACGCTGCGTCGGCAGGCGTGTAAGAACATCCTTCAAGTAAGCATGCGCATTCCACGCGATCCGGCCACTCATTCGGCTACCTATTCCACGCTCATCCGGCCAGGCAGTCGGAGCGCAGCGACGCAGGGTTGCATTGTTAGTCTGAAGTCCCTGCCGTCGTCAATTTCGTTGCGCGTTTGCGCATCGACTCGCCCTTCAGTTCGATGCGGTAGGCGTTGTGCACCAGCCGGTCGAGGATCGCGTCACCCAGGGTCGGATCGCCGATCAGTGCATGCCATTTGTCCACCGGCATCTGGCTGGTCACCAGCGTCGAGCGGTTCCCGTAACGGTCGTCCAGCAGTTCCAGCATGTCGCGCCGTTGCGCAGCGGTAAACGGTGCCAGACCCCAGTCGTCCAGGATCAGCAAGTCGGTCTTGGCGTACCCCATCATCAGTTTCGCGAAGCGACCGTCGCCATGGGCCATGCCGAGCTCTTCCATTAAACGCGGCAGCCGCAGGTAACGCACGCTGTAGCCATCGCGGCAGGCCTTATGGGCCAGGGTGCAGGCGAGCCAGGTTTTGCCCACGCCCGTTGGGCACAGGCGCTGTACAAGACCGTGATAGCCGCAGAAGTCCATGATTTCACGTGCGATCAGTTCTCCCTCCCGATCAGCATCGGTTGCAATCACCAACTCACTGGCCTGAGCCAGCAGCTTCTTGACCGCCTTGAACTGACTGGCGGTCTTGGTCTTCACCTCGACCTTCCAGGCATCCGAAATGATCGGCAGATGCTCCAGCGCCCAGGCCTTGTAGCGTGGGTCATAGGCATGAGGCGGGGCGGTTTCGAGCAAATGCCCGATGCACCAGGTCACGCAGATACCGTTGCCGGTCAGGCAGCCGTCACCACGTGCGTTGGCACCAAGGACCCGGGCGATATCCTTGGCCTGTGAGGGTTTTTCGCAAAGGAACAGGCGCATGTCTCAGTCCATGTAGTCAGGAGTGATGACCATGGCATGGGCTGTTGCGAACTAAGGGTGGAAAACTGGTTTGAGGTGCTTGGGTAATTCAGTTGAACAGCCGGAATTTGTAGCCGTTGAACCAGGTTGTCTCGACTGACCCAGCTCAGTTCATCACACGCTCTGGCAAGCAGTTTTTGAGGATCAACCTGAACCAGTTTTCACCTTGAGCGCTTATGACCCAGTCCGCCTAATGCTACTCCTGAAAAGGAAATGGCAAAGGGCAAGGGAAGGGCAGCCAAGGGTAAGAGGCCTACCTGCAAAGGGCTGGTATCTGGACAGAAAAAGGCGCTCATCAAACTGGATTTCGAGGATGAAATGATCTGGCCGCTGAAATGGAGACAAGCAAAAGGCTCTGCTCCGATAGCTGAAGCGCCTCTGCAAGATGGTTCGCATCGTCCAATGAATGCTTCCGAACTGCTCGACACCCCACGTCGGCGGCGCATTCTGGAGCACATCTGGCAAAAGACCTGCTTGTCGCGTGAGCAGTTTCAGCGTTTGTACATGGAGCCCATTCAGCGTTTCGCGCAGATGGTCCAACAGATTCCTGCATCGCAGAATCATCACCATGCTTATCCGGGCGGCATGCTTGATCACGGGCTTGAGATCGTTGCCTATGCACTCAAGCTCCGGCAGTCGTATCTGTTGCCATTGGGCGCAGCACCTGAAGCGCAGGCCGCGCAGGCGGATGTCTGGACTGCAGCGATTGCGTATGCGGCTCTGTTGCATGATCTCGGCAAGATCGTTGTGGACGTGGATGTCATTCTGGAAGGTGGCCAGCCTTGGTATCCATGGCACGGCGCAATTTCGGCGGACTACCGTATCCGCTATCGGACAGAGCGTGAGTACCGGCTGCATGGTGCGGCAGCCGGGCTGGTCTACATGCAGATCCTGCCAGCCCATGTTCTGGATTGGTTGTGTGCGGTTCGTGAAGTCTGGACGCCGTTCATCTTTCTGCTGGCAGGGCAGTATGAGCATGCAGGAATTCTTGGCGAACTGGTCGTCCAGGCTGATCGCGCATCCGTTGCTCAGGAGCTTGGTGCAAATCCTGATAGGGCTGCCAGAGCGCCGATCAGTTCTTTGCAACGTCAACTCGTCGATGCGCTGCGCTTGCTGGTGACTGAGCAGCTCAAGTTGAATGAATCAGGTGCCGCAGATGGCTGGCTGACCCAGGACGCGCTCTGGCTGGTCAGCAAAACCGTCGCTGACAAACTGCGGGCTCACCTGCTCGCGCAAGGTACAGAGGGCATACCGGCTTCAAACCCGACGCTGTTTAATCTGCTGCAAGATCAAGGCCTGATTTTGCCCAACGAGTCGGGCAAGGCTATCTGGAAAGCCACGGTGACTGGCGGGAGCTGGCAGCAGACCTTGACGTTTATCAAGCTCTCGCCGGTATTGATTTGGGCAGACACTGAGCGGCCCGCCGTATTTTCAGGTGCTGTTACGCCAGGCGAGTGTGATTCGGCCGCACAAACGGACGCGGGTAAACACCCGGGCGGCGAGGGCGAGAAGGCTGCCGCGCCTGGCACCAATGTCGTCACGCATGATCGCAAGCAAGCAGACACTGCAAAGCAGGTGTCGGAACTAAAAGACGATAAAGCCGGTGATGAGGTCGAACTTTTACTCAGTCTTCTAAGTTTTACTACGCCTGCAGAAGGCGCAGACGGGGCGAATGTATCAGATAGTTGTGACGTGGTTCAAAGTCATCCCGATGATGATTCCTGTAATCCTGTAAGAGAACTCTGTAAATCCACTGAGTCGCTTAAATTAGGTGCAAGTGGATCTACACTGGGGCATGCCTTCATGGGCTGGCTCAAAAAAGGGGTGATCGACCATAAAATAGTCATCAATGATGCAAGGGCCAAAGTTCATACGGTTGCAGGTACGGTTTTCCTGGTAACGCCTGAGCTCTTTCAGCGCTATGCCCAGGAGCATGTGGATCTGGCAGCTATTGCAAAGAAAGAAGGCGTCAGCGATTGGCGAATGGTGCAGCGTGCTTTTGAAAAGCTCGGGCTGCACGAAAAGAGGCATGACGGATTGAACATATGGACGTGTGAAATAAAAGGGCCGCGCAAGGCACGTACGCTTAAAGGCTATCTACTCAAAGAGCCTTCGGATCTGTTTGCAACGGTGCCCTACGACAATCCCTACCTCGAATTGTTGACGTCATCACAAAAAGGGGAAGACCTGTAATGTGTTCGATATCAGATTTGCTCAAAGCTTATATTGCCGAAAAACGCTTGAGAAAGAGCACGTGCGATTCGTATGGCGTCGCTGCAAGGGCACTTATTCGACGGTTTGGGGATTGTCTGCTGGACGAAATCGACAGGGAGGCGATTCTTCAGTGGCGCATGGAGGTTCTGGACGTCAACCTGAAGGCTGTGAGCTGGAATACCTACATGCGCCAGCTACGGATTCTCTACCAGTTTGGCCTGCAGACAGGGATGATGGAAGGCATCAACAACCCGTTCGAAAACCTGCAGGTGCGATGCCTCAAACGACCCAACAAGACGGTGAAAAAATCCACCATAAAGTTTGCCAGGGGATACCTGGATGTCTTGCACACGCAGGAGACCAAGTGGCAGCAACTGAGTGAGATTCACCCGGCGTGGTTCTGGCGAACTGTATTTGAGGTTTTGGTTTGTACCGGCATTCGCGCCAACGAGCTGCTGAATTTAAGAACCTGCGATATTGACCTGCAGGAAGGGTTGCTGCGGGTGTCTGCCGAGTTTTCAAAAAACTATCATGAGCGGAAAATCCCTATTCATGACAATCTGGTGCCTTACCTTCGACAGCTAATCTTCAATGCACGCAAAAAGCACATCACTCCCGAGCAGCAGTTGTTTAATGTCAACGTTTTTTCTGACAGGCACTCCCGAAAAACCATGGACATGAATCAGCTATCCAGCTTTTTCAAGCGCTTGTCACGCCACTCACCTGAAAGAATAAGCCCGCACCGATTGCGGCACACCATTGCCACCGAGTTGATGCGTGATCCTGATCGCAATATTCATACGGTGAAGAACATCATGGGGCATCAGAACATTGCTACAACCATGAAGTATGTGGCTGTCAATCAAACCCAGATGCGTGAACTGATAAACACCATCGCCTGAATTGAACAAAAATATACATCGGCAAACCTGTTTGACTTGATTGCACAAAGGCACTAATTTGCAGGCTGTGACGGCAGGTGGCCGTCAAAGCTGTGGTGCGGATTTTCGAATTTTTGGCAACTGGTCTGACCCGCGACTGTGGACCCCAAGCTTGATGGTGCCCGACACTGAGCGCGCTGGGATGCAGGTGAGCATGCGAACCTACTGATTTTTCTGGTTTTTTTTGTCATGAGTATTGACAGGGAAAATGAGGGCAGTATGATTGCACCCATTCCGCGATAGCTCAGTTGGTAGAGCAAGTGACTGTTAATCACTGGGTCCCTGGTTCGAGTCCAGGTCGTGGAGCCAGACCAAGAGAAGGGCGACTACTGAGAGGTAGTCGCCCTTTTTCGTTTTTGCAGGTTTCTGTCGTTGACCGCTTCATGTCTGCATTCACGCAGGGCTGGTCTGGATGACTGGCGCTGACTGCCTCGCTGACGTTCTTGAAGGTGCCCGATAGCGTTCATCTGCCTTCTGTACTGATGCGTAACTGCTCCAGCAAAAAACGACGCGCAGCGCGAGAGGCCGTGCTGATGCTGCTTGGATGCTGAATTCGATAGCATTGAATACGCTGCTGTAGCTTGAATCGCCAGAGTTGATTAAGCGCGATTCCCTGCTCGCAGAAATCGCCCAGCTCGCTGCATACACTCGATTCGCCCTTGTGCGGAAAGTAGCCTTGGCGAAACTTTGCACTGCTGGCGCCGTTCGCGAAAATAATGATGTCGGGCTGCAGGATCTTTACTTGGGCTTTAAGCAACTGCTCTGAAATTGCCAACAGTTTTTTGAAGTGCTCCCAGCGCACCGGAGACTTCTTGTTCCAGGCGAAGCAGAACAGATTTGCCCAGGCGATAGCTGCAGAACCATGTTGGTCGGCCAGATCGCGCAGCAGATTGAAAAAACTTTCGCCCCGGTCTCTGGGGCGGGTTATGAACCTGGCAAGGTGGTCTTGCTGGGTAGCCATCGCTTTGCAGATATACGTTTCCAGGCTCTCGAATGTTTCTTCGCCTTTAAGCACGTCCCAGCGGCGGGTTTCACGCCCGACCACCAGAATTTTTTGCGGTGCGCATTGGTAGTCAGGCGAGGTGCCCGGCAAGAACAGGCCAGAAAGCTTGGCGTATTGCGCTTCGTGGGATCGGCTACGATCAAGCCAGTGCTGTGGCAGCCCTTTGAGTATTTCGTGGTAGGCACTGGCCAAGCGTTGTTGCGTGTTATCCATTCGCAGCGTCCTGAGTGATATTGTCGTAGTATCAAAAACAGCGAAGGCATTCAAATCGTGTTTAAGGGTGTGCAAGTCTGTAGTTGATGTGCAGTTACACAGACCGACTCCGCCCATACGTCCACTCCATCCATGACCTTTCAAGGACGAGCAATGGCTACCAGCTACTCAACACCCGGCGTGTACATCAATGAAGTCAACGCCTTCCCCAATTCAGTGGTGCCGGTAGCCACGGCGGTGCCGGCGTTCATCGGCTACACGCCACGGGCGGACTATCAAGGCCAGTCGTTCTATAACAAGGCGCAGAAAATTTCCTCGTTCGCCGAGTTTCAGGCGTTGTTCATGCTTGATAATCCGCCGCCACCGGCGGACCCGGCACGGCAATACAGCCCGCAGTACTATCTGGTGCCGCAGTCGTCGGAACCCGCGCCCGCAGACGCCCTGACCCTCAACGGCCAGTGTTATGCGGTGTTGCCTGACCCCAACACCCTTTATTACCTGTACAACAGTGTGCAGTTGTTTTACCAGAATGGTGGCGGCGATGCCTACATCGTGGCTGTGGGCACTTATGGCCCTGCCAGCCACAAGCCGCTGGCAGCCCCGGCCGCTGCGGTGGTCAATCCCAATGTGCAACTGACTGATCTGCAACGCGGTCTGGCCTTGTTGCGCAACGAACCGGAACCGACCCTGTACATCTGCCCTGAAGCCACACTGCTGTCGGTTGCCGACAACGGCACGCTGATGCAAGGGATGCTGTTGCAGGCTCAGCAGATGGGCACGGCAGTGTGTGTTTTCGACGTGATTGGTGGCGCCAATCCGGACCCGGTTCTGTACACACAAGACATCCAGACCTTCCGCGATAATACGGGCAGCAATGGCTTGAGCTACGGCGTGGCCTACTATCCGTTTATCGGCACTACCATCATGCAGCAGGCGGATATCGACTTCACCAACCTGTTCGGTGGTGATGTCAGCCGGTTGGCTGCGCTGCTCAACCCGCCTTCGGCACCCAATCCGGCGGCGGCCAAGCTGTTGGAGATGATTCAAAATCCGCCGGCCAACCCGATGAGCAATAGCCAGTTGCAAGCCGCATTGCTCAGTGCCAGTGCGGTCTACAGCCAGATCGTCACTCAGGTACTGGCGTGCGCCAACCTGCTGCCGGCCAGTGGTGCGATGGCCGGTGTCTACACCGTTAACGATAACAACAACGGAGTGTGGCAAGCGCCGGCCAACGTCGGGATCGTGGGCGCCATCGACCTGCCGATCTGCTTAACGGACGATCAGCAGGCCAATCTGAATATCGACGCGGTGTCTGGTGAGTCGATCAATGCCATCCGTTTTTTCAACGGCCAGGGCATTCTGGTCTGGGGGGCGCGTACGCTGGACGGCAACAGCCAGGACTGGCGCTACATTTCAGTACGGCGCACGGTGATTTTCCTGGAGCAATCGATAAAACAGGCCGTCAGGGCCTATGTTTTCCAGCCCAACGATGCCAACACCTGGGCTGCAGTGAAATCCATGATCACCAGTTTCCTGACTCATGTCTGGCAGGAGGGCGGGTTGCAAGGTGCCTCACCAGCGGATGCATTTCAAGTCGATGTAGGTTTGGGAAGCACGATGACCGCCGACGATTTACTCAACGGCTATCTGAACGTATCCGTGAAGGTCGCAGTCGTGCATCCGGCAGAGTTTCTGGTCATCACCTTCCAGCAGCAACAGGCCAAATCCGGCTGACAAAGGTGTTCGCACGGTTGAGCCACTGAGCGCTGTGAGCAGATTTTCAGCCTGGGTTTTACAAATTGTCACAACAAGCGCCTGTTTCAAAAATCTGATCATTCGTCCTGCCAATGCGCGGCACTATCAGGCTCAGCCGCGCAGCGTCCATCCTCCAAACGTCTCATGCGCCGCTGTAACCCGCGACGCAGAGCGTTCCAACAGCTATTGGCTGCGTTTCAACGGCACTCTACTCGTTGCGCGTCATAATGTAACGAAAGTGTAAAGTACCGTTTGTGAGCATTAAGTTTGTTTGTAAGTGGATTGTGCTGATTTCAAATCGCCATTACCTTGCGCGACAGATTTTGTTGTCCGGCTAGTCAAGGGAGTGTGCCGTTGAAAATCGTCCATAAAGTCAGCATGGCCGCTGCAGCTGTATTGTTTCTCACCACCGGTCTGTTATCGGTTTCTCAGGTCACCCAGGTGCGCAGTTCACTGGACCGTCAGGTCTCTGCCAGCATTGCCGAGTCCAGTGGTGCGCTGGCCCGGCAGATTGAAAATTGGCTGGGAGCCAAGCTCAAACTCATCGATCTGGTGGCGCAGAACATCGACAGCGATTACAGCCCCGCGCATGTATTACGCGTCATCCACAGCCCGATGCTCAGCGATGAATTCATCATGATCTTCGGCGCGCTGCAAAGTGATGGCAAACCCATTTCCAACCTTTCATCCTGGAAGCCCAAGGCCGACTGGGACGGTCGCACACGGCCCTGGTATGCAACCGGCAAGGCAGCCGACAAAGCCGTGCTGAGCGATCCCTATGTGGACTCAACGACCCATGAAACCCTGATTTCCGCCGTGGTGCCGCTGCGTGATAAAGGCCAGTTCCTGGGCGTGATGGGCGGCGATATTCGTTTGAAGGCGATCAGTGATGCGGTCAACACCCTGGACTTCAACGGGGCGGGCTACGCGTTTTTGCTCAGCAAGAACGGCAATATCATTTCGCACCCCAACACAGAGCTCAACGCCAAAAACTACAGTGAACTGTTTGCCGGCCAGCAGCCGACGTTGACCGGCAAACTTCAGGAGGTTCAGGTTGATGGCAAGGACCTGCTGGTGGCCTTCACCCCGTTGGCCAACCTGCGCAGTGCTGACTGGTACATCGGGGTTGTGCTTGATGAAAAGATCGTCATGGCCGAGGCCGACAACCTGAGCAAGTGGGCGATCATCGCCACCGTGCTGGGGGTCATCATCAGCCTGCTGCTGTTGAGTACCTTCATGAAGCAGCTGCTCAAGCCGCTTGACCTGCTTCAACGTTCGATCAAAGAGGTCAATAGCGGCGAGGGCGACCTGACCCGCCGCTTGCCTGCCCATGGCAACGATGAAGTGGCGAGTGTGTCTCGGGAATTCAACCTGTTTCTCGAAACCCTGCAAGGCTTGATCGGTCAGGTGCTGGGCTCGTCGCGCCAAGTGCGCGAGAGCACCGCAGCGACCTCTCGTGAAGCGACCCAGGCTGATAGCCGCTTGCAGCGTCAGTTGCAGGAGCTCGATCAGTTGGCCACTGCGATGCAGGAAATGTCCTCGACCGCCGATGACGTGGCCCACAACGCTCAGGCCGCCGCGCAGGCGGCAATGGCGGCAAACCAGGAAGCGGAAAGCGGCGAACACGTGGTGCAGCGTTCAACCGAGGCGATCCGACATCTGGCGGTCGAAATGGAGGAAACCGGCCAGGCGATCCTGGAGCTGGCGCGGTTCAGCGACAACATCGAGTCGATTCTGGGGGTCATTACCAGCATCGCCGAGCAGACCAACCTGCTGGCGCTCAACGCGGCGATTGAGGCCGCCCGTGCCGGTGAGTCAGGACGTGGTTTTGCCGTGGTGGCCGATGAGGTGCGGACCCTGGCGTCGCGCACCCAGCAATCGACCGAGGAAATCCGCCAGATGATCGATCAGTTGCAGTCTGGCGTGCAGCAAGCCGAGTCACGCATGCAAAAAAACCGCGATAGCGCGAGCAGAACCGCCGAACAGGCCGGTGCGGCCAACCAGATGCTGGTGCGAATCCGTCAGGCGATTGTGCGCATCAACGACATGAACACCCAGATCGCAACGGCGGCCGAAGAGCAAAGCGCGACCACCGAAGAGATCAACCGCAACACCACCAACATTCGTGACCTCAGCCACGAAGTGGCGGCCGGTACTGAAGAGCAGGTGCGCCAGTGCTCGATGATGGTCGAGCAGGTGCAGCAGCAGGGGCAGTTGTTGGGGCGTTTCAACGTGTGACGCT
Source organism: Pseudomonas sp. LJDD11 (assembly GCF_024584215.1). Classification (NCBI taxonomy): domain Bacteria; kingdom Pseudomonadati; phylum Pseudomonadota; class Gammaproteobacteria; order Pseudomonadales; family Pseudomonadaceae; genus Pseudomonas; species Pseudomonas sp. LJDD11. The sequence continues at coordinate 500,498 of NZ_JANJFL010000001.1, forward strand.
TAGGCTTGAATCACTGCGCGAGCGACGCCGCGCGTAAACGGCGCCATAGCCGTTACTTCGGCTCGCTGGCCTGATCAGCCTGGAACTTCTTCACCACTTCGTGGGCGATCTTGAAGCTGTCCAGCGCCGCAGGCACGCCGCAATAGATGCAGGCCTGGAGGAGGATTTCCTGGATTTCCTCCGGGGTGACGCCGTTGTTCAGCGCGCCCAGCACATGCAGGCGGACTTCATTGGGGCGGTTCAGGGCGGTGAGCATGGCCAGGTTGAGCATGCTGCGGGTCTTGCGCTCAAGGCCCGGCCGGGTCCAGACCTCGCCCCAACACCATTCGGTGGTGATCTTCTGCATCGGGATCATGAAGTCTTCAACTTCATTGACCGAGCGATCCACATATTCAGCGCCGAGCACTTCGCGGCGTACTTGCAGGCCTTTCTTGAATTGCGGGTTATCGAACTCATCGCGCAACGGCATGGTGCGGTCCTCTTCTCGGCGGCTTCAGGTCACGGTGGGTCGGGGGCTGGGATACCAGCGTCGCGTGGCTCTTCTTTATGCGCCTCTTCGGATTGCGCAAAAAACAGAGTTTTTATCCAGTGCATTGCTGCCTGGAATGTGGTCAGTGGCAGGCATGCCGGTATGATGGCTTGATTGCGCTCACCGCACGTCTGAACAATAGGACCACTTGCTGCCATGCCCCACAGTCATCCGCCGTACGTCTTGTCCATCCAGTCCCATGTCGCTCTCGGCCATGTCGGCAACGACGCCGCCGTATTTCCGTTACAGCGCCTGGGGTTCGAAGTCTTGCCGGTGCACACCGTGCAGTTTTCCAATCACACCGGTTACGGTCAGTTTCGCGGTCAGGTGTTCGATGCCGAGCACATTCGCGAGGTGCTCGCCGGGTTGCGTGACCGGGGCGTGTTGTCCAGGGTCTCGGCGGTGCTGTCGGGTTATCTGGGCGATGCGGGGATCGGTGCAGTGATCCTTGAGGCGGTCGACGAGATTCGTCGCGACAACCCGGCGGTGCGTTATCTGTGTGACCCGGTGATGGGCGACGTGGGGCGTGGGGTGTTCGTCAACCCGGCGATTCCGGATTTTCTGCGCAACCTGGCCATACCTCACGCGACGATTGTCACGCCCAATCAGTTCGAGTTCGAGCTGCTCACCGGCAGCCGGCTTGTCAGTGTTGAAGATGCAGTGCGCACCGCGCGGCAACTGCGCGGCCGTGGGCCGGATGTGGTGGTGATCACCAGCCTGGCCACGCCGGATATTCCTGCCGATCAGCTCGGTACGCTGGCGGTCAACGGCGAGGGCGCCTGGTTGGTCAACACCCCGCGTCTGGCCCTGCATCCACTGCCCAACGGCATGGGCGACGTGTTCTCGGCGACCTTGCTGGCGCGCCTGCTCAGCGGCGAGCCGCTGCCGCGTGCGCTGGAATTGGCCACGGCGACGCTGTTCGGGCTGGTCAAGGCCACCGCCGAAGGCTCGCGTGACTTGCCGCTGGTGGTGGCGCAAGAGCAGATCGTGGCGCCGCTGGAGGCCTATCCGGCGGTGGCGCTCTAGCCGAAACAGCGCAACCAGCGGCAGATTGAGCGTCATGCCTAGCGATATGTATATACAATAAGCCCGTTAACTGTGCCTGATGTGGCAGTTATAAGGCTTTCTTTTGTCTGGAGGTTGACCTTTTCGCGGGATGAGCGCTAAATGTATATACATTAAACAAGAAAAGGCATGACAAATGCTCTCCACTGCATCCGGGCGCCTGCTCTGGCGCGAGGTCACCCTGTTTGACGGGCAGCAGCAACTGCCTGAGCCCATGGCCGTGCTGGTCGAGCAAGGCCGCGTTGCGGCGCTCTGGGCAGAGAAGGACTTTGATCCTGTGCTGGCTGTCGGCACCGAAGAAGCAGGGCGGGGCGGCGTGATGACGCCGGGGCTGGTCGACTGCCATACCCACCTGGTGTATGCCGGTGATCGCGCAGTGGAGTTCGAGCAGCGTTTGCAGGGCGTCAGTTACGAGCAGATCGCCCGCGCCGGTGGCGGGATTCTCAGCACCGTGCGTGCCACCCGCGCTGCCACGGAAGATGAGCTGATCGCGGCCAGCCTGCCGCGTCTGGACGCCTTGCTGGCCGATGGTGTGACCACCGTCGAGATCAAGTCCGGCTACGGCCTGACCCTTGAAGACGAACTGAAGATGCTGCGTGTGGCGCGCCGCCTGGGTACGCTGCGACCGGTCCGGGTCGTCACCACCTTGCTCGGCGCCCATGCCTTGCCGCCCGAATATGCCGGCAACAGTGACGGCTACATTGATCTGGTCTGCCAGCAGATGATCCCGGCCGCTGCGCAACAGGGGCTGGCCGATGCCGTCGATGTGTTCTGCGAAGGTATCGCCTTTTCCCCGGCGCAATGTGAGCGAGTATTCCAGGCGGCCATCGCCCATGGCCTGGCGATCAAGGCGCATGCCGAGCAGTTGTCGAACCTGGGTGGCAGCGCGCTGGCCGCACGCTATGGCGCCCTGTCGGTGGACCATATCGAATACCTCGACGAGGCCGGCGTACGTGCCATGGCCGAGTCCGGCACCGCTGCGGTGCTGCTGCCGGGTGCCTTCCATGTACTGCGCGAGACCCAGCAGCCGCCGATTGCCCTGTTGCGCCAGTACGGCATCCCTATGGCCCTGGCCAGCGATGCCAACCCCGGCACCTCGCCGATCTGCCTGCCGACCCTGATGGCCAATCTGGCCTGCACGTTTTTCCGCCTGACCCCCACCGAAGCCCTGGCCGGCATGACCGCCCATGCGGCCTATGCGCTGGGCCACAAGGAGCTGGGTCGGATCGCCGTGGGCGCACCGGCCGACTTGTGCCTGTGGGATGTCCGTCACCCGGCCGAACTTGCCTATGCCATCCAGGCTGGCCGTCTGCGCCAGCGCGTTTTTGCAGGAGTCGTTACTTATGTTCGCTGATCGTCAGAGCCTGGACGCCTGGAGCGGGCGCGTCGATCCGGAGCAGGACAGCGCACGCTGGCACCAGCGCATCCAGCCCTGGGCTGCGAGCGCGGTCCCTGGTCTGGCGCTGCTGGGTTTTGCCTGTGACGAAGGTGTGCGCCGCAACCACGGCCGTACCGGTGCAGCGGCCGGGCCGCTGGCGATGCGCAAGGCGCTGGCCAATCTGGCCTGGCATCGCCAGGGGCCGGCTTACGATGCCGGTGACGTGGTCTGTGATGACGCTGATCTGGAGGCCGCGCAGCAACGTTTGGCCGACGGTGTGTGCCGGCTGCTCGACGACGGCCACCTGCCGGTGGTGCTCGGTGGCGGTCATGAAGTGGCGTACGGCAGTTGGTCGGGACTGGCGCAGCACTTTGCCGGGCGGGCGGACACCCCGCGCATCGGCATCGTCAACTTCGATGCGCACTTCGACTTGCGAGATTTCAGCCAGACCCGTTCCTCTGGTACGCCGTTTTCACAGATCGCCGAGCAATGCGCCGCGCGTGGCTGGCCGTTTTTGTATGCCTGTGTCGGTGTAAGCCGCGCCAGCAATACCCAGGCGTTGTTCAACCGCGCAACCGAGCTCGATGTGCTGGTCCGTGAGGATCACCAGATCCGCGAAGCCACGCTGCAGTTGATCGGTGATGAGCTGCACGCGTTTGCCCGCAGCTGTGACGCGCTGTACCTGACCATCGACATCGATGTACTGCCGGCCAGCGAAGCGCCAGGCGTCAGCGCGCCGGCGGCGCGGGGCGTGCCCATGCACCTGCTCGAACCGCTGATCGAGCGCTTGCGTGACAGCGGTCGGTTGCGGCTGATCGACCTGGCGGAGCTCAACCCCACGTTCGATATCGACAGCCACACCGCCAAGGCGGCGGCGCGGCTGATTCATACCCTGGCGCTAGGCGGCTGAACGCTGACGGCAAGTTTTTCAAGAACACCCTTTCAACAAGAACAACACCCTGTATCAGGACCTGACCATGACGACGTTTCGTGACACCGTAATCCGTGCACCCCGCGGCACCACCCTCAACGCCAAGAGCTGGTTGACCGAGGCGCCGCTGCGCATGTTGATGAACAACCTCGATCCCGAGGTGGCGGAAAATCCGAAAGAGCTGGTGGTGTATGGCGGCATTGGCCGTGCGGCACGCAATTGGGAGTGCTACGACAAGATCGTCGAGACCCTCAAGGAACTCAACGACGATGAAACCCTGCTGGTCCAGTCCGGCAAGCCGGTTGGCGTGTTCAAGACCCACTCCAACGCGCCACGGGTACTGATTGCCAACTCCAACCTGGTGCCGCACTGGGCCAGTTGGGAGCACTTCAACGAACTGGATGCCAAGGGCCTGGCCATGTACGGCCAGATGACCGCTGGCAGCTGGATCTACATCGGCAGCCAGGGCATCGTTCAGGGCACTTACGAGACTTTCGTCGAGGCCGGTCGCCAGCACTTTGGCGGCAACCTCACCGGGCGCTGGGTACTGACCGCCGGTCTTGGCGGCATGGGCGGCGCGCAGCCACTGGCGGCGACGCTGGCCGGTGCCTGCTCGCTGAACATCGAATGCCAGCAGACCAGCATCGACTTCCGCCTGCGCACCCGTTATGTCGATGAGCAGGCCACTGACCTGGACGACGCGCTGGCACGCATCGCCAAATACACCGCCGAAGGCAAAGCGGTGTCGATCGCCCTGCACGGCAACGCCGCTGAAATCCTCCCTGAACTGGTCCGTCGTGGGGTACGCCCGGACATGGTCACCGACCAGACCAGCGCCCACGACCCGCTCAATGGCTACCTGCCGATTGGCTGGAGCTGGGAGCAGTACCGCGACCGTGCCAAGACTGACCCGGCAGCGGTGATCAAGGCGGCCAAGCAATCGATGGCCGTGCACGTACAGGCGATGCTCGACTTCCAGAAAGCCGGCGTGCCGACCTTCGACTACGGCAACAACATTCGCCAGATGGCCAAGGAAGAGGGCGTAGCCAATGCCTTCGACTTTCCGGGGTTCGTGCCGGCCTACATTCGTCCGCTGTTCTGCCGCGGCATCGGCCCGTTCCGCTGGGCGGCGCTGTCCGGTGATCCTGAAGACATCTACAAGACCGACGCCAAGGTCAAGGAGCTGATCCCCGACGACGCCCACCTGCATCACTGGCTGGACATGGCCCGTGAGCGCATTGCCTTCCAGGGCCTGCCAGCGCGGATCTGCTGGGTCGGCCTGGGCCAGCGTGCCAAGCTGGGGCTGGCGTTCAACGAAATGGTCCGCTCTGGCGAACTGTCGGCGCCGGTGGTGATCGGGCGTGACCATCTGGACTCCGGTTCGGTGTCCAGCCCTAACCGCGAGACCGAAGCCATGCGTGACGGCTCCGACGCTGTATCGGACTGGCCGCTGCTCAACGCGCTGCTCAACACCGCCGGCGGCGCAACCTGGGTGTCGTTGCACCATGGCGGCGGCGTAGGCATGGGCTTTTCGCAACATTCGGGTATGGTCATCGTCTGTGATGGCACCGACGATGCCGCGGCACGTATTGCCCGGGTATTGACCAACGACCCGGGCACCGGGGTGATGCGTCACGCCGATGCCGGTTACCAGATTGCAATCGACTGCGCCCATGAACAGGGCCTGAACCTGCCGATGATCGGCAGCAAGAACAACAAAGGAGCCTGATTGATGAATGCCCTGACCCTCAAACCCGGCACCTTGAACCTGACCCAGTTGCGTCAGGCCTACCAGCAACCGGTGCGCGTCGAGCTGGACCCCGGCGCCCATGCCGCCATCGACGCCAGCGTCGCCTGTGTCGAGAGTATCCTGGCCGAAGGCCGTACTGCCTATGGCATCAACACCGGTTTTGGCCTGTTGGCCTCGACCCGCATCGCCCCTGAAGATCTGGAAAAGCTGCAACGCTCGCTGGTGCTGTCTCACGCCGCCGGTGTCGGCGAGGCGCTGGATGATGCGATGGTGCGCCTGATCATGCTGCTCAAGGTCAACAGCCTGGCCCGTGGTTTCTCGGCGATTCGCCGCAAGGTCATCGACGCGCTGATCGCCCTGATCAACGCTGAGGTCTACCCGCACATCCCGCTCAAGGGCTCGGTGGGTGCCTCCGGCGACCTGGCACCGCTGGCGCACATGTCGCTGGTACTGATCGGCGAGAGCAAGGCGCGCTATAAAGGCCAGTGGCTGCCAGCCGCCGAAGCGCTGGCGGTGGCAGGTCTTGAGCCGCTGACCCTGGCCGCCAAGGAGGGCCTGGCGCTGCTCAACGGCACCCAGGTGTCCACGGCCTATGCGCTGCGCGGGCTGTTCGAAGGCGAAGACCTGTTTGCTGCCGCCACTGTTTGCGGCGGCCTGAGCGTCGAAGCCATGCTGGGTTCGCGGGCGCCGTTCGATGCGCGCATTCATGCCGCGCGTGGCCAGCGCGGGCAGATCGACGTGGCTGCCGCTTACCGCGACCTGCTTACCGACAGCAGCGAAGTGTCGCGCTCGCATGCCAACTGCGACAAGGTCCAGGACCCGTACTCGCTGCGCTGCCAGCCGCAAGTGATGGGCGCCTGCCTGACCCAGTTGCGCCAGGCCGCCGAAGTGCTGGAAGTCGAATCCAACGCCGTGTCGGACAACCCGCTGGTGTTCGCCGAGCAGGGCGATGTGATCTCTGGCGGTAACTTCCACGCCGAGCCCGTGGCAATGGCCGCTGACAACCTGGCGCTGGCCATTGCCGAGATTGGCTCGTTGTCGGAGCGCCGCATCTCGCTGATGATGGACCGCCACATGTCGCAGTTGCCGCCGTTCCTGGTGGAAAACGGCGGGGTCAACTCCGGTTTCATGATCGCTCAGGTCACCGCAGCGGCCCTGGCCAGCGACAACAAGGCGCTGGCGCACCCGGCCAGCGTCGACAGCCTGCCGACCTCGGCCAACCAGGAAGACCACGTGTCGATGGCGCCCAATGCCGGCAAGCGGCTGTGGGCCATGGCCGACAATGTGCGTGGCATCCTGGCTATCGAATGGCTGGGTGCCTGTCAGGGCCTGGACTTCCGTAACGGCCTCAAGAGCTCCGAGAAGCTGGAAAAAGCCCGCAGCCTGTTGCGCGCCGAAGTTTCTTACTATCAGGAAGACCGCTTCTTCGCCCCTGACATCGAGACCGCCAGTGCTCTGCTGGCCAGCGGTTGTCTCAATGCGCTGGTGCCGCCGCGCCTGCTGCCTAGCCTCTGACGCTCGATTGAGCACAGGCCGCCCGGCACGCGGGGCGGCCATCTCTGCACTATAAAAACAATCGGAGATGCACTGACATGAGTACCCATACTGGGCTCAAACGGGGTCTGAGTGCCCGTCATATTCGTTTTATCGCGCTAGGGTCGGCCATCGGCACCGGGCTGTTCTACGGTTCGGCCTCGGCCATCAAGCTGGCTGGCCCGTCGGTACTGCTGGCCTACCTGATCGCAGGCGCTGCGGTGTACATGGTCATGCGCGCCCTGGGCGAAATGGCCGTACACAATCCGGTGTCCGGCTCGTTCGGTGAATACGCCACCTCCTATGTCGGGCCGCTGGCCGGATTTATCACCGGCTGGACCTACGCGTTCGAGATGATCATCGTCTGCCTGGCGGACGTCACCGCGTTTGGCATTTACATGGGCTTCTGGTTTCCCGATGTGCCGCGCTGGATCTGGGTGCTGTCGATCATCTGTTTCATCGGCGCCCTGAACCTGTGTACGGTCAAGGTCTTCGGCGAAATGGAGTTCTGGCTGTCGATCCTCAAGGTCAGCGCTATCGTGGCGATGATTCTGGGCGGCCTGGGCATCATGTTCTACGGCTTCGGCCTGAGTGACGGCGGCACCGGCATCCACAACCTGTGGCAGCACGGCGGCTTCATGCCCAATGGCATTGGCGGCTTCATCGCCTGCTTTGCCGTGGTGGTGTTCGCCTTTGGCGGCATCGAGATCATTGGCGTCACTGCCGGCGAAGCCAAGGACCCGCAACGGGTGCTGCCCAAGGCGATCAACGCCGTGCCGCTGCGCATCCTGCTGTTCTACGTGCTGACCCTGTTCGTGCTGATGTCGATTTTCCCGTGGCCGCAGATCGGCACCCAAGGCAGCCCGTTCGTGCAGATCTTCGATAACCTGGGCATCGGCTTTGCTGCCGCGCTGCTTAATATCGTGGTGATCTCGGCGGCCATTTCGGCGATCAACAGCGATGTCTTCGGTGCCGGGCGCATGTTGTACGGCATGGCGCTGCAAGGTCAGGCACCGGCCGGCTTTGCCAAGGTGTCGAGCAATGGCGTGCCGTGGCTCACGGCGCTGGTGATGGCCGCTGCGTTGCTGATCGGCGTGGTGCTCAATTACCTGATCCCTGAAGACATCTTCCTGCTCATCGCTTCGCTGGCCACCTTCGCCACCGTCTGGGTGTGGTTGATGATTCTGGTTTCCCAGGTGGGCATGCGCCGCCGTATGAGCAGCGCCGAGGTTGCGCAGTTGAAGTTCCGGGTACCGTTCTGGCCGGTTGCCCCGGCGGCGGCCATCGGTTTCATGCTGTTCGTGTTCGGCGTGCTGGCCTGGTTCCCGAACAGCCGTCCGGCCATGTGGGTCGGGGTGGTGTGGCTCGGCCTGCTGGTCCTGGCGTACTGGATCTGGGTCAAACCGCAGGCACAGGGCCGGGCACTGGCCAGCAGTGACTGAAAACGGGTGGCAAGGTGTGGGCTGCGGGGTATTATTCGACTCCTTGCCCACACTTCCGGAGAACTGGTGAGTACCCCGAAACCCCCTCGGTACAAAGTGATCGAAGAGTTCCTGCTGACGCATATCCGCGAAGGCGACTACCCGGTCAATCACCAGATTCCGCCAGAAGAGCAACTGGCCCGGGATTTTTCCGTCAGCCGTATGACCGCCAACAAGGCGATCACCAACCTGGTGCAGCAGGGCTACCTGGTGCGTCAGGCCGGGCTGGGCACCTTCGTCACCGACCCACGCGCCGAGTCTTCGTTGCAGGAGGTGATGAACATCGCTGAAGAGGTCCGCGCCCGCGGGCATCACTACTCCAACGATGTGCTGCGCAGTGAAGCCATTACCGCCGACGATGAAGTGGCCCTGCGTTTGGGCCTGCGCATCGGCAGCCCGGTGTTTCACAGCATTCTGGTGCATCGCGAGAACGGTTTGCCGATCCAGCTCGAAGACCGCTACGTCAACCCGCGCTGGGTGCCGCACTACCTGTCCAGCGACTTCTCGAAGCAGACCCCCAACGAGGTACTGGTCGCCAGTTGCCCGATCAGCGATATCGAGCATGTGGTCGAAGCCATCCACGCCGATGCGCGGACCGCTCAGTGGCTGGAAATCGACCCCGGTGCGGCCTGCCTGTGCATGGTGCGGCGAACCTGGTCCAGCGAAAATCTGGTCAGCTATGTGCGCCTGACTCACCCCGGCGAGCGTTACAAGCTGCGCTCGACCACCCGCCACCGTTGATTGAGCCTGGTTCGCGTCGTTTGCTGATTTAGCGCTATGCTCTTGCAGGCCATATGCCAAGGGTGGCAAACACCCGCAAACAATCAGAAAACTGAACAAGGAATCTGGCTCATGATGTACCGCAAGCTGACGGCCTTCGTCGCTGTCGCCTTCTGTTTTACCCAAAGCCCTCTGGCCCTGGCCGCTTCGCAAGCCCCAGTGGCCGGCGAGAACGGCATGGTGGTCACTGCCCAGCATCTGGCCACCCATGTGGGCGTCGACGTGCTCAAGGCCGGTGGCAATGCCGTGGATGCGGCGGTGGCGGTGGGTTACGCGCTGGCGGTGGTTTATCCGGCTGCGGGCAACCTGGGCGGTGGCGGCTTCATGACCATTCAGATGGCTGACGGCAAGAAAACCTTCCTCGACTTCCGCGAAAAGGCGCCGCTGGCTGCCACTGCCGACATGTACCTGGACAAGGACGGTAACGTGGTGCCGGGCCTGAGTTCGCGCGGCCACCTGGCGGTTGCTGTGCCGGGCACGGTCTCGGGGATGGAGTATGCACTGAGCAAGTACGGCAGCAAGCCGCGCGCCGAGATGATCGCCCCGGCGGTCAAGCTGGCCGATGACGGCTTTGTGCTGGAGCAGGGCGACGTGGACCTGCTGTGGACCGCCACCGAAGACTTCAAGAAGGACATCAAGGATTCCGGCTCGATCTTCCTCGATGACGGCAAGCCAATGCAGGTGGGCCAGAAGCTGGTGCAGAAAGACCTGGCGCGCACCCTGCGGGAAATCTCCGCCAAGGGCGAGGACGGCTTTTACAAGGGCTGGGTGGCCGATGCCCTGGTCAGTTCCAGCAAGGCCGGCAAGGGCATCATTACCCAGGCCGACCTGGACCGCTACAAGACCCGTGAACTGGCGCCGGTGGAATGCGATTACCGCGGCTACCACATCGTCTCGGCGCCCCCACCGAGCTCTGGCGGTGTAGTGATCTGCCAGATCCTGAATATTCTCGAAGGCTATCCGATGAAGGATCTGGGCTTCCGTTCCGCCCAGGCCATGCATTACCAGATCGAAGCGATGCGCCATGCCTATGTCGATCGCAACAGCTACCTGGGCGACCCGGATTTCGTCAAGAACCCGCTCGAGCGGCTGCTCGACAAGGACTACGCGGCCAAGCTGCGCGCTGCCATCGACCCACAGAAAGCCGCAGTCTCCAAAGACCTGGCACCTGGCGTCGCGCCCCATGAAGGCAACAACACCACGCACTACTCCATCGTCGACAAATGGGGCAATGCGGTGTCGGTGACCTACACCCTCAACGACTGGTTCGGTGCCGGGGTGATGGCCAGCAAGACCGGTGTGATCCTCAACGACGAGATGGACGACTTCACTTCCAAGGTCGGCGTACCGAACATGTACGGCCTGGTGCAGGGCGAAGCCAACGCCATTGCCCCCGGTAAAACCCCGCTGTCATCCATGAGCCCGACCATCGTCACCAAGGACGGCAAGACTGTCATGGTGGTGGGTACGCCCGGCGGCAGCCGGATCATTACCGCGACCCTGCTGACCATGCTCAACGTCATCGACTACCGCATGAACATCCAGGAAGCCACCGACGCGACCCGTTTCCACCAGCAATGGCTGCCTGAGGAAACCCACCTGGAAGATTTCGCGATCAGCCCTGATACGCGCAAGATCCTCGAAAGCTGGGGCCACAAATTCACCGGGCCGCAACCGCTCAATCATGTAGCGGCGATTCTGGTCGGCGCGCCTTCGCTGGACGGCAAACCGGTGGGTAACAACAAGTACTACGGCGCCAACGATCCACGGCGCAATACCGGGTTGTCGCTGGGCTATTGATCCCGCAGCGGGGCCGGGTGCGAGAGCATACGGCCCCCTCGACAATCGTTTCACATGTCAGGCTGGTGATAGTTTCGTAGCCGCCCAACAGACTACTATCAGCGCCTCATTCATTCTCTCAGGAAGCCTTATGACCCTTTCCTTGAAAACCCTGGCTGGTCTGGCGCTGGCCGCGCTGCTCGTTGTTGTGGCAGCGACCAGTCACGCCGCTACCCCGCGCAACCTGGCAGCGGAAGAGGCCAACCGCACCCTGGTGCTGGATTTTTACGAACGCTTCTTCAACAAACATGACGTAGCCGGTGCCGCGCAGCTGGTTGCGGACAGCTACAAGCAGCACAACCCTGAGGTGCCGGATGGCAAGGCGCCGTTCGTGGAATTCTTTGCGGGCTTTTTCAAGGAAAACCCGCAATCGAGGGCGCGTGTCGTGCGCAGCGCCACCGATGGTGACCTGGTGTACCTGCACGTGCACTCCACCAATGGCGCCAAGGATCCGGGTCAGGCCGTGGTGGACATCTTTCGGGTTGCCAATGGCAAGATCGTCGAGCACTGGGACGTGATCCAGAACGTCCCGCAGCAGGCGGCCAACACCAATACCATGTTCTGAAGCAGCGGTTTGCGTCAGCTCTGTGCCTGGCGCAACCAGCCAATAATGTCCTCGGCATTGCGCGCCGGCTCCGGGATCTCGGTGTACAGCTGCGCCAGCCGGCCGTCGTCGATCACCAGTGCGGCGCGGCCATACACTTGCAGCGGCCCGGCCTGATACACCGGCAGGCCCAACGCTTTGCCTAATGCACAGTCCTGATCGGACAACAGCTGGTAGGGCAGTTGCGTGCGCTCCTTGAGTTCCTGTTGATAGGCGGTGTCTTGCGACGAGAGGCCGAAGATTCGCTGTACGCCCAAGGCGGCGAATTCATCGAACGCATCACGAAAGCCGCAGGCCTGCGGGGTGCAGCCTTTGGCACCAGGCACACTGGCCATTTCTGCCGGGGCGGGCAGTTCGGGGTTGCCGCTGCGCGGGTAGATAAACACCACGCTGAGGCCGGGCAGGGTGCTGAGGTCGACACTGGAGTGGTCAGTGGCGGTCAGGGTCAAAGAGGGCAGGGGTTGGCCAATCAGTTGCTGGCGCAGGGTGTCTTGCGTATTCATCAGGGCTCCGGTTCAGGGGGCAAGCGCCAACCAGGCGCTCGCGGTATTGTTCAGGCGTAACGGGCAGCGGCGCTTCACCGGCAAATCGCTTTCGCCTTTAGCCGCGATAGGGCATTACACTGGTCGGCCTTCATTCACCTGACCAGAGATTCACATGGCCAATTCTGATATCGATTTTCTGCCCGATCCAGACCCGGAGTCCATCTCTAGCGACGTCGCCGGTTTCGCTGGCTTGCTGGTGTCCACCCAGATCCCGACCCGTGCCGATGGCAGCCTGGAACTGGGTGACATCACTGCGCAAAGCGAATGCACCCTGCAGGCGCTCAAGGTCGCTCTGGAAAACGCCGGCAGTTCGCTGGATCGTGTGTTGCACCTGACCATCTACCTCACCGACATGAATGAGCGCGGCGCTTTTAACGAGGTCTATCAACGCTTTTTCAGCAAGCCCTGGCCGGTCCGTGCCGCCGTTGGCGTTGCGTCGCTGGCTGTGCCGGGCATGCGCGTGGAAGTGACCGCAATGGCGGCCAAACGCTGAGTGTGTGCCGCTCAGAGCAAGGTCGCCGTTGCTATTGAATCTTGAGAAATAGCCCGCAGCAGAGGTCGTTTACCGGCCTCTTCGCGAGCAAGCTCGCTCCCATCTGGTGCGCAATGCTTGTCTGAACAGTATTGGCTTTGGCCGCGACCGCCACCCCAGCGTCATCAGAGCATCTGGCTCAGCGCCCGGAACAGTTCATCAGGCTTGACCGGCTTTTGCAGCACCAGGCTTTCAGGCAATTCCAGGCCTTGCAGTTCGGCATAGCCGGTCAGAAACACCACCGGCAACTGTGAATAACGGTCGCGCGCCGCGCGGGCCAACTGTGCGCCGTTGAAGCCGGGCATGGCGAAGTCGGTGAGCAGCAGATCGACCTGATCGTCGAGCAATTGCAACGCCTGTTCGCCACTGTTGGCCTGACGGACCCGATAGCCTTGCAGCACCAGCATTTCGCTGAGCATGTCGCGGATCAGGTGTTCATCGTCGACCACCAGGATGCAGCGGTTATGTCCGCTGTTCTGTGGCTCTTGAGCGGGCACTGGCGGCTCGGTCTGTGTTGCGGTCTGCTGCACCGCCGGCAGATAGACGCTGACTTCCGTGCCACGGCCCGGCTCGGTGTCGATGCGCACGCCGCCTCCGGACTGTTTGGCAAACCCGAACACTTGCGCCAGGCCCAGCCCGGAGCCTTTGCCGATGTCCTTGGTCGTGAAGAACGGCTCGAACACTTTGGCCAGCACATCCTGGCTCATGCCGCAGCCGGTGTCGCGGATTGACAGCATCACGTAGTCGCCAGGCTCGGGATCTTCCGGCCGTTGCGCGGCTTGCCGCACGCGAGTGTTGTGGGTGCGCAGGATCAGCAGGCCGCCGGCCGGCATCGCGTCGCGGGCGTTGATCGCCAGGTTGAGAATGATCATCTCGGTCTGGGTCGGATCGGTCAGCGCCTGCCACAACTGAGCGTGCAGATCCAGGCGAACCAGAATGCTTCCGCCCAGGGTGCGGCGCAGCAGTTCTTCCAGGCCGTTCAAGGTGTCGTTGAGGTTCAGCGGCACCGGCTCCAGGCGCTGGCGCCGGGAGAAGGCCAGCAACTGTGAGGTCAGTTTGGCACCGCGCTCGCCCGCTTCACGGATGTGCTTCAGGCGCCGCCGCGCCTTGTCCAGATCTGGCTTGTCCAGCTCACGTTCGAGAAAGCTGGAGCCGGTGAGGATCACGGTCAGCAGGTTGTTGAAGTCGTGGGCCACGCCTGCGGTCAATTGGCCGACCGCTTCGAGGCGCTGCATCTGTTGCAGGGCGGCTTCGATCCGCTCGCGCTCGGCAATCTGATCGCGCAGCCGGGTATTGGCTTCGGCAAGGCTTTCGGTCGCCTCACGCTCGCCAGTAATGTCCCGCGCCACCGCATAGAGCAGAGTGTCTTCCGGCACCACCACCCATGACAGCCAGCGCTGCTGACCATTGGCGTGACGGATCCGGCCGGTAAAACGCACGCTGTCGCCGTTGCGCGCCAGGGTCGCCAGCTCGCTGCAGAACGCCTGGCGGTCATCTTCGGGCAGCAATTGCATCAGTGAAATCTGCGCCAGGGCCTGGCGGTTAAAGCCCAGCGCCTGTTCCCAGGCCGGGTTGAGCGCCACCGGCGTCAGATCCTTATTGAATACGCCCAGCAGGTCTTGCGACAACTCCCAGGCACGATCCCGCTCGCGGGTGCGCCGCTCGACCCGTTCGCCAAGGATTTCATTGAGCTGTTTAAGTGCCTGGGTGGCCTGACGCTGTTGGTGGATGTCTTGTAATACACCGGAGAAACGCACGCACTGGCCATCGACGATCCGCGCCTGGCCACTGCTCAGCAGCCAGCGCGGCTCTTTGCCATTGATACAGCGAAACTCCATGCGATAGCTGCCATCGCTGTCCGGTGCCATGGCCTGTTCCACGGCTTCACGGACAGCGCCCTGATCATCGGGATGCAGGCCGGCATAGAACAATGGCAGATCCATCTCGGTATCTGCGGGCAGGCTGAACAGCGCCTTGCAGCGATCGTCCCAGAGCAACAGGCCGTCCTGCGGGCGAAAGTCCCAACTGCCCATGCCTGCCGCGTCAATCGCGATCCGCGCACGCGCTTCTACATCCGCCAGTGCTTCTTCGGCCCGGCGCCGGCGCTGGCGTTCCTGGACTTCGGTAAGCGCGCGGCCCACCGCCTTGGGCAGCAATGACAGGTTCTTTTTCAGGACGTAGTCGGTCGCACCCAGGCGGATCATTTCCACCGCGTGTTCTTCGCCGTAGATGCCGGACAGGAAAATAAAGGGCGTATCCGGGGCCAGGCGCCGCGCGATGGCCAGCACGTCGCTGCCCGAAGAGCCAGGCAGTACGCAATCGCAGAGGATCAGATCGAAACTTTGCTCTTGCAGGGCGCGCTCCGCGCCCCAGTGGTCGAACACCTGCCGGGCCTGGATCAGCATGCCGCTGCGCTCAAGTCTCAACAGGGTCAGCTCGGCGTCCATCGAGCTGTCTTCGACCATCAGCAAATTCATTGGCTTGGCCAACATCCGGGCTCCGTCATTAATTGCGTCGACGGTTCAGACGCAGAGAACCCGGTGGAGGTTCATTCAGTACGGCCCAGAAAACCCCGAGGTCGGAAATGGCCGCGACAAACTCCTTGAACTCGACGGGTTTGACTACGTAGGCGTTGACCCCCAGCTCGTAGGCGCGCAGCAGGTCTGGCTCTTCTCGCGAGGAGGTCAGCATCACCGTGGGGATACTGCGCAGTTCCGGGGTGTCGCGCACCACTTTGAGGACTTCCAGGCCATCGACCTTGGGCAGTTTCAGGTCCAGCAGCAGCACCGCCGGGTTGCCGTCGTCACGCTCGGCAAAGGCGTTACGGCGCAGCAGGTAATCCAGAGCGTCGGCACCGTCACGCAGCACAATGACTTCGTTGGCCAACTGGCTGCGCTCCAGCGCGACAAGGGTCAACTCCAGATCCCTGGGGTTGTCTTCGACCAACAGAATGGGTTTGAGCATGATCGGTGGTTCTCAGCTATGCGAAAGGTGACGAGGAAGGGTGAAGTAGAAGGTCGCGCCACGGTCGATTTCGCCCTCGGCGCGGACTTCGCCGTCGTGGCGCTCGATAATGCGCCGCACGCTGGCCAGGCCAATGCCGGTGCCTTCGAAGTCTTCCATGCGATGCAGACGCTGGAAAACCCCGAACAGCTTGTTGGCATAGGCCATGTCGAAACCCACGCCGTTATCGCGGATCCACACTTCGGTTTCATTCTCGGTCTGCCGGGCGCCGATTTCAATGCGCGCCGGGGTGCGCCCACGAGTATATTTGAGCGCGTTGGCAATCAGGTTGTTGAGGGCCAGGTTAATGAAGGCCGGATCGCCAATCACTTTAGGCAACCGGGCAATTTCCCAGACAACCTCGCGGCCAGCATAATCAGGCTGCAGGTCGCTGCGGATATTGTCGATCAGGGCATTGAGGTCGACATCCGACAAGCGCAGCGCAGAGCGGCCCATCTGGGAAAAATTCAGCAGATTATCGACCAGTGTCCCGGCAAAGCGCGCGGCGTCTTCGATGTGCTGCAAAAAGCGTTTGCCGCGCTCGCTGAGCACCGAGCCTTCGATTTCACTGAGCAATTCGGTATAGCCGGCAATGTGTCGCAGCGGCGCGCGCAGGTCGTGGGAGACACTGTAAGAGAACGCTTCAAGCTCTTTGTTGGAACGCTGCAACTCGCCAGACAGTTGCGCCAGCTCTTCGGCCTTGCGCATCACGATACCCAATACCGCGCTGCGCAGCTCAACCACACCTTCAATGATCAGCGGGTTCCAGGGCGCGGAAAAACCACGTACGTCCTGTTGCCAGCGGTCAAAGCTGTGGCGGGGATTGAGAGTGCCCTGTGGGCTGATGTCTTTTTCCGGGCGCCCGGCCCAGTTCACGGTACGCGCCTGTTCAGGACGGAACCACACCAGATAGTGTGAGTGAATTTGCGAGATGGCCACCGCCATGACCCCCGCGGCGTACTGGCCCAGCTCCGGGAGTTCGTCGATGTCGCGCTGCACGTTGTCGGTGTGGAAGACTTGCTCGGCATCCTGCTGGCCCAGCCAGTGCACCAGTGCATTGACCATCGACTCGGGCGGCGTGGCGCCGATCAGTTCGCAGCGCCCGGCAGAAATGATCGCCGCGCCCTGGGCGCCGGCGAAGGCCAGCAGCACTTCAGGCAGTTCCAGCAGGCCGTCACTGACGCTGTCATGATCGGCCATCGACGACAGCATCTGCACGATGCGTTTGCGCAAATCCAGTAATTGCCGGGTGCTGGCATGAGACTCCAGAGACTCGATCTGCAACGACAGCAGGCTGCTGAGCAGTTCGCAGGCCGTACGGGTCTGGAAGTCCACCGGGCGAGGCTGTTGGTGATGGCAGGAAATCAGCCCCCAGAGTTTGCCGTCGACCACGATCGACAGTGACATCGAGGCCAGTGTGCCCATATTGCGCATGTACTGCAGGTGCACGGGCGAGACGCTGCGCAACGAGGCATAGCTCAGGTCCAGCGGCTGACCGGTGCGCGGGTTGTTGGCAGGTATCAGCGCCGAGGGCTGGTAACTGGCGCTCTGGATCAGCCGGATTCGATTGGTGCGATACAGCTCTCGTGCCTGGCGCGGGATGTCCGAGGCTGGAAAACACAGGCCCAGGTATTGCGGATAACCCGCGTCGACGGCCTCGGCCAGTACCAGGCCGTTGCCATCGGCATCGAAGCGGTACGCCTTGACCCGGCCAAACCCGGTGATCTGTTTGATCTGCTGCACGGAGCGGCGCAGCAGCTCTTCGATATCGGTAATCTGCTGCAAGCCACTGACGAAACCACGGATCAACGGATAGAAGTCGTTTCTGCGGCGGGCCGATTGCTCTGGTACAGGCTCGAATTCGGCGATCAGTACCTGATCATGACGGTGCACCAGCAGGGTCATGCGCTGGTCGCTGCAAGGACCCCGGCGCAGGTGCACGTCGCCGATATGAAACGGAAAGATTTCGTCAGCCGGCAGTTCCTGCAGATGGCCGGCCAGATCAAAGCTATCATCCACCCAGCCGGGGAAATCCTTGCCGATCAGGTCGCCAGCAGCCACGCCCAGCCACTGCTCGGTATTTTCACTGGCCTGCAGGATCTGCAGGCTGGGTTCGTCGAGCACCAGCAAAAACCCGTGGGGCTGAATGCTGCCAGGGATCTGGATCGGTTCCTGGCTGCAACGCTCGATGGCTTGATCCAGGGCATTGTCGGCAATAGGCAAAAGTGGCTCTCCTGTAGGGTCCGTTCTATCGAGGCCGGATTTTTGGGCACAGGATGAATCAGCGAACGGTATCAGAAAGTTACTGCTTGCGCGTCTTTGTAATCGCAATCTGGGTCGATTGCGCCGTATTTTTGTCAATCATCGACTCAGGCAAGGTTTGATGCGCCGCTCAGGTTTTGAGGTTCGCATACATTGGGTGAGTATTTGCTTGTATACGACAGTTGCATATCTACCTGCGACCGTATTGGCCGCTTCGTTCAATCCGCTAACCTCATGTTTTACAAGGATAACGCCGCTGGAAAAATGTATTTCTTATGGGTTTAATGTGTCTACATAAAGAATACAATTCGTTGACGGGCCTCTTGCTGCATGCCAGTCTCTTGTGACGTGATGTCCGGGGCCATCATTTACCCGGCTTGCCGGCAAGACTGCGACTTCGCTGTGCTGTTTATCGAAGTCAGCGACTGCCTGCCGATGTGTGGCGTCGGCACCATTGGCCTGGTGACTTCGGCACTGGAGGCGGGGCTGGTCACGCCGCAGGTGCCAGGCCAGTTGAGCATTGAGACGCCGACCGGGTCGATATCCGCTACACCCGCGAAGGTCACCAGCGTAAAGATGCTGAGTGTCGCCAGCTACCTCCATGCCCAAGACGTGGTCGTGGACGTCGAGGGGCTCGGTCGCTTGAGTGCCGACATCGCCTATGGCGGCAACTATTACGCAGTGGTCGAGCCTCAGGCGACGTGGGCCGGTCTGGACGGCATGCCGACCAAACGCATCGTTGAACTGAGCCAGAGCCTGCGCAGCGCTCTGGCACAGTTGCCTGAACCGGTGCACCCGGAGGATTCGCGCATTCGCGGTGTTCATCATGGGATCTGGTGCGACCAACTGCCGACTCCTGACATCGATGGTCGTTGCGCGGTGTTCTATGGTGACCAGGCCATCGAACCCGCTGTCACCGGTTGGGCCAGGGGCATTGTTCATAACACCATTTTTGTTGATGACAACGACCCGCTGGCGCATGGCTTGCTGATATAAATATACAGTCGCCGCCCGGGTTGGGCCGGGCGGTCTTGCAACCTCTAAGGCACAAGATTGAAGAAGACCGAACCCGATCAACTGCTGATCAAGATGCCATCACTGCGTGCGGTGCGGTCTTTTGTAGCAGCGGCCAAGTGCCTGAGTTTCACCCGTGCTGCCGATTCATTGTGCGTAACGCCTGCGGCCATCAGCCGACAGATCAAGGAACTCGAAGATGCGCTGGGCACCGAGCTGTTCAACCGTTCTGGCCGCGCGGTGGAACTGACCACCGCCGGCACGCTGTTTTTCAACGTGGCGCAGTTGTCGTTCATGAACATCGCCCAGGCCGCCGAGCGGTTGCGCGAGCAGGATTACCAGCGCCCAAGCCTGACCATCTGCTGCTCGCCCGGCACCGCTAACCTGTGGCTGGCGCCGCGCCTGGCGCATTTCTCCAGCTTGTACCCGGACATCGAATTGAGCGTGGTCGCGACCCATGATTTTCATCGTCTGGAAGCCGATGTGCGACCGGATGCGTTTATCACCCAGTCGGCGCGGATTCGCGAAGGGTATGTCAGCACCCGGTTGTTCGGCGAATTGATCTACCCGGTGTGCAGCCCAGGCTATTTCAGCCAGTTGCCCCAGAACATGAGCCTTGAAGGGCTGCGCGACCTGGCACTGCTCAATCTCAGCCCCTACGGCCGACCCTCGCTGGCCGAATATGTTGACTGGAAAATCTGGTTCGCCCTGCAGGGCGTGACCTTGGACGGGCGTTCGCTCAGTGCACCCGGCATTGTCAAGGCCAACGACTACAGCATGCTGATCCAGATGGCCCTGCGCGACCAAGGGCTGGCGCTGGGCTGGCACCATCTGGTCAGCGATCTGATCAGGCAAGGCCAATTGGTGCGCCTGGTGGGCTTCGACGTGGTCCAGCCGCAGACCTTTCACTACCTGGCCATTCGCGAAGAGATTGCCGAGGAACCGGTGGTGAGCGAGTTCAGGAAGTGGGTGTTGAGCCAGTCCTGAGCCTCATATTGGCTGGCATATAAGGCAGGACGATCTACGCTGGAAAACGGAACCCTGATCGGTGCTATCACCCTGACACTGTGTGGTTCGTGTGTCCTGCGGTCTGCCGGGGTGTAACGGATTTCGACAGAGTCAGTGGCGGTCGTTTGAGCGGCAGGGATAGCGGGGCGGGCGATGAAGACGAATTCTCTGACAGGGCTTGGTGGCTGGATGGCGCTGGTGCTGCTGGCCGGTTTAATGGTCAGCTACCTGGCCAGTTACCAGCAGGGCAAGGCAATCGACCGGCACGTCCAGGATGCGCTTAGGGATGCCGGGGAGGGCATCGGCGACAGTCTGCAAGCACGGTTGAGGGTCTATGAGTATCGGCTGCGCGGTCTGCGCGGCGCCATTCACATGCTTGACCTGAGCTATATCAGTATTAGTCAGATGAGCCGTTACAGTCAGGGGCGCAATATCGAGAAAGAGTATCCCGGTGCGCGTGGCTTTGGTTTCATCCGCCGGGTAGCGATTGCTGATGAGGCTGATTTCCTGCGGCGGGTCAGGTCTGACGGCAAGCCTGAGTTCACGTTGAGTCGGCTCAGTGTCAATCAGGGCGATCGCTACATTATCCAGTTCATCGACCCGCCGGCGCGTAATGCTCAGGCCGTGGGTCTGGATATCGCCTCAGAGCCGCGCCGCCGCGAAGCGGCCGTCCAGGCCATGCGCAGCGGTGCGGCAACCCTGTCTGCGCCGATCACCCTGCAGCAGAGCAGCGAAGAGCGTTTGCGGGCGTTCCTGTTTTTGCTGCCAGTCTACAACACCCCGGAAACCCCGACCGACACCACACAACGAGAGACCAACCTGATCGGCTGGACTTATGCGCCGTTGACCATGCTTGAGGTGATGTCCAGTCTGGACCCGGGCAACCACCGCTTGCATCTGCGGCTTTATGACGTCAGTGATACCCGGCAACTGATCTACCAGACCCCGGAAAACGGCCCTGATCCGGAAGTTCTTCATGTGCACACCTTCGAGCGCGAGATTTATGGCCGGATTTGGCGCATGGAAGTCGGCGCCCATCCGCAGTTCGTCGAAGCTTTGGATCCAGTGTCGCCCAGCCGGGTGTTTGTCATTGGCGTGCTGGCCAGCCTGTTGCTGACCGCTATGGTCGGCACCTTGCTGTTGTCGCGCCAGCGTCAGCAGGAGGTGATTGCCGGTCAGGCCCGGCTGGCAACCATCGTTGAAAACTCCAGCGACGCTATCATCGGTGAAGCCCTGAACGGCCGAATCATTACCTGGAACCGCGCCGCTGAGCAGATGTTCGGCTATGCCGAACATGAGGTACTGGGCCGTCCGCTGGCTCCTTTGCTGGTGCCGTTGCAGCGGATTCATGAGGATGAGCAACTGCTGGAGCGAGTGGCACGTGGCGAGCGTGGTTCAACCCTGGAAACCCAGCGTCTGCATAAAGACAGTCGACTGATTGATGTGACTATTACCTGCAGCCTGATCCGCGAGGCTGATGGTTCCATTCTGGGGGCGGCAAAGATGATGCACGACATCACCGACCGCAAGCGGGTCGAGCGCTATCTGGTGGAGTTCAATGCGCAACTCGAACAACAGGTCAGTGAGCGCACTGCCGAGCTGTCCAGAGTTGCCGGGCTGCTGCAGGCGGTGCTTGATGCATCATCGGAGGTGTCGATCATCGCCACGGACACTGACGGACAGATCGTGGTCTTCAACCGCGGTGCCGAAATACTGCTGGGTTACAGTCACGCCGAAATGGTCAGGCGCAAGACGCCGATGGATTTTCACCTGCCCGAAGAAGTCGATCTGCGCTCTGCCGAACTGAGCCGCGAGTATGGCATCCCCATCGAAGGTATCGACGTATTTTGCTACAAGGCGGCACTGGAGGGCGCCGAAACCCGGGAGTGGACCTACGTGCGCAAGGATGCCTCACGGGTGCCGATATCGATGGTTATCACACCGATCCGCACCACCGATGGTGAGCTTATCGGCCACCTTGGGATTGCTCAGGACATTACCGAACGGCTACGTCACAGCGCTGACATGCAGGCGGCCAAAGCCAGTGCCGAGGCTGCCAACGCCGCCAAGAGCCTGTTCCTGGCGAACATGAGCCACGAAATCCGTACGCCCATGAATGCCGTGATCGGCATCGCTCATCTCTTGCAGAACTCCTCCTTGAACGAGCAGCAGCGACAACTGCTGACCAAGTTGCAGATCGCCGGTCGGACCTTGCTGGGGATCATCAACGACATCCTCGATATCGCCAAAATCGAAGCCGGCGAGATGCGTCTGGAAAACAAGCCGTTCAGTCCTCGGCAACTGCTTGCTGAGCTAGGCGAATTGTTTGCCGCACAGGCCCAGCAAAAAGGCCTGCGTTTTGCCGTCAATGGTGCGATGCAGATGCCCGATCTGCTGATCGGTGATGCCCTGCGGGTCAATCAGATCCTTATGAACCTGGTGGGCAACGCATTGAAGTTCACCACCGAGGGCGGTGTTGAGGTGAGTGTCAGTCACCAGGAACAAAGCGCCGAGCGCTGCTGGTTGCGCTTCTCTGTGCAGGACTCCGGTTGCGGTATTGCTGCCGAGGTGCTCGACCGGCTGTTTTCGCCGTTCACCCAGGCTGATGCCTCCACCACCCGGCGGTTTGGCGGCACCGGGCTGGGGCTGTCGGTAGTGCGTGGGCTGGTAGATCAGATGGATGGGCAGTTGGGGGTTCGCAGCGAACCGGGCATGGGCAGCGATTTTTGGGTAGCGTTGCCTTTTCAGTTGTGTCCTGGCGAACTGGAGCCTTCTGCGCTGGGTAGCAGCCTTGAAGTACTGGTGCTCAGCGATGAGTCAGGCGTGCCGAACCTGCAGCGTCTGTGCCGTGGTCTGGGCTGGCGGGTGGCCAACTGTGCTGATCTGCAGGCACTGTGTCTGATCGTGCAGGAGCGCCAGCAAACCGGTAGTCCGCTGCCCGACCTCTTGCTGGTGGACTGGCAGCGTCCGGCGCTGCAAGACCTGCACCGCTTGCGCGAGGTCACCCGGTTGCCGGTCATTCTGGTGACCGGTCCGGTAGAAGGAGTCCAGCCATCATGGCCGGTCGACAATGTGCTGTTCAAGCCGCTCGACAGTTCGGCATTGTTCAATGCAGTCAATGCCTGTATTGCCCGCTATCACGGCAGTACCGAGCGGGTCCTGCACACTACGCGCCTGGATACTGCCATGACCCGCTGGCTGAGCGGTCTGCACCTGCTGTTGGTGGATGACAGCGAAATCAATCTGGAGGTAGCCAGCCTGTTGCTGCAACAGCAAGGGGCGAGCGTGCAGACCTGTGCCACGGGTTTGCAGGCTCTGGAGCGGCTGCGGCAGGCGCCTGCGCTGTTTGATGCGGTACTGATGGATGTGCAAATGCCGGAAATGGACGGCTATGAAGCCACGCGCCGGTTACGCACCGAACTGGGCCTGACCCTTTTGCCGGTGCTGGCCCTGACCGCCGGGGCACTGGCCGAGGAACGCCGCCAGGCAGAACTGGCCGGCATGGATGATTTCCTTACCAAGCCGCTTGAACCCACGGCACTGATCCGGGCGATCCGCAGGGCGGTCGAGCGGGTACGTGGATCGCCCCTGGCGGTCAGCAACATCGCGTCGACCCAGGCACTGGATGCTGAGGACTGGCCGCTGATCGAAGGTATTGATGTACGTGAGTCCGCCGGCCGGTTTGGTCACGACAAAGCGTTGTACCTGTCGTCACTGCGGCGGTTTTTTTCAGAATTTGGCACCTTTGCCGAGGCGGATGCGGTGGTACGACGTACAGACTTGCCATGTGACCCATTGATCGCCGAGCTGCACAAGCTGCGCGGTGTCGCCAGCCTGTTGGGCGCCCAGGCGCTGGCGCAACTGGCCGGGCAGGCCGAGACCATGTTGTGCAATGGCGGTGATGCAAGGCAGACGCTGGGTAAATTGAGCGAAGCATTCGTCGCCCTGCAGCAACAGGCTGCCAGCGTACAGGCCTCAACTGCTCCAGTGCCTTGTGCCGATACTGATCCGACGACGGCTCGTCAGGCTCTTGCGAGCCTGCACCGGCTGCTGGAAAACCATGACATTGATGCGCTTAACCATTTTGCACTGGCCGCGCCAGCGCTTCAGGCGGCTGCCGGCCAGGTACTGGTCGAGCAGCTTTGGCAGGCCATTGAAGGGCTGGAGTTCGAGCGCGCCTTACAACTGCTCGAACGCGCCGATTTATGAACGGAGAACCATGCGCGATGCAATCGATACCCAGCTTGTTGATTGTCGATGATGATATTTCCGCTATCCGCGTGCTGAGCAAGATCCTGCATGGCCTGGGGCAAATCCGCTTTGCCACCGGCGGTACCCAAGCGTTGAAGATGATTCAGCAGATGCGCCCGGACCTGATCTTGCTCGACGCTGAAATGCCTGATCTGGGCGGCTTTGAAGTGTGTGAGGCGATCAAGGCCGACCCGCTGCTCAAGGATGTGCCGGTCATTTTCATCACCAGCCACACCGAGGCCCGCGTGGAGGAGGCCGGATTGGCGCTGGGCGCGGTAGACTTCATTGGCAAGCCGGTGCAGCCGGCGATTGTCACTGCCCGGGTCAAGACCCACCTGCGCCTGAAAATGGCCATCGACCAGCTCAGCCTGCTGGCTCAGACCGATGGCCTGACCGGCCTGGCCAATCGCCGTTTCCTGGACCAGAACATCGAGCGTGAGTGGTCGCGCGCGCGGCGCAACCAAGAGGCTTTCTCGTTGTTAATGCTCGATATCGATTTCTTCAAGCGCTACAACGACTGTTATGGGCATCTGCAAGGCGATGAATGCCTGATCGCTGTGGCCCATGCCGTAAAGGCGTGCGTGCAGCGCTCTACCGATCTGGTTGCCCGTTATGGTGGCGAAGAGTTTGCCGTGCTTGTTCCAGGCACCGGAGCACAAGGCGCCTGCCAACTCGGCGAAGAGATAGTCCAGCATGTGCGGGCGCAAAACCGTCCGCATGAAACCAGCGATTACGGCCGGGTGACGGTTTCGGTGGGCGTGGCGAGCCTGGAGGCTGGTGCGCTGCCACACGCGCAGTCAGGCGCTACTGGCGCAAAAGGCGCCCCGGTGCTAGCCCAGGCACTGCTGGCCGAAGCCGACCGCGCGTTGTATCAGGCTAAACATGACGGCCGCAATTGCAGCCGCTTTGTGCCGATTCAGTTGGGCCTTTAGACGTTCCGGGCAGCGTGGTCTCAGGTGTGTGCTGTCGGCTGAGCAGCAGGCGCTAGGAGTGCACGCAATGGGTCACGAACTCACCACTCAACCCTGGCGATTCCACCGCATGAATCACTCCGCACTCCAGCGCCTGGTCGGGTTCGAGAATGCGCGGCGCGGCGGTCAGGTACTTTTCTGTTTCCAGGGCCTGTGCTGCCCCTTGAGTGCGTTCGGCGACAATGCGGCAATACAGGTGCATGTCGTGGTCCAGGCTCATGGCGTATTCGGACATTCGCGAGTGGTCCACTGCGCCGTTGAGGTGCCAGTGAAAGGGATGGAACAGAAATTTGCTGTGCGGGCAGGCGGTGCGCCGTTCGCCGGCAAGAAAAATTACGTTGCCCATTGACTCGACCGTACCCAGATTATGGGTATGCACCGGCATCGGCAGGGTCAGTAAAAAGTTGTACAGGGTGAAGCCATAGCTGCATTCGCCGCCCATGGTGGCGATATTGAGAATCAGGCTGGAAGCTTGCTGTTGGGCTGCGAGTGAGGCCTTTTCGATGAGCTGGCCGCAGGTGGTGGAGTTGACCGGGGCGGTGAAGTTGATCACGTGGGTCGCCATGTTCAGCACCTCTTGAACGCTGACGTAAACATAAGGCTTACAGACGGGGTAGGTATCTTGTATCGATACCGGGTGACTTAACTATAGCCGTCGATCGGTAGACAAGCCTTTATGATTCACGGGCGTTATCGTGACGCGCGGATCAGCGCTTGATTGATGCGTTATCAGGAAAAAAACGAGCTGCGTTGCCATCGCCTGCGTTTTTAGAGTCACCCTACAGGGGGCGGTGAGCCCCCTGCTGAAGCCTGGATTCAATCCAGATCGCTGGCCTGATGACGCTCTGGCAACTGGCTGGCTTCTTCCCCCCAGGTCCGGTTGACCCGCTGGCCGCGTTGGACCGCCGGGCGCTGGGCGATAACTTCAGCCCAGCGCTGGACATGCGGGTACTCGTGTACCGCGAGGAACTCTGCTGCCGAGTACAGATTGCCGCGCACCAGCTGACCGTACCATGGCCAGACCGCGATATCGGCAATGCTGTACTGCTCGCCCGCCAGGAAAGGGCTCTCGGCCAGGCGCCGATTCAGCACATCCAGCTGGCGCTTGGCTTCCATGGTGAAGCGATTGATCGGGTATTCGAGTTTTTCCGGTGCATAAGCGTAGAAATGCCCGAAGCCACCGCCCAGATAAGGCGCCGAGCCCATTTGCCAGAACAGCCAGTTCAGTGTCTCGGCGCGGCCGGCAGGATCGGCCGGAATGAAGTGGCCGAATTTTTCTGCCAGGTACAGCAGGATCGAGCCCGACTCGAACACCCGGATTGGCGGTTCGACACTGCGGTCGAGCAAGGCCGGGATCTTGGAGTTGGGATTGACCTCGACGAAGCCGCTGGAGAACTGCTCGCCCTGATTGATACGGATAAGCCAGGCGTCGTACTCAACCTCGTGGATGCCCAGCGCCAGCAGTTCTTCTAGCAGGATGGTGACCTTGACACCATTGGGCGTGGCCAGCGAGTAAAGCTGGAGCGGATGCTGGCCGACCGGCAGGGCCTTGTCGTGGGTCGGGCCGGCCACCGGACGGTTGATATTGGCGAACTCGCCGCCGGACGGGGCTTCGTGGGTCCATACCTTGGGCGGAACGTATGCAGCCTGGGTCATGCGGATAACCTCCTGGAGCGATGCAGCGCCCTTTGCCGGGCGCAAAACCAAAATGTTCAGGGTCAGGATCAAACCGTATGGCGGTCTGGACAGACGCGCATCATGACCCAGATCCCCTCCCGATTGCAGGCCCAATTGGCGATACAGATATTAAGGCAGACGACCCAAGGCAGCCGGCTATGTCTTGTTGAAATGAATAATTCGTTGCGCCTGATCTGTATACAGGCTGAATACAATTTCGTCGACAATGCTGTTCCGCCGAGCTCATCTGCCTGTAAAAACAACGCGCTCAAAGAGACCGATCGATGACCCGCCATTGTGCACCGGCGTTACGGGCCGGCGAGCAGGGCAGGGGCTTTGCCGTGGTTGCCGACGAGGTGCGCGGCCTGGCCACTCACTCGCAGGGGCTGACCGGCAAGATGCACAACACCATCGAGCGGTTGCGCCTGGAAGTCGACAACGCGGCGCAGCGCATGCAAGCCATCCATGTCAGCGCCGAAGACGTCATGTGCGAGGTACGCCTGGCTGTCGGGGCATTCGAAGCAATCACCCAAGGCATGGGCGAGACCGTCCAGCACAACGTGCAGATCGCTACTGCAGCCGCACAGCAGACCAGCGTGGTCGAGAGCGTCGAGCGCAACACCCGGCAGATTCGTACCTTGAGTGCATCGACCGCCGAATCTGCCGGTCATATGGTCACCGCCAGCAACGAAGTGGCCGAGTCATCGCGTGAGCTGCACCGGTTGGTCGGAGCGTTCGGTATGTAACCCGGCCTCTTCAGCGCGACTCCCGAACCTGGCCTTTACTGTCTGCAAGCTGTCTGGCTGCGAGGCCGGGAGTAAACTCGTCTTGCTGGATGCGACGGATGAAATCATAATGCAAATCAATCTTATCTACCTTGCCGGTCGTTGCAGGTCGTTGATTTGTCAGGCGATCACCGTGCAAGCCGTCTTGGCCCTGTTGTCCGGAGGTGCTGTACATGCGAAAACGCGACACTCGATGGAGCCGCCTGTCAGCCCATTTAGCGGGCACGTTGCTGGCCTTAAGCTGCAGCGTTACGGCCTTTGCTCAAGATCCGGCGCAAGAAAAATTCAAGGTGGTCACCACCTTCACGGTGATCGCCGACATGGCGCGCAATGTCGCCGGTGATGCCGCTACGGTCGAGTCGATCACCAAGCCCGGTGCCGAGATCCACAACTATTCGCCAACCCCTGGCGACCTGCGTCGGGCTCAGGGCGCGCAGTTGATTCTGTGGAACGGCCTGAATCTTGAGTTGTGGTTCCAGAAGTTTTTCCAGAACCTCAAGGATGTGCCCAGTGTGACGGTTTCCGACGGCGTGCAGCCGATGAGCATCGGTGAAGGGCCTTACACCGGCAAGCCCAACCCCCATGCCTGGATGTCCTCGGCCAATGCGCAGATCTACGTCGATAACATCCGCGATGCGCTGGTCAAATACGACCCGGCCAATGCCGACACCTATCGTCGCAATGCCGAGACTTACAAGGCCAGCATTCAGGCCACGGTCGCGCCGCTGCACGCCCAGCTTGAGCAGATTGCCCCGCAGCAGCGCTGGCTGGTCACCAGCGAAGGCGCGTTCTCCTATCTGGCTCGCGATCTGGGCCTCAAAGAGCTGTACCTGTGGCCGATCAACGCCGATCAACAGGGCACGCCGCAACAAGTGCGCAACGTCATCGATCAGGTCAAGGCGCAGCAGATTCCGGCGGTGTTCAGTGAGAGCACTGTGTCGGACAAACCGGCTCGCCAGGTTGCCCGCGAGACCGGGGCGCATTACGGTGGAGTGCTTTATGTTGATTCGCTCAGTGAGCCTGATGGCCCGGTGCCGACGTATCTCGATCTGCTGCGCGTGACCACCGACACCCTGACCAAAGGCCTGCAGGCCGGGCTGAGCCATGACTGAATCGACCGCCGTAGCGGACCCGGCCCCGCAGCACTGGGGTATTGAGGTGACCGATGTCACGGTCACCTATCGCAATGGACACACGGCATTACACGATGCCAGCTTTCGCATTCCAGCTGGCACCATCACCGCACTGGTCGGCGTCAATGGTGCTGGCAAGTCCACTTTGTTCAAGGCCTTGATGGGCTTTGTCAGGCTGGCCAAGGGCGAGATCCGGGTCATGGGGCTGCCGGTGGCCCAGGTGCTCAAGCGCAATATGGTGGCTTATGTGCCGCAGGCCGAGGAGGTCGACTGGACCTTTCCGGTGCTGGTCGAAGATGTGGTGATGATGGGCCGCTACGGTCACATGGGCATGCTGCGCATCCCGCGCAAGGCCGATCGGCTGGCCGTCGAAGCAGCACTGGCGCGGGTCGACATGACCCGCCTGGCCAAGCGTCAGATCGGCGAGTTGTCCGGTGGCCAGAAAAAACGCGTGTTCCTTGCCCGTGCGCTGGCTCAGGACAGCAAGGTGATCCTGCTCGACGAACCGTTCACCGGGGTGGACGTCAAGACCGAAGACCAGATCATCACGCTGTTGCGTGAGCTGCGTGACGAAGGCCGGGTGATGCTGGTCTCTACCCACAACCTGGGCTCGGTGCCTGAGTTCTGCGACCGCACCGTGCTGGTCAAGAACACGGTACTGGCCTACGGCCTGACCGAAGAGGTGTTTGTTCAGGACAATCTGGAACAGGCGTTCGGTGGTGTATTACGCCACTTCATGATCAATCCGGCGGTGGGCGATCCGGGGCATCGGGTCGGAATCTTCACCGACGACGAACGGCCGCTGGTGATTCGCGATGGCATCGCTACCCGCCGTGAACCGCGAGAGCCGCAGTCGTGATCGCCGGGCTGCTGGAACCCTTCGCCTATGAGTACATGCGCAACGCCATGTGGGTCGCGGCCCTGGTCGGCGGTGTGTGTGCGTTTCTGTCCTGTTACCTGATGCTGCGCGGCTGGTCGCTGATCGGCGATGCGCTGTCGCACTCGATCGTGCCCGGTGTGGCCGGTGCCTACATGATCGGTCTGCCGTTCTCGATCGGCGCGTTCTTCGCTGGCGGCCTGGCCGCAGCAGTGATGCTGTTTCTCAACCAGCGCAGCAAGCTCAAGGAAGATGTGATCATCGGCCTGATCTTCACCTCGTTCTTCGGCCTGGGCCTGTTCATGGTCTCGCTATCGCCCACCTCCGTGAACATCCAGACCATCGTGCAGGGCAATATTCTGGCGATTACGCCGGGCGATACGGTGCAACTGGTGTTGATTGGCGTGATCTCGCTGGTGATTCTCACCGCCAAGTGGAAAGACCTGATGGTCACCTTTTTCGATGAAAACCACGCCCGCTCGATTGGCCTGAACCCGACCCTGCTCAAGGGTATCTTCTTCACCCTGTTGTCAGCCTGCACGGTGGCGGCATTGCAGACCGTGGGGGCGTTTCTGGTGATCTGCATGGTCATCACCCCCGGCGCCACGGCCTACCTGCTGACCGACCGCTTCGAGCGGCTGCTGATCATTGCGGTGAGCATCGGTGCGCTGACCAGCTTTGCCGGTGCCTATCTGAGCTACTTTGTCGACGGCGCCACCGGCGGGATCATCGTGGTGCTGCAGACCCTGATCTTCCTCAACGCCTTTTTCCTCGCGCCCAAACACGGCATGCTGGCGGCGCGGCGACGCGGCAAGGCGGCTCTGGACGTGCAGCCATGAGCCTGCTGGAAACCTTGCTCAGCCCCTTTGAGTTCGACTTCATGGTCAACGCACTGATCGTCGCGGTGCTGGTCTCGCTGCCGATGGCGCTGCTGTCGTGCTTCATGGTCCTGCGCGGTTGGGCGTTGATGGGCGATGCGGTGTCCCACGCAGTGTTTCCGGGGGTTGTGATCGCCTACATCATCAATATTCCCTACGCCGTGGGCGCCTTCGTGGCGGGGATGTTCTGCGCCATCAGTTCGGGCTTTCTCAAGGACAACAGCCGCATCAAACAGGACACGGTGATGGGCGTGGTGTACTCCGGGATGTTTGGTCTGGGGCTGGTGCTCTATGTGAAGATCGAGTCTGCCGTGCATCTGGACCACATTCTGTTCGGCGACATCCTCGGGGTGGGGCTGGACGACATCCTCGGCTCAGCGTTTATCGCGGCGTTGACCCTGCTGGTCATCGGCCTTAAGTGGAAAGACCTGCTGCTGCATGCCTTCGATCCGGCGCATGCCCAGGCGGTGGGCCTGCGGGTGCGCTGGCTGCATTATGGACTGCTGAGTCTGATTTCCCTGACCATCGTCGGTGCGCTCAAGGCGGCGGGGATCATCCTGGCGATTGCCTTGTTGATCGCACCGGGAGCGATTGCCCTGCTACTGACCCGCACCTTCAGGGCCATGCTGCTGGTGGCCATGCTGATTTCAGTGCTGGCAGCGTTCTTCGGAGTGTACCTGGCGTTCTTCCTCGACAGCGCCCCGGCGCCGACCATCGTGATGTTTTATACCGTGCTGTTTATCGGCGCGTTTATCCGGGTCAGCGTGCAACAGCGTTTCGTTACGACTGAACACTCAAGCAACTGAAGTTTCTTCAGTTGCTGTTGCTGTTGCTGTTGCTGTTGCTGTTGCTGTTGCCGTTGCCTTTGCCTTTGATCTTTGAGTAGAGATGGCACAGACGACGCAAATCGCGACTTGGGCGCTGGCCGAGGGTAGGCGTCGATTCGGGGGAGAAACTGGCAGGGAAGCCAGTTTCAGGTGCGCTGGGCAGGACGCCCATCGCGCCGGCCCCCGAATCGATGCCGGACGGAGGGTAGTTCGCCCGCAGGGCGGACCCAAGCCAGGAGCAATGCCTTTGCCTACTTTGGGCATAACCAAAGTAGGTCGCCCGTCGGGGGCGAAACCGGCAGCCCAGACAACCGCGACAATGACCCATGCACAAAACGCAAGACCAATTCGCGGCTAAAGCCGCTCCTACGGCGGTGAGCCATCTTCTATTGACGTGACCGTTCATCGGTGGTCATATGCCGCCCAGTTTCAGGTGTCCCATGCCGCCGTGCATGGGGTGAAACGGGAAGCCGGTGCGTCACTCAGATGACCAGTCCGGCGCTGCCCCCGCAACGGTAGGCGAGCGAAACCTCTATATACCACTGTGCTACAGCCTCACAGGCTGCATGGGAAGGTGAAGGTTTCATGATCCTCGCAAGCCCGGAGACCGGCCTGCAACTTCAGTTTGGCAACCCCGCGGTGGGCGGGCGCAGGCCGGTATTCGGGTGCGTCTGCGTGCCTGATTGCCTATGCGTTATTCCCCTCCGGGTTCATCTTTCCTCATCGAGTTGGAATAGCATGTCCCGTTTTTCTCCTTTGCAGCTCAGTCTGCTGCCGCTGCTGGCACTTTCGCCTATCGTCGTTTCTCCTGTGGCCCTGGCCGAGCAACCCGGCAGCCTGGCGTTGCCTGCGACCACGGTCAACGACCTGGCCGACCAGCCAGCCAGCACCCTGAGCACGCCGCTGCCGACCGCTTCGCGGCTCAACCTGACGCCACTGCAAACGCCGGCCAGCGTTACCCGGATCGACAGCGCCGCGATCGAGCAGCGTAACAATCAGAGTGTCCAGGACGCAGTGACCCGCGCACCGGGTATCACCAGCATTGCCGCACCGGGCAATGGCAACACCGCGCTGTCGGCGCGCGGTTTTAGCGGGCACGAATCGGTGATGACCCTGTTCGACGGTTCGCGGCTGTACACCGGCATGGGCACCCAGACCTTTCCGGTGGACACCTGGATGGTCGAGCACATCGATGTACTGCGCGGCCCGGCGTCGGTGCTGTATGGCGAAGGCGCCACCGGTGCAACGGTGAACATCGTGCCGAAGAAACCGTTCGAAGGCGAAATTCGCAACCGCCTGCGCCTGGGTTATGGCTCGTACGATCGTCAGCAGGCGGCGCTGGACAGTGGCGGCTCGTTGAGCGACAGCCTGAGCTATCGCCTGACCCTCAACCAGCAACAGAGCAATGGCTGGGTCGATCACGGCGATTCGCGCAGCAATGCGCTAAGCCTGGCCGTGCGCTGGCAGGCCAGCGATGACCTGAGCTTTACCCTGGCCCATGATCGCGGCAACAGCGAGCCTTCGTCGTACTTCGGCACGCCATTGATCGACGGCCACTACCGCGACAGCCTGCGCGACGAGAACTACAACCTGCGTAACGCCGTGCAGCGTTACGACGATCAATGGACACGCCTGACCACCGACTGGACGCTCAGCGACTCAATCAGCGCCAGCAATCAGCTGTACTACATCAAGAGCCGCCGTCACTGGCGCAATGCTGAAATCTACAGCTGGGACAGTACACGCGGCCAACTGCTGCGCGGCGACTACCTGGAAATCAAGCACGACCAGGAACAGATCGGCGACCGCCAGAGCTTTACTTTCAAGCACTCGCTGTTCGGCCTGGACAGCCAGACCGTGGTGGGCGCCGAGTACAACAAGATCCGCTTTGAGCTCGATAACAACTCGCCGTACAACGATGTTGGCGGCGACTACATCGACCCATGGCAAGCGGCTGACGGCTATTTCCAGAGCAACTCGCCGTTCCGGCCGCTGGCCAACACCGTCACCCACACCTTCGCCCTGTTTGCCGAAAACCGCCTGCAACTGTCCGAGCGCTGGTCGCTGGTCACCGGCATCCGCCGCGACCAGAACCACATCAATCGCGACGACATGCGCGCCGGCACCCGCAGCGACCGTAGCCTGGATGGCGGCAACTGGCGTGCCGGGCTGGTGTTCGCAGTCACCGACCAACTGTCGTTGTACGGCCAGTACTCGACCAGTGAGGACGGCATCAGCAACCTGATCAGCCTCAACCCGACCCAGCAGCAGATGGACCTGACCGAGGCGAAACAGACTGAGTTCGGCCTCAAGCAGCAGTTCTGGGACGGGCAGGGTGAATGGACCCTGGCGGCCTACCACATCGTCAAGAAGAAGCTGTTGTCGGTCGATCCGCTGACCCGCCTCAGCCAGCAGGTCGGCCAGCAGACCTCCAATGGCCTGGAAGCCAGCCTCGACCTGAGCCTGGCGCAGGGCTGGCAGGTCTCGGCCAACGCCTCGGTGGTACGCGCCAGATACGATGATTTTGACGAAGTCTCCAACGGCCAGAGCGTATCGCGGGCTGGCAACCGTCCCACCGACGTGCCACGGCGCAGCGCCAACCTGTGGCTGAACAAGGCTGTCAGTGACGATGTGGACGCCGGGATCGGTCTGCGCTACGTCGACGCCCGTTATGGCAATACCGCCAATACCACTCAGGTGCCGGGCTACACGGTGGTGGATGCCAACCTTGGCTGGCAGATATTGTCGGACGTGCGTCTGGGGCTGCAACTGTATAACCTGCTGGATCGCCGCTACGTGGTGACCGGGCAGAACAGCGGTCAGCAATGGCTGATGGGCCAGCCTCGCTCGTTGTTTGTCAGTGCTGACTACCGTTTCTGACCGCCATTGGCGCTGGTGGCCCACCGCCGGCGCCCCGACTGGAATCCTTTATGGCGCATCTGAACATCCAGCAACTTGAATGGGCGCGCGCCGCAGGCTTCGCCTTGCACGACATTGACCTGCAGGTCGGTGAGCACGAGTTCGTCGGCCTGATCGGTCCCAACGGCAGCGGCAAGACCAGCCTGTTGCGCTGCGCCTGGCGCTTCAGCCAGCCGGATGCCGGCCAGGTGCTGCTTGACGGCCAGAATCTCTGGCAGCAGACCCAGCGCTGGAGCGCCCGGCGCATCGCGGTGATGCAGCAGGAGTTCCCGGAGGATTTCGGCCTCAGCGTGCAGGATGTGGTGGCCATGGGGCGAGCGCCGCACAAAGGCTTGTTACAGGGTGACAACGTCGAGGACCTGGCGCTGATCGACCAGGCCCTGCAACGCAGCGGCATGCAGCTGCATGCAACGCGCACCTTTGCCAGCCTGTCCGGTGGTGAAAAGCAGCGGGTGCTGCTGGCCCGCGCGCTGGTGCAACAGCCACAACTGCTGATTCTCGACGAGCCGACCAACCACCTCGACCCACGCTATCAACTGGAGCTGCTGCAGTTGCTGCGCCGCCTGCGGCTCAGCACCCTGGCCAGCTTTCATGACCTGAACCTGGCCGCAGCCTTCTGTGATCGCCTCTACGTGCTGCATGACGGCCAACTGGCGGCCAGCGGCACGCCTGCGCAAGTGCTGACCCCGCAATTGCTGCGCGAAGTGTTCGGTGTCCAAGCCCTGGTCGACAGTCACCCGCTGGCTGACCACCCGCGTATTACCTGGATAACCCAAGCATGATCCGTATCCTGTTGTTACTTACCCTGGCCGTCAGCCATGCGGCTCAGGCCAGTGAATACCCGTTGACCGTGCGCAGTTGCGAGCGCGAGGTCACCTTCGAGCGCGCGCCGCAGCGTGCCGTCAGTCATGACGTGAACATGACCGACATGCTGCTGGCACTGGGCCTGCGAGAGCGGATGGTCGGCTACACCGGCATCAGCGGCTGGAAAACCCTCGACCCGTCGCTGCGCGAGCAGCTCGCTGGGCTGCCCGAACTGGCCGCCCGTTACCCGTCGCCGGAGAACCTGCTCGAAGCGGGTGCCGACCTGTTCTTTGCTGGCTGGAATTACGGCATGCGCATCAACGGCCCGGTCACCCCGCAAAGCCTGGCGCCGTTTGGTATCCCGGTTTATGAACTCAGCGAATCCTGCTCGTTTGTCATGCAGCAGCGCGAGGCTCGCTTCGAAGACCTGTACCGCGACCTGAGCAACCTGGGGAAAATCTTTTCCGTCCAAGACCGCGCGCAACAATTGATCGGGCAGATGCAACAGCGCCTGCAACAGGTCCATCAGCGTGTGGCCGCGCAAGCACAGCGGCCACGGGTGTTTCTCTACGACAGCGGTGAAGACCGGCCACTGACCTCCGGACGACTGGGCATGCCGCAAGCGCTGATCGACAGCGCCGGTGGCCACAATGTCATGGATGAGCTGGCCGCCAGCTGGACCAGCGTCAACTGGGAAAGCGTGGTGGAGCGCGATCCACAACTGATCGTCATCGTTGATTACGGCCCCATCGGTTGGCAGGCCAAACGCGACTTCCTGCTGCGTCACCCGGCGCTGCAAAGTGTCGAGGCGATTCGCAAACAGCGTTTTGTCGTGCTCAGCTACCTGCAAGCCACGCCTTCACTGCACAACGCCGAAGCGGTAGAGAAACTCGCCGCCGCGCTGTATCCGCAGCAGTTCAGCCAGAGCACGCAGTGAAGCCGGTAATCGGACGGATTGCCTATCGTGCCCTGATTCTCGGGCTGCTGGCGCTGCTCACGCTGTCTTGCGTACTGGCGCTTGGTTTCGGTTCGGCCAGCCTGTCGCCGACCCAGGTCGGCGGCATCGTCCTGGATCAACTGGGCTTTTCGGTAAACGGCAACTGGAGCCAGGGACAACAGCAGATCGTCTGGCTGATTCGCGCTCCACGGGTATTGCTCGGCGCGCTGGTCGGCGCCGGGCTGGCGATGGTCGGCAGTGCCCTGCAAGCGGTCACCCGCAACCCGCTGGCCGACCCGCATCTGTTGGGCGTCAGCTCCGGCGCGGCGTTAGGGGCGGTGGTGGTGGTGATGTATCTGGGACGCTTTGCCGGTGACCTGAGCCTGCCACTGGCCGCTTTTATCGGCGCGCTGGGCAGCATGCTGCTGGTGCTGAACCTGGCCAACCGCCAAGGCCGGCTGGCCAGCGACCGGTTGCTGCTGGCCGGGGTGGCGGTGTCGTTTGTCTTGATGGCGCTGGTCAATCTGTTGCTGTACATCGGCGACCCGCACGCGGCCGGTTCGGTGATGTTCTGGATGCTCGGCGGCCTGGGCCTGGCACGTTGGGAGCTGCTGGCGGTACCGGCGATATGCGTCCTGGCGGGGTTTGTGCTTCTGTTGACCCTCGCCCGGCCGCTCAATGCCCTGATGAGCGGTGAACAAACCGCAGTCAGTCTCGGCTACGACACACGCAAAGTGCGCTGGCAGGTATTTGTCTGCTGCTCGTTACTGACCGGTGTGCTGGTCTCGCAAGCCGGCGCGATCGGCTTCGTCGGTCTGATGCTGCCGCACCTGGCGCGCTACCTGGTCGGTGCCGAACACCGCCGGCTGATTCCCGTCAGTGCCTTGCTGGGCGCCTTGTTTTTGGTCTGGGTCGACGTCGCCGCACGCACATTGATCGCCCCCCAAGACCTGCCGATCGGCATCGCCACCGCAGCGTTGGGCGGCATATTTTTCGTGGTGTTATTGCGCAGGGGCTAAAGCCTGCCGGTGTTCCGGTTGCCAACGAAGACGGCGGCGCGTTCACGGCAGATGTAGTGTTGTTACTGGCCTTCTCGTCGGAGTGCCGTCCAGACCAAGGTCACTCCCATCGGGGGTATACAGTACCTAAGTGACCAGTGTTGCGGTTAAAACCGCTCCTGCGACGCCGCAGCCAATTGCGGCACCATCAGCAACTGAATCTCCACCCGCCGATTGAGCGGGCTGGCCGGATCGATCCCCGGCCTGGGCCGCGAATCACCATAACCGGCCACCACTACCCGCAACGCCTGGCCGGCATCAAGTGCGGCCACCAGACGCTTGCGCGCCTCCCTGGCACGCGCCGCCGAAAGCGTGAAGTTATCGTCATACACCGTACAAAACCGCCGGATATCCGTCACCGCCCGACTCACCGGCACGTTATCGGTATGTCCCTCAACCTGCACCTGCGCCTGGGCATTGTCCTGCATAAAGCGTGCGATCCGCGTGCCCAGCCGGACCAGCACCGCCTCAGTGGCCGGTGTCACACAGGCACTGCCACGGGCAAACGCATCATCGGGCAGCGTCAGACGTCGGCTGGCCAGATCAATATCCACCAACGCAGACTGACCGTGCTGGGCCAGATCGGCTTGCAATTGAGTCAGCAGATTATCCAGCCCCTTGCTGCGCGCAGCTTCCTGCAACTGCCGTTCAGCCCGGCTGGCGGCCTCGGCGGCCTTGTTCTGCAGCACCGAGACCACCAGCATCAGCATGATCACCGCCATCACCCCGGCCATCAGGTCGGAGATGGACACCCACTCGTTGGGTTTGTCTTTCATGCTGTTATGCAAACTCAGTGGATTCAGGATGTTTGGGGGTGCGCCGGGCCACAGGCTTGTTCAGTTCGGCAAGCATCTGCCCGGCTGACTCGGTCGCCGCATGCAGGGTCGTGTGCACGCTGGCGATGCCTTCCAGTGTGGATTCCAGATGGGTTTCCTGGGCGACGCTGGAGGTGTTGAGGGCATCGAGCCGCTGAGTGATTTCCCGGGTGCCGTGCAGCAGCGCATCGAGTTGCCGGGCGACCGACTCACCGCGCTGATCGAGGCTGGCCAACGACAGGTTACTCTCGCGTACTTGGTTGATGAATTCGGTCACCTGCGTGAGCAGGTGATCGTCGCGCTCCTGAGCCAGGTCAATCAATCGGGCATTGAAGATCTTCAGCTCGCTCAGTTGCCCGGCACTGGACTCGGCACGTTGATCGAGGCTGTCCAGCCACAGGTTGCCTTTCTCGTTCAGCGCAGCGAGGTTCGCCAGTTGCCTGGCTTGCTCGGCATAGTGCTGCCGGGTTTGTTCAGTGTGGCGCAGTTGTTCGAGCTTGAGCCCGTCAA
This sequence comes from Pseudomonas sp. LJDD11, assembly GCF_024584215.1. NCBI lineage: Bacteria > Pseudomonadati > Pseudomonadota > Gammaproteobacteria > Pseudomonadales > Pseudomonadaceae > Pseudomonas > Pseudomonas sp. LJDD11. The sequence continues at coordinate 539,194 of NZ_JANJFL010000001.1, forward strand.
GTTGTCCGAAACCGGTCTCGATGCGTTGATCGAGGCTGGTCAGCAGACGATTGCTGACACTGGCGAGGGTAATCAGTCGTTTATTCAGCGACTCGGACTGCTCGCGGGTTTCGCTGGCCAGGGTCGCTTGCAAATTCATCAGCTTGGCGAAGGCGTCGGTCAGCAACGCCGATTGCTGGTTCATGGTCTGCACCAGGCGCTCGCCAACCCGCTCTTGTGTGTCGCGGCTTTGCAGGTCGCGGCGTTCGTTGTCGGCGCGCTGGTCGCGGCGGCTCAGCTCCATTTCCAGCTTCATCTGCCGCACGCACCAATCAACCCGGCGGCTATCGGCCGACCAGCGCGATGCTTCCCAGAGTTTCAAAACGATGAACGCAATGATGCCCCAGGTGGAGGTTTTGAACTTCGAACCGAGGTCTTTCATCATGCCGGTCAGTTGCGCCAGCGAATCACTCATGGCATTGAGCGAATCACCGCTGCCTTGCAACACGCCGGAAGCCTTGTCCAGCGCCATGCCCAGGCCGAGAAAGGTGCCCAGCAAGCCAAAAATCAGCAGCAGGCCTGGCATGTTGGCGACGATGCGTTCGGGCAATGACGCCAGGGCGTGGCTAAGTTCGCTGATCGAGCCGTGCTCAAGATCCAGTGCGCCTTGCTGTGCTCCGCCGGTCCAGTTGTGTTGCCAGGTCTGCTCGCGGCCGAAAAACTCCGCGGCCACCAGTGAAACCAGCATGCTGCCGATGATCAGGGTAAAGAAGGTCAGTTCCAACCCGCTGTCAGCAGACGGTAGCAAAAAATGCAGAAAATCCCCGCTCATACGCCCACCTCAGCGGTGCGCAGATCAACGGGTGGGGTGTGTTCGGGATGAAACGGGAGAGTGTGCAACTGCACTGCAGAGGTCCTTGTCCGCGTGAACAAACCCGGCCTGGGTAGCCGGGAGTCAGTCATGACTGATAAGGCGCTATCGGCTGGCGGACGCCAATCTTTAGCCGCCGCGTGGCAAGTGGCGGCGCGGTGGTAACCGGCCGCCTTTAGCCAGTGTCAGCCAAACACCTCGCCACCCAGCTGGAAGGCAACCCAGATTGCCAGTCCGGTGGCAAAGCCCAGCGCGATGTTCTCGAACCAGTTGTTACGGTATTGCTTGTCGAGCAGCGACTTCTGGTTGGACATGATCAACAGGCCCAGCGAGATGATCGGCAGGCCGACGATGTTCAGCGCGTTGACGCCCAGGGTCAGGGTCACGAAGTCCGGCATGCCGGGCAGCGACCAGACGATCGGGGTCACCAGGATGAACAGCATGAACCACTTGTGCATCGGGTCCTGATGAAATTCCTTGCCGTACTTTTCACGGCGCTCAGGACGGATGTGCTGGAATGCGTCGGTGATCAGCATCGGAAAGGCCGTGGTCTTGCCCGCAATGCTGGCAAACAAGGTGGCGAACACCCCGACGAAGAACACATACCAGCCTGCCGGGCCGAAGAACATTTCCAGTGCTTTGCCCAGATCGCCCAGCGTGCTGACCTGCAGGCCATTAGGACGCAGGATCTCCACGCCAACGACCCAGATCGCCAGGTTAATCACAATACCGACGATGACCGCGAACAACAGGTCGTTGCGCTGCATGCGCTTGTGCTCCGGCCCCGTCCAGCCTTTTTCGCGCATTACGTACGGATGCACGAAGTTGGCGATGGAGCCGGCCACCGCACCAATTACCGAAACCGCCACCAGCACGGCGCCATGCACGCCCTGGTCTGGTGGAATGCTGAAGCCGATGGTGCCCTTGAGAATGCCGCCCAGATCGGGGCCGGACATCACGGCCAGCGCCAGGAAGGCCAGGGTCATGATTGCCAGCAGGACTTTCATCACGCCTTCAATCAGGCTGTAGACGTTGCGCCCGACCAGCAACCAGACCGCGATAATTACGGCCACCGAGCACAGCAATGGCTGGTTGATATTGAGCAACATCGCCAATGCCTCACCGGCCCCTTTGATCATGTAGGCATTGATCAGATGGCCCATGAGCAAGGCATAACCCAGCATGAACCAGGCAAACAGGGGATGCAGTTGGGCGTAGCCCTCAAGGATGGTCATGCCCTGGTTATTGCAGAGCTGGAAGCGCGCAATGATGTTGACGATCAGAAAACGCAACAGCAGCGACACCGCGAGTACCCACATCATGGCGTAGCCGTAGTTGGCGCCCGCGACCGATGAAGTGATCAGATCGCCAGCACCCAGCCAGGACAACACGGCGATGATGCCTGGCCCCAGTAGTTTGGTCATGCGTTTGAGTAGCGGTTGTGCAGCGTCGGCGGATTTGGCTGTGACAGATCGACTGTTCGCCATGGTGAAAGTCTCCGATTGTTATTGTAGTGGGACGAGATGCAGTCAAGCACAACATAGGATGTCGTACAACTTGGCAAGTTCCCATGGTGCCTTGAAGCGGTGCTTTTTAGTGGGTGATGAACACGCAGAGGCTTGTGCTTCAAGGGCTTCTACAGAGCCTGCGGCCCTGTACCGTTGGTCGGTTATACGATCAGCGAAGAAAGAGATGGGCTTTTGCCATCTCGCTCTGATCACGACTTTAGTGATGATTTGAAAAGCAATTTATTTATTGTTTCAACTTGTTTTGCCGTGCTGTTTTCGGTCTTTTAATGCCGTATATGCGGTGTCTTAGAGTGGGCTAGATAAGTGTTTCCAGTGTTTATTGATGCGAGTTGTTTGCAGGTTGAGCCATGGTTTAAATATTTAACAACATCCTAAAATACTCGCTAACCCTTGTTTTGGCTGGTTTTTTATTCACGGGTATATTCTCGGCTGCATTGTGCTTAACCGCACTTTTGCTGCCGGAATGCCAATGCCTTATCGCGCAAAGTTGTGCCTTGTTTATCTGGAAATTGCCGAGCTCGCCATCAGCGAACGTAGTTTCGTGGGCGAAGACGTGCGTTTCTGCGCCGAGTTCGAAGCGCTGGAGCAGGAAATTGCCAAGGCGCAGTCGCTGCACGCCGGGCAACGAGTCGACTGGCTGCTGGTCCTGGAGCGCAGCGAAGCATTATTGCGCAACCAGTCCAAAGACTTGCGGGTGGCGGTCTGGTTGACCTGGGCCTTGTACCAGCGCGAATCCTTTGTCGGCCTGCTGGCCGGGATAGGCATGTTTGAGCAGCTCTGTAGCCGCCACTGGGCGAGCGTGCATCCCCTCAAACCGCGGACCCGCTGTGCAGCCATCAACTGGCTGTTGAACCGCCTCGACCCGTTGCTGGGAGACAAGATCGCAGTGGGCGAACAGCTTGAGCTGTTCCGCCGTTTACTGACCTTGCTCGAAGCACTTGATCGGCTGTTCAGCGAGCAACTCGGTACTGCCGCGCCGCTGCTGTTACCGCTGTGTCGGCGTCTGGCGGCAATGATTCAGCGTGCGCAAGACAACCGTCCGGCCGTCGGTGTGGTCGAGGCGGTGACCACCCAGGTCCGTCAGGCCGCCAGCCAGTGGCTGGCACCAAGCGCCGAGGTCAGCAGCCACAAGCAGGCGCAGCAGTCCCTGCGCAACCTGCAAGAGCAGGCCGGGCCACTGTGCCGCTGGTGGTTGCAGAGCAAGGCTTGCGATTTTCGCGCCGTACATCTGAGCCGCAGCCTGTTGTGGCTGCCGGTGCAGACACTGCCAGAGCGTAACGGCGAGGTCACCGCAGTACGCGGCCTGGCCGCTGAGCAGCTCGCCGATTATCACAAGCGCTTCGCCGACGGAGGCTACGCCGATCTGTTGATTGACCTGGAGCACAGCCTGAGCCAGGCGCCGTTCTGGATCGACGGGCAGCGCATGGTCTGGCAGTGCCTTGAGCAACTGAACGCCGATCTTGCGATGCGCGCCGTCGAATTGCATCTGGCTTTGCTGTTGCAGCGCTTACCCGCGTTGGCGCAGTTGCGCTTTCAAGACGGCAGGCCATTTGTCGACCCGGCCACCAGCCTCTGGATCACCCAATACGTCGCTGTCCATCTGCAACAGGCGCCCCTTGCGACAGTCGTCGAACCCGCCGAAGCAGACCTGCGACCGGCCTGGGAGCCGGCCCTGGAAACGGCCGTGGCACGACTGGCCAAGGACGGCCTGAAGGTCGCCGGGCAGCCGCTCAAGGCCGGGCTGACCGGCGCGACCTGTGGCCGCGAGCGATTTTTCTGGCAGTTGAGCCTGGCCCGGCTGTGTTTCGCCGCGCAGCAGTATGAGTTGGCGCGCATTCAGCTCGAGGGTCTCGACCAGCTTTTGCTACAGGCTCAGCAGGCCGGTTGGGAGCCACAACTGCAACTTCAGGTCCTGCACTTGCTGCACAACTGCTGCGAGCGCTTGCCGCAGAACAACGCCGTGCGCGAGCGCAAGGAAGAGATTTTTCGCAGGCTGTGCCACCTCGATCCCGAGGTGGTGCTCGAACAGGCCCAAGGGCCGCAAACCCCAGGAGAAACAGCATGGCCAAAGACGCCTCGGTAGCCCCCAAGGAACGCATCAACATCACCTTCAAACCTGCCACCGGAGGTGCTCAGGAAGAGCTCGAACTGCCGCTCAAACTGCTGGCCCTGGGCGATTACACCTGTCGCCCTGACCCACGCAAGCTTGAAGAGCGCAAACCCATCTCCATCGACAAGCACAACTTTGACGAGGTGCTGGCCAAGCAGGAGCTGTGTCTTAACCTCAGCGTGGCTAACCGCCTGCAGGATGACCAGGCCACCGATGAACTGGCACTGAGCCTGAGCGTGCGCTCGATGAACGACTTCAACCCCGCCAGCCTGGTCGACCAGGTGCCGCAGTTGCGCAAGCTGATGGACTTGCGCGATGCGCTGGTCGCGCTCAAGGGGCCGCTGGGCAATGCGCCGGCGTTCCGCAAGGCCATTGAAGATGTGCTGAGCGACGAACCTTCGCGCAACCGCGTGCTGCAAGAACTGGGTATCAGCCCTGAAACCTCGCCCGCCCAGTAAGCCAATTGCCAAGGAAAGCCGCTAGATGAATACCCAGACTGCAACCCGTAACCCGTCCGGTGACCAGCACGACAGCCTGCTGGACAGCATCATCGCCCAGACCCGCCTGAATCCCGAAGACGAAGCCTGGGGTATTGCCCGGCGCGGCGTGTCGGCGTTCATCGCCGAACTGCTTAAACCGCACAACAGCGCCGAGCCGGTGAAGAAAGCCCTGGCCGACCGGATGATCGCCGAGATCGATGCGCGGCTCAGCCAGCAAGTCGACCAGATTCTCCACCACCCCGATTTTCAGGCACTGGAGTCAGCCTGGCGCGGCCTCAAGCTGCTGGTCGAGCGCACGGACTTTCGCGAGAACATCAAGATCGAAATCCTCAATGTCTCGCGCCAGGACCTGCTGGAAGACTTCGAAGACTCTGCCGAGGTGATGCAGTCGGGCTTGTACAAGCACGTGTACACCGCCGAATACGGGCAGTTCGGTGGCCAGCCGGTGGCGGCAATGATTGCCAACTACTATCTGTCGCCCAGCGCCCCGGATATCAAACTGATGCAGTACGTGGCCAGTGTGGCCTGCATGGCCCATGCGCCGTTCATTGCTGCCACCGGTCCCGGGTTTTTCGGCCTGGAAAGTTTTACCGGCCTGCCCGACCTCAAGGACCTGCGTGATCACTTTGAAGGGCCGCAGTTCGCCAAATGGCAGAGCCTGCGCCAGTCCGAAGATGCCCGTTACCTTGGCCTTACCCTGCCGCGCTTTCTGCTGCGCAACCCTTACGATCCGGAAGAAAACCCGGTCAAGTCGTTCGTCTACCGCGAAACCGTCGCCGCGAGCCACGAGCACTATCTGTGGGGCAACACGGCGTATGCCTTCGCCACCCGGCTGACCGACAGCTTTGCGCGGTTTCGCTGGTGCCCGAACATCATCGGCCCGCAGAGCGGCGGCGCAGTAGAAGACTTGCCGCTGCACCATTTCCAGAGCATGGGCGAAATCGAGACCAAGATCCCCACGGAAGTGCTGGTCTCCGACCGTCGTGAATTCGAGCTGGCCGAGGAGGGCTTCATCGCTCTGACCATGCGCAAGGGCAGCGATAACGCGGCGTTCTTTTCTGCCAGTTCGGTGCAGAAGCCCAAGTTCTTCGGCAACAGCGCCGAGGGCAAGAACGCTGAGCTGAACTACAAGCTGGGCACGCAACTGCCGTACATGATGATCGTCAACCGGCTGGCGCATTACCTCAAGGTGCTGCAGCGCGAGCAGCTTGGATCATGGAAAGAGCGTTCCGATCTTGAGCTGGAACTCAACAAGTGGATTCGCCAGTACATCGCCGACCAGGAAAACCCCGGTGCCGAAGTCCGTGGCCGGCGCCCGCTGCGTGCCGCGCAGATCAGCGTCAGTGACGTCGAGGGCGAGCCGGGCTGGTATCGGGTGAGCCTCAACGTGCGCCCGCATTTCAAATACATGGGCGCTGATTTCACCTTGTCGCTGGTCGGCAAACTGGACAAGGACGTCAGCCAGTGACCGGTTACGGCAGCCTGTTCGAACGCCTGGGGGGCGAGGCCGCCCGGCGCTGCGGCATGAGTCATGAGGCGGCGGTAACAGACTCGGTGGCCAGCCATCTGCAACGCATGCTCGGCACCCGTGCCGGCAGCGTGCAGATTCGCGCTGACTACGGGCTGCCGGACCTCAATAACCTGCACTTGAGCCTGTACGACGCGCTGAGCCAGGCGCGCGCAGCCATCGAAGCGTTTATCACGGCCCATGAGCCACGGCTGGCAGAGGTCAGGGTCATCCCGCTGCCAGCTCAGGGTGACCCGCTGCGCCTGGCCTTTGCGCTCGAGGCGCTACTGGTCGCGGCCGGCGTAAGGCGCCCGCTGCGGTGGCAGGTGCGGCTCCAGGCTGGTGGTCAGGTGTGCGTCGAATCATGAACTGCCCAGGTGACTGACCTTGTCTTTCGATCATTTCTACCAGAGTGAGCTCAGTGCCTTGCGCCAGCTGGGCCGGCGCTTTGCCGAGCGCAGTCCGGCGCTGGCGCCCTGGCTGGGGCAACCGGGCAGTGACCCGGACGTTGAGCGGCTGCTTGAAGGCTTTGCCTTTCTCACCGGGCGGCTGCGGCACAAGCTTGACGACGAACTGCCCGAGCTTACCCATTCGCTGATCCACCTGTTGTGGCCCAACTACATGCGGCCGTTGCCGGCGTTCAGCATCGTGCAGTTCGAAGCGCTGGCGCAGGCCGGCCCCGGTCAATTGGTGGCCCGCGATACAGAGCTGGAAAGCCGTGAGGTGGAGGGCGTGCGTTGCCGTTTTCGCACCTGCTACGCCACCCGGTTACACGCTCTGCAAACCAGCGGCCTGGAGTTTTCGGTAAAGGGGGAGGGCGCGTTGCTCAGCTTGCACCTGAGCATGACCGCTGACGGTCACCTTGGCCAATTGCAACTGGCTAACCTGCGTCTGCACCTGGCGGGCGAGCGCTACATCAGCCAGATGCTGTACCTGAGCCTGCTGCGTCATCTGGATGAGCTGTGCCTGGTGCCGCTGGATCTGCACGGCAAACCGGCTTGTGACGTCAATGGCAGCCCGCTGAGTTTCAAGCTGTCTGCCGACTGCGTCCAGCCGGTAGGCTTTGCAGAGGACCAGGCGTTGATTCCCTATCCTCTGAACACCTTTCGCGGCTACCGCTTCTTGCAGGAGTACTTTGCCTTTGAGGACAAGTTTCTGTTTGTCGATATCAATGGCCTCGACGTGCTGGGCAGCCTGCCGGAACAGACCCTGAAAAACCTGCGCGGCCTGGAACTGCGCATGGATATCCGCAGCAAGGCGATCGAGCACCTGCGTCCGACCCTGGACAACATCAAGCTCTATTGCACCCCCATCGTCAACCTGTTTTGCCAGGACGCGTTGCCGATCCGTTTCGACCAGCGTCAGGACGAATACCTGTTGTTGCCCGGCAGCCGAGGCTCGGCAACGTGCGGTGTGTATTCGGTCGACTCGGTGACGGGCTGGAACAGTGGCGGGCTGGATTACCGGACCTACGTGCCGTTCGAGTCCTTCGAACATGATCCGAGTTTTGACGTTGCCCAAGGCCGGCCACATTACAGCCTGCGCCAGCGGCCATCGGCGCTGCACGAGGGGCTGGAGACCTGGTTGAGTTTTGCAGTGGCTGGTCGGGGCGGCGATGAAACCGTATCCGTGCAACTGACCTGCACCAACCAGAACCTGCCACGCCAGCTCAAGGTCGGTGAGATTGACCAGCCTTGCGAGAACAGCCCGGGTTTCATCCGCTTTCGCAACATCGTCCCGGCCACCGCCAGTCATGCGCCGCCGTTGAGCCGTGGATTTCTCTGGAAGCTGATCAGCAACATGTCGCTCAACTACCTGTCGCTGGCCAACGTCGAGGCGCTCAAAGTCATCCTGCAAACCTATGACTGGCCGCGTTACCACGACCCGCATGCCGAGAAAGTCAGCCGTCGTCGGCTCGATGGCTTGCAGGCGGTGCGCCATGAAGCGGTCGACCGGATGCACGGCGCTCTGCCGCTGCGTGGCCTGCGCACCGAACTGAGCATCGACGCGCGTCACTACATCGCAGATGGCGACCTGTATCTGTTCGGCTCGGTACTCAATGAGTTTTTCGCGCTCTACGCCAGCCTCAATTCCTTTCACGAGCTGCAAGTCAGCACCACACAGGGAGACGTGTATCAATGGACGCCACGCATGGGTCAGCAGCCCCTGCTCTGAGCGGGCTGTGCAGCGTAATCCGCGAGTACTCGCTGTTTCAGGCGGTACGCCAGATCATTACCCGGCTGGCTGAGCAACACCCTGAACTGGACGACGATGAGCTTTACGAGCTGCTGGAGTTCCAGGCCAACCCGAGCCTGGGGTTTCCGGTCAGTGACGTGGAGCGGGTCGAGTTTTTTACCGAGCATGGCCGGTTACGTGCCCGCCTGCGCCTGAACCTGCTCGGCCTGTGTGGTTCTGCCTCACCGTTACCGGCCTTCTATGCCGAGCAGGCACTGCGCGACGGCTGCGAGGGTGAGCGAACCCGGCTGTTTCTCGATCTTTTCCACCATCGTTTGCAGCGGCTGCTGCTGCCGGTATGGACCAAATACCGATACCACGCCAGCTTCAGGAGTGGGGCCGATGACCGCTTTTCGCAGCGGCTGTTTGCGCTGATCGGCCTGGGCGGCGAGACGATTCGCCAGTCTCGGCACCTGAACTGGAAGCGCCTGCTGCCCTATCTGGGGCTGCTCAGCCTGCGCGCCCATTCGGCGGCGTTGATCGAGGCGGTATTGCGCTACTACTTCAAGCATCCGCTTTTGCACATCGAGCAGTGTGTCGAGCGCCGGGTCACGGTGCACCAGCAGCAACGCAACCGTTTGGGGGCAGACAATTGCCGCCTGGGCAACGACCTGATTGTCGGCCATCGGGTGCGCGATGGTGGCGGCAAATTCCGCATTCATGTCTGCCAGCTCGACTGGCAAGGCTTCCACGACTTTCTACCGATCGGCAGTGGCTTTGCGCCGCTGTGCGCGCTGGTGCGTTTCACGCTGCGTGACCCGCTCGACTACGACATCCGCCTGCAACTGCGCCACGAGCAGATTCGTGAATTGCGCATTGGCGAGCAGAACCCCTGCCGGCTGGGCTGGACCAGCTGGCTGGGCGCTGACCAGGCGGATGGTCTGGTCACGCTGGGCAACCGGACTCACTAAAGGACCTCTTGAAGCATGATCAACCTGGACCTGCAAAAACTCATTCAGGCAGTCGATGCCCCAACCCGCGCCGACCTGCAAACCTGCGCCGAGCGCTGTGTCAGCCGTGGCGCCAGTCAGTTGTTGGTCGACGACCTGCTGTTGTGTCTGCTTGAGCGCCCACAGGGCCTGCTTGAGCGCGGTTTGCGCGATGCCGGTGTCGACGCTGGCCGGTTGCAGGCTGTGCTGCAACCGCGCCCAGGCCAGAGCACCTCGCGCCATCCGACGTTTGCCCCGGAGCTGGTGCAATGGCTGCAGCAAGCGCTGTTGGTGGCCAATCTGGATCTGGGCCGGGCCTGCATCGACCAGGCGGCACTGTTACTGGCGCTGCTGGGCAACCCGCTGGCGCACGCCGGTCAGGGCTATCAGCCATTGCTGGCGTCACTCAATCTCGAACGACTCAAGGCGGCCGCGCAAGCCGACAGCCAGCACGCTGTGCTGGCGGCCAGTAGCGAAGCACTGTTACCGCGCTTTACCCATGATCTAACCGGTCAGGCATTGGAGGGCCGACTTGACCCGGTGCTGTGCCGGGATGCCGAAATCAGTCAGTTGATCGACATTCTGCTGCGGCGGCGCAAGAACAATCCGATTGTGGTCGGTGAGGCTGGCGTCGGTAAAAGCGCCTTGATCGAAGGCCTGGCGCTACGCATCAGCGCCGGTGAAGTGCCGCCGGCGCTGCAAGGCGTTCGCGTGCTGGCGCTGGATCTGGGGCTGTTGCAGGCCGGGGCGAGCATCAAGGGCGAGTTCGAGCGGCGCTTGCAGGGCGTGATCGAGGAGGCCCGCGCAGCCACTCCAGCGGTGATCATATTCATTGACGAAGCCCACACCCTGATCGGTGCCGGTAACCAGGCCGGAAGCAGCGATGCCGCCAACCTGCTCAAACCGGCCCTGGCCCGCGGTGAGCTGCGTACCATTGCGGCCACCACCTGGTCGGAATACAAAAAATACTTCGAGAAAGACCCGGCCCTGGCCAGACGTTTTCAGCCTGTGCAGGTGCACGAACCCAGCGTGGCTGAGGCGTTGACGATCCTGCGTGGGCTGGCGCCTGCCTATGAACACAGCCACGGTGTTTACATCCGCGACGATGCGCTGGTGGCCGCTGCCGAACTTTCAGCACGTTACCTGGCAGGCCGACAACTGCCGGACAAAGCCGTGGATGTGCTGGACACCGCCTGTGCCAGAGTTCGCATCAGTCTGGTCGCGGCGCCAGCGGAGCTGGAGCGGCTACGTGATGAGCATGCCCAACAACTGCGCCAACTTCAGGCGCTGCGCCGCGATCAGGACGCCGGACTCACCGTGGCGGCGCAGGCCATGGCCCGGCTGCAAGACCGGTTGGTGCATACCGAACAACAGCTCCCGGCGCTGGAAGCCGACTGGCATCGGCAGCGCGAGTTGGCCGAGCGCTTGCCTGAGCTGCGTCAGCAACTCAGTGAGGTCCGAGCGGCCGGCCAGGATGACGGCGTGGCACTGAGTGAGCTGCTGCAAACCCGCGCAGCCCTGGCCGACGCCCATGCGCAGCAGCGCCTGGCCAGTTGTGAAGTTTGCCCACGGTTGGTCGCGCAAGTGATCAGTGCCTGGACCGGTGTGCCGGTAGAACAACTGGCTCGCGAACACAATGCTCGGGTCGCAGGCTTTGCCCAAGACTTGCAGGCGCGGATCAGAGGCCAGGACCAGGCGGTACAGATTCTTGATCAAGCAGTGCGTACGGTTGCTGCCGGGCTCAATCGCCCCGATGCGCCGGTAGGGGTATTTCTGTTGGTCGGCCCCAGCGGCGTGGGCAAGACCGAGACGGCGCGAGTGCTGGCCCAATTGCTGTATGGCGGTGAGGGTTTTCTGACCACGCTGAACATGTCGGAGTTTCAGGAAAAGCACAGCGTGGCCCGGCTGATCGGTGCACCGCCGGGCTACATCGGCTATGGCGAGGGCGGCATGCTCACCGAGGCGGTACGCCGGCGGCCCTATTCGGTGGTGCTGCTCGACGAAGTCGAAAAGGCCGATCCGGATGTGCTCAACCTGTTTTACCAGATCTTCGATAAAGGCATTGCCAACGATGGCGAGGGCCGCGAGATCGACTTTCGCAACACCTTGATCCTGCTGACCTCCAACCTTGCCAGCGAGCAAATCGAAGCGCTGTGTGCCGAGGGTGCGCGTCCCGGGCCAGGGTTATTGGTCGAGCAGATTCGCCCCGCGCTTAGTCGCCATTTCAAGCCGGCGTTGCTGGCGCGGATGCGTGTGGTGCCTTACTACCCGGTGGGTGCTGCCGTGCTGGGCGAACTGGTCGGCCTGAAACTGCAACAGCTGGGGCAACGCCTGCGCCAGCGTCAGCTGGAGTTCAGCTACAGCCCTGAATTGGTGGTGCAACTGGCGCAGCGCTGCCAGCAGGATCCCAGTGGGGCGCGGCTGATCGACCCTCTGTTCGACCAGCAACTGATGCCGGTTCTGGTCGATCGCCTGCTGGCCGCCATGGCCAGTGGCGAAACCCTTGAGCGGGTCCATGCCGGTCTCGCCAGCGATGGTCACGTGGCTTGGGAGTTCTCCTGAAATGCCGCTTCTGAGCTTCGATGAGCAAACCACTGAGCTGTTGCGCCAGTGCGTGACCCTGGCCAGCGCCGGGCATGAGACTCTACTGCACGATTTTGTGCGCATTCTCAGTGACATCACCGGCTGCGAACTGGCTCAGGTCTACCTGCTCGACAGCACAGGCGTGAGGCTGCATCTGGATGCAGAACATCACGTTGCCGCGTCTGTGGCTGACGACGCTGTGGTGCACGGCACCGCGCAGCCGGCGCTGGACTACCGCGACTGCCCGCTGTTGCATTTCACTTTGCGTCAGGGTGAGCCGCTGTACCTGAACCCGATCATTGCGGTATTGCATGACATCAGCTTCCTGCCGGAGTGCAGCTGGCGGACCTTGTTATGTGTGCCGCTGGCCGATGTAGCCGGGCAGGTCAAAGGGCTGATGCTATGCGCCAGTAGCCGCCAGCGACCACTGCATGGCGCGGCCGGGGTGCTGGCGCAGTTGGGCACGCTGATGCTTGCCCGCAAGGCCGACCACGCAGCGCTTGAGCCGTCCGGCGTGGCGGGGCCGACTCACTCGCCGGTGGCGCCGGCTGACGGCTATGGCCTGATCGGCGACAGCCTGGCGATCAGCCAGACCCGGCAGATGATCGGCAAGGTTCTGCGTAGCGATTGCACCGTATTACTCAATGGCGAGACTGGCACCGGCAAGGAAGTCGTGGCGCGGGCGATCCATCATTACGGAGAGCGTCGGGCCGGTGCGTTCGTGGTGCAGAACTGTGCGGCCTGCCCGGAAGGTCTGCTGGAAAGCGAGTTGTTCGGCTATCGCAAAGGCGCGTTTACCGGTGCGTTGCGCGACCGCCCCGGCCTGTTCGATACCGCGTGCGGCGGTACGCTGTTGCTCGATGAGATTGGTGACATGCCATTGAGCTTGCAGGCCAAGCTGCTCAGGGTCTTGCAGGAAGGCGAGATTCGCCCGCTGGGTTGTAACCAGCCGCACCGGATCGACGTGCGGGTGATCGCTGCGACCCATCGCGACCTGCGGGCGCTGGTCAAGGCCGGAGCCTTTCGTGAGGACCTGTATTACCGGCTTGCACAATTTCCTATCGAGTTGCCAGCCCTGCGTCATCGCCAGGGTGATGTGGCGACCCTGGCTCGCCATTTTGCCGCGCTGGCGGTTGCCAAGCGCCAAGGCACGGTGCGCTGGTCAGAAGCGGCCCTGGATTACCTCAATGGTTACGGCTTTCCCGGCAATGTCCGGGAGCTCAAAGGCCTGGTCGAGCGCGCTGTACTGCTCAGTGAGGGCCGCCAGTTGCGCCTTGAGCATTTCATCGGCCCGCCCGGCGTCTTGCCGGCGTCAGGCAGCGGCGATCTTCGCCAGCGTCTGGAGCGGGTCGAGCGTGCCCTGGTGATCGAAAGCCTGCACAACAACGGTGGCAATCGCACCCAGACGGCCCGCGAGCTTGGCATGGCCCGGCGCACGCTGCTGTACCGCCTGCAACGACTCAACATCCGCTGCGAACTTCCCGCTGATTGCTGAGCTGAACCTCGATTCATAAATGGAGAAACCTATGTTCCTGCGCCTTCGGCATGCCTTGTTGCTGGTTCTGGTGATGCTTGGTCTTAGCGCTTGTGGCCTGTTTCAGGCCAATGATGACAGTGATTACCGCCCGTTGGGTGACCCTCGGGCGGCCGAACGTGGGCCTGGAGTGTGAGTGTAGAAATGCAATTGATCCTGGAGATACTCGACCCCGCACAGCGCCAGCAGGTGAGCACTGCGCACATGTGTTTCGGCCAGGCTGGTGGCCTGATTGGCCGAAGTCCGGAGGCTGACTGGGTGCTGGTGGACACGCTGCGTCACGTATCCAGCCGGCATGCGCGCATCAGCTGGCAGGACGGCCGGTTCTGGCTGACCGATATCAGCCGCAACGGCTCCTTCGATTTACGAACTGGCAGCCGACTGCCCAGAGGCGTGGCGCAACCAGTCGCGTCGGACGCCTGCTATCGCCTTGGTTCGCTGACACTGCATGCGCGCCTTCTGCCAGCAGCAGATGACAGCGAAACACGGGGCGGGCGACCGATACCGGCAGGCAGCCTGATTCCGGACGACGCCTTTCTGCTCAGTGAGTCCCTGGCTCATCGGCTGCCACTGGGCCGGCTACTGAGCGACCTGGATGACCAGCACACCGAGCAACAACAGTTGCCGCCTGCCGGCATCGACAGGGAGCAACTGCAAGTGCCCCGACTGCTGGCTGACTCGATCGCGCGCCAACCACCGACCGCAGCCTTCTGGCAGGCCTACGCAACAGCGCTTGGGGTTTGCCTGGACGGTATTGACCAGGCCGCGTGCGAACAACTGGCACTCGATGGCGCTGCTTTATTGCGCCAGAGCCTGCTGGTCCAGGACCTGACCCGTGCCTATGGCGAACAACTGCGCCTGATCAGGCCCCTTCATAGCGATCTTCGCAAGTGATGCCGATGCCATTTTTCAAATGCCCGCCACAGCGCTGGCTGACCTTGATTGCACTGCTGTCGTTGAGCGGTTGCAGCCTTTTGTCGTCCGACCCTGAACCTACCCGTCTGGACCTGACCCTGGCGGCCAGTGACCGGCTTAACCCGGACCAGCATGACCGTCCCTCACCGGTCGTGCTGCGCCTGTTCGAACTGCGCCACCCGGTGGCCTTCGAGACGGCGGATTTTTTCAGTCTGTATGAACGACCTCGCGACACCCTGGCGGCTGATCTGCTGGTCAGCGAAGAGCTTGAACTGCGTCCTGGGGAAACCCGGCGGCTCAAGTTGCTGGTGGAAAGCGGCCGGCACCTCGGCGTGCTGGCGGCCTACCGTGAGCTTAACGAGACTCGCTGGCGCCAGGTGCTGACCCTCGGCCCCGGTCAGCGCAACCAGGCGGTACTGCTGCTTGATCACAATGGTATCGAACAGCGTCGCGGGCCGCCTGCGCCAGACGGAGAGTGGTGATGAACGCGCATAAAGTCATCTGGCAGGAAGGGATGCTGCTGCGCCCCCAGCACCTGCAACACAACGATCGTTACCACGACCATCAGCTCAAGACCCGCACCTGCCTGCTGGGGGCCTACAACTGGGGTTTTTTCAGTCTGGTGATCGACCTGCAATTTCTCAATATGGGCAAGCTGGTGGTCAGCGAGGCCAGCGGTGTGCTGCCCGACGGCAGCCTGTTCGAACTGGGCAACACGCCCGAGCCGCTGGCGCTCGACGTGCCGGCCAATACTGTCGATACCGCAGTTTATCTGGGCTTGCCACTGGTGACCGGCAACCACATCGAAGCCCGGCACCCCGAGCAGTCCGACGTGCTGGCGCGCTACACGGTCTACCAGACCCAGGTCAGTGACTCCAACGCCGGGGAGCAGGGCAGCACCGCCATTCACTGTGCGCGGCCCGACCTGCGGCTGTTGCTGGGCGAGCCGTCCGGCGAACAGGCCTGGGTGCGCTTGAAAATCTGCCAGATCCGCGAAGCAGCGGCCACTGGCGCGATCACTCTGGCGGCTGACTTCATCCCCAGTTTTGTGCATCTGCAGGCTTCGCCATGGATGCTGTCATGCCTCAAGGAAGTCATCAGCCTGTTGGCCCATCGAGGCGATACCATTGCCGAGCGGATTCGCGGCAGCGGCACGCAGGGCAGCGCCCAGGTTGGTGACTTGCTGATGCTGCAACTGATCAATCGTAACGAACTGCTGCTGCGGCACTGCCTGGCACAACCGCGGGTCGCGCCCGAAGCCTTGTACCGCCTGCTATTGGGGTTGCTGGGCGAACTGGCAACTTTTGCCAGCGACAGCAAACGCCCCGTGCTTGACAGCCATTATCGGCACAACGATCAAGGGGCCAGCCTGCGGCCGCTACTGGAGGCGATCCGTCAGGTGCTGTCGATGGTGCTTGAGCAGCACGCCATCGAGCTACCGTTGCAACAGCGCCAGTACGGCGTGCAGGTGGCGATCCTTCATGACCACAGCCTGCTGGCGTCGTCGAGCTTCGTGCTCGCTGCCAGTGCACTGTGCGACAGCGAAGAGCTGCGTCAGCGCTTGCCGGCACACCTGAAGGCCGGTGCAGTGGAGCACATCCGCCAACTGGTCAACCTGCATCTGCCGGGCATCCGTCTCAAACCGCTGCCGGTAGCACCCCGGCAGATTCCTTTCCATGCCAACAAGACCTACTTCGTCCTGGAGCCTGACCGCGAGGCACTGGAACTGCTGGGGCGCTCCGGAGGCTTTGCCTTTCATGTCGCCGGCGAGTTTGCCGGATTGGAACTGACCTTCTGGGCCATCAGGAACTGAACCTCATGAATCAACATAATCCGCAGCCAGACGATGAAATGACGGTGTTGCTCGACCATCAGGGCCAGGGGCCGACCCAGGCACCGCTGACCACCGCCAGTGACGCCCCGCGCTTTGCCCAGCTTCAGGAACGCATGGTCTACAGCGCTGAGGCGCGGCCAGCGGCCGGCTTCAGTCTGGGCCTGAACGCTCTGGTGGCGGCGGCTTCGGCACTGCTGTCGAGCATCGTGCGCATCAGGCTTGATCTGCCACCTCCCGATATCAGCCAGCTCAACAACCGTTTGCGTGAACAGGTGCGTCAGTTTGAGTGGCAGGCGTTGCGCGACGGTATCGACAGCGAGCAGTTGAACACTGCTCGCTACGTGTTGTGCACGGTGCTCGATGAACAGGTGGTGACCACCGAGTGGGGGCGCCAGAGCGACTGGGCACAGAACAGCCTGCTCAGCCACTTTCATAACGAAACCTTCGGTGGCGACAAGTTCTTTCGCCTGCTTGAGCAACTGAGCCGCAACCCGGTTCGGCATCTGCCGTTGCTGGAACTGATGTACCTGTGCCTGGCGCTGGGCTTCGAGGGCCGCTATCGGGTGCGTAACGCCGGCCATGTGGAACTGGAGGAGGTTCGCGATGCGTTGTACCGGCAGATCCGCCAGTTACGCGGCGAGGCGTCCGGCGGGTTGACCCCGGCCTGGCCTGGGGTGCCGGACAGTCACCAGGCCACCTTGCGGATTGTGCCGTGGTGGATGGTTTTGCTGTTTACCCTCGCTGGCCTGGCGATGCTGTATGGCGGATTTGCCTGGGTGCTCGATGAGCAGCGTCAGAGCGTGCTGCAGCCTTGGCAAGTCGCCGTCCCGAGCCTGATCCAGAACCTGCCGTGAGAGCATGATGAGAGATTTCCTGAAGAAAGTTCCGGGGGCTATGTGCCAGACCTGGGTGTGGAGCCTGGCGCTGGTAGTGGCGTGCGGCGCACTGGTGTGGTGGGGCGGCCCGACACTGGCGATCAATGATGTGCGGGTATTGGCCAGCGCGCTTGCCCGATTGCTGGCCGTCTGCGCACTTTTGCTGCTCTGGGGAGCGGTCATGCTGTTGAGTCGTTGGTGGCGCGGCCGGCCATCGGTCATTGACCCGCAGCGGGCAGCACAGCAGGCCGACCAGCAGCGCTTCGACAATGAGCGCCGCAGCCTGCACAAACGCTTTGCCGAAGCGCTGCGCAGCCTCAGGCACGCCAGCCTGTTCAGCGAGGATCGGCAGCCATTGCCCTGGTATCTGCTGATCGGCCCGCAAGGCAGTGGCAAGAGCCGTCTGCTGGCGTGCTCAGGATTGGAGTTCGCCCTCGACCGAGACGAACCTCTGACGCTCAGCCAGGACCACGATGGTGAGCAGTGCCAGTGGTATTTCACTGACCAGGCGGTGCTGATCGACACGCCTGGGCGCTACTTGGCCCAGGCCGATGCCAGCGTGGATGGCGGTGGTTGGCGCACGCTGCTGGAACTGCTGCGCAAACGTCGCCGGGCGCGACCGCTCGACGGCGTGCTAATCACCGTTGCGGTGCCGATGTTACTGGAGGCGCGCTATCCCGAGCCTGGCAAGACGCCAGCGCTACTGGAGCTGATCAGCCAGATTCGTCAGCGCTTGCAGGAGGTACGTCGGCACCTGCATGTGCAGGTGCCGGTGTATCTGGTGCTGAGCAAAGCGGATCAACTGCCGGGTTTCAACGCGTTCTTCGATTCACTGAGCCGCGAGCAAAACAGTCAGGCGCTGGGGGTCAGCTTCAGCGCTGAACAACCCGCGACCGACCGGCAGGCGGTACATCAGCAGATCGACGCGTTGCTGCGCCATCTCGACAGCCAGCTCATTGGCCGGCTGCACCAGCAGCGCGACAAGCAACTGCGCAGTCGTATGCTCGACTTCCCGCCAGGCATGGCTGCTCTTGGCGAGCAACTGGAGATGCTCATCGATCAGCTGTTTTTCTCCGGCCGCTATGTCAGTGGTCATCGGCTGAGCGGCGTTTACCTGACTTGCGCCAGCGCGGCGGAGCCTGAGTCGCAGGCGCAGCCTCTCGGCGGGGCAGGTGGTGCGCAAGGTCGTTTCGTCCATGAACTGTTCGCCCGGGTGATCCTGCGTGAGGCGCATCAGCAAAGCCTTGCACCAAGTGAACGGCAGCGTATCCATTGGGGGCAGCGGCTGTTGTTGGGGGGCGGGCTGGCCACCTTGATGGTCGGCGGCGCGCTATGGACCAGCGGGTTTTCTGCCAATCATCAGCGTCTGGAAACTCTGCGGCGACTGGCCGGCGACTGGCAACAGCAGCGGCAGGCGCTGGACCCGGCCGCCGACGCCATGACCGCGCTGAAAACCCTTGATATCAGTTGGCAGGCGACCCAGGTGTTTCCTGATGGTCTGGCCATGAGTTGGCACGAGCGCAACGGTTTGTATCAGGGCTGGGCCAGCAATCCGTTGTTGCAGGCGCGCTACGAGGACGAATTGCGCAGCCATTTGCTGCCGCGGCTGACCCGCCTGCTTGAAGCCCGCGTACGCTCCAGCCTGCACGACCGTGAGGCGTTGCTGGATAATCTGCGTGCCTACCTGATGCTGCACTTGCCGACGCGCCGTGATCCAGCCTGGCTGGAAGAACAGTTGGGCAGCGAGTGGGCGCGGTTGTATCCAGGTCATGCAGCGGTGCAGCAAGGGCTGGGGCAGCACGTTGCCAAGCTGTTGAAATTGTCCTTCAGCCAGCCGCTGGATGAGCCGCTGGTGGCCCAGGCCCGTCAGGCATTGCGCAACGAGTCGCAAGCCAGCCTGGCCTATAAGGTCTTGCGGGAACGCGCGGGCAGCCTGCCGGATTACCGCCTCGGCCAGCATCTGGGGCCGCAGCGTGAATTGTTCGTCGGTGCCGAGCAGGCGATTCCCGGATTCTTCACCCGGCAAGGCTATCGGCAGTTCTTTTCGGTACAAAGTGCCGCGCAGATCAGCGAGCTGTTGCGCGATAACTGGGTGCTGGGCGAGGGCAGTGAGCTGAGCGGGACGGACATGCGTCGCCTGCTGGTCGAACTGGAGCAACTGTATTTTCGTGACTACGCCAGCCACTGGAGTGATGCCGTGGGCCGCCTGGGCCTGCTGCCGTTCAGCGAGGCCGGGGAGGGCGCCGATCTGGTCAGCGGTCTGTTGTCGGCCAACTCGCCGGTGGTGCAGTTGTTGGCCCAGATCCGCGACAACACGCGTTTCCCGTTGGCTCTGCCGGATCCTGAACAAGCGCTGCCGGCGCCAGTCGCGGGGGCTGCGTTGCAGGCCGCTGCGGGGGCCGCGAGCAAGGCCCTGGTGCTGCCGGAGAATGCTCGCAAAGCCATGCAGTTGCGCTTCGAACCGCTGCATCGGCTCCTGGATGACAATGACGCACCCACCGCTGAACTGGTGGCGGTCCTGCAAGGACTGGATGCGGTTCAGCAGCAACTGGCGAGCCTGGCCCGTGCCAGTCAACCCGAGCCATTCGCCTACGAAATGGCTCGGGCGCGGATGGCCGGGCAGCGCGATGCCCTGAGCCAGTTGCGCAACACCGCAGCGCGCCTGCCAAGGCCGGTGGGCGGCTGGTTCAACCTGCTGGCTGATGATGCCTGGCGCCTGATCCTGGCCGATGCCTACCGGCATCTCGATCAGCGCTATCAGAGTGAGCTGTACGCTTTTTACAGCCGTGCCATTGACCAGCGTTATCCGTTTCACGCCCACAGCAGCAGCGATGTGGCGCTCAATGACTTTCGTGAGTTCTTCAAGGCTCAGGGGGTCCTGGAACGCTTTTTCGAGCAGCATCTGAAGGCGTTTGTCAGCGGTTCTGCCGATAATTACCGGCTGCGCAGCATCGACGGCCATAGCCTGCCGATGTCTCGCGCCGTGCTGGAACAGATTGCCCGTGGCCAGCGCATCCGACAGGGTTTTTTCGCTGAAGACCCGAGCCAGCCGCAAGTGCGTTTTCGGCTGGAACCCTACAGTCTTGACAGCGGCGCCAGCCGCGCTGAATTCCGCTTTGGCGAGCGGCGTCATGAGTACCGTCACGGGCCCATCGTGCCCATGACCTTTAGCTGGCCCGACGAGGCCGGGCAGGGCAGTGCGAGCCTGCTGGTCGAGCGGATGGCCGGGCGCACTGTAGGTATCGAGAAAAACCTCGGCCCCTGGTCGCTGTTTCGGCTGCTCGACCTGATGCCCAGTGAGCCGCTCAGTGGCCGGGATGTCTTGCTGTTCAAGGCCGATGTCGGCGGCCTGCGCGCCAATTATCTGCTGACCAGCCAACGCATGCCCAACCCATTGGACCTGAGTGTGCTGCGTGGTTTCCGTCTGCCGGCGCAACTGTGATGTATCGCAGCGCGGCGGGCAGCCACTCGGGCAAGGTGCGCGTGTGTAATCAGGATGCCTTTTTCGACTGTCCGGAGCAGGCAGTCTGGGCGGTGGCCGACGGGATGGGCGGGCATCAGGCTGGCGAGCTTGCCAGCCGTTTGATCGTCGATACGCTGGCAGGCCTGTGCTGGCCCGGCGAGCTGGAGCAGCGCCTGGAGCTGCTGCGCTGCCGCCTGCATGGGCTCAACCGCCATCTGGCGTTGCAGCTCACCCAAAGCCAGGGGCAAGCGCCGCGGGTCATGGGCAGCACCCTGGTGACGCTGTTGTTGCAGGGGCAGCAGGGCGCTTGTGTCTGGGTTGGCGACAGCCGCTGCTACCTGTGGCGTGGTCAGCAGCTTTACCAACTGACCCGCGATCATGCTGCAGAGCGAGGCCGGGCCGCATTGACCCGCGCACTCGGCGGGCGCGAGCATCTGCAACTGGAGGTGCTGCGCTGGCACGCTCAGCCCGGTGACCGCTATCTGTTATGCAGTGACGGTCTGTACCGCATGCTGGATCAAGCGCTGCTGGGCCAGGCGCTCGGTCTGGCGACCCCGCAGGCTGCGTTGCACGGGTTGTTCGCGCAGGTTCTGCAGGGGCCGGCGCCGGACAATCTGACCGCTGTGGTGGTTGACCGATGAAGCCGCCACGGGTGTTGGCCGGGCGCTATCGTCTCGACCGCTTGCTGGGCGTTGGCGGCATGGGGGTGGTGTGGCAGGCCCGCGACCTGTTGCACGAGCAGTACGGTGATCCGGCTGCCGATATCGCTGTTAAACTGCTGGGTGAGTCGTTCCAGCACGTGCCGGATGCCGGGTCATTGTTGTTTGCCGAATTTGCGCTGACCCGGCATCTGCATCACCCCAACGTAGTGCGCTGCCACAGTTTTGAAGTTGATATCCCGCAAGGCTGTGCATTCATGACCCTGGAGCTGTTGCGTGGCCTGACTCTGGATCATTGGCTCTGTGACGAACTGACCGGCTTGCCGTTTAGCGAGTTGCTGGAGGTGGCGAGTGCGCTGCTTGAGGCTCTGGAGCACAGTCATGCAAGGGGGGTCGTGCATGGCGACCTGAAACCGGGCAACGTGATGTTCAGCGAGCAGGGGCTGAAGCTGTTCGATTTCGGTCTCGGTCAGAGCCAGCCCGGCATTCTGCCCGGCGTACCGCAGTTGAGTCGCGAGCGCTACAACGCCTGGACCCCGGCCTACGCCGCTCCTGAACTCTGCGCCGGTGGTGGGTTGTCTGAAGCCACCGATCTCTATGCCTGCGCTTGTCTGATCTTCGAACTGGCCTGCGGCAGGCACCCTTACCAGCGCCTGCCCGGCGACCAGGCCCAGGCGGCGCGGCTGGATCGCTCGCTAAGCAAACCGGCCCGCCTGCCCAGCCATTGCTGGCCTGCGCTGCGCCAGGCGCTGGCGCTGGTGCCGGCGTGCAGAACCATCAGTGCCCAAGAGTTGCGCCAGGCACTGAGCGCCAGGCCAGGCAGGTTGAGAAGACTATTGGGTGGCTGAACACAAAAGGCTGACCCGGCACTCAGGCCGGCTCAGCTGTTTTTGCGGGCTGTCGCCGCTCAGCTCAATCGGTCAGTCAGGCAGTTGCCCGGTAGGGCCGAAGAACTCGTGATGGCTCTGCGCCTCAGGCACGCCCAGTGCTTTGAGATCGCGGCGCACGCTGCTCATAAAACCGACCGGCCCCAGGAAGTAGGCATCCACATTGCGATCGGCAGGCAGCCAGCTGGCCAGCACTTCCTGGCAAAGACGCCCTTGGGCATCAAAACGGTCACCGGCCTCAGGCTGGCTGTAGCAGACGTACAGGCTCAGCTGTGGGTGCTTGCGCTGCTGCTCTTGCAGCCATGGGCGGAACGCCTGCAGGCTGGCATTGCGGGCACTGTGAATGAAGGTGATCGGCCGGCCGCTGGCCAGCGCGCTTTCCAGCATCGGCAGGGTCGGGGTGATGCCGACACCGGCGCTGATCAATACCAGCGGACGCGACGAGTCTTGCAGGGTGAAATGCCCGGCTGGCGGGAAAAGCTCGACCCGGTCACTGACCTGCAAGTGATCGTGTAAATACCTCGAAGCGATACCCTGCTCATCGCGCTTGACGCTGATCCGGTAGCCACGGCCGTTGGCCAGTGCCGACAGCGAGTAATTACGGCGCAGTTCCTGGCCATCAATGTTCAGCTTCAGGCCAAGGTACTGGCCAGGGGTGAAGTCCAGCACCGCACCACCGTCAAGCGGTTCGAAATAGAACGAGGTGATCTGCGCGCTTTCTTTTTCCTTGCCCACCAGCTTGAAAGGACGCGCCCCACGCCAGCCGCCCCGGGCCTGTTCGTTGTGCTGGTAAGCGGCTTCTTCGGCGCCGATCAGGATATCGGCCAGTTGACCGTAAGCGGCGCCCCAGGCATCGATCACCTCGTCGGTCGCAATGTCTTCACCCAGCACTTCACGAATGGCGCGCAACAGGCAAGTGCCGACAATCGGGTAGTGCTCCGGCAGAATCTGCAAGGCCACGTGCTTGTTGACGATCTGGCCCACTAACGGGCCAAGGGCTTCGAGACGGTCGATATGCCGGGCGTACATCAGCACCGCGTTAGCCAGTGCCCGTGGCTGAGCACCGCTGGCCTGGTTGGCCTGGTTGAACAGCGGACGCACCTCGGGATATTCACTGAGCATCATGTTGTAGAAGTGAGTGGTCAGCGCTTCGCCACCGGACTCCAGAAGAGGAACAGTGGCCTTGATGATTGCGCGTTGCGGGTCGGTGAACATGGAATGACTCCCTGGCGGTTAACGGTTGCCATAGCAGAGTCAACTTCCGTGCCAGGCCTTAAGGCCTTTTAATTCAAGGGTTTACGCGCTCTTGTGTCATTTCGACTCTTGTATTTTTGTAGTCAGGATGACTCTTTTGGTCAAAATGACTAATGGCATTATTCAGCAACACCTTTATGCAACCGGCGATAAATCTCACGCTACTATGCGTGCCTTTATCGCCTCGACCCTTCCTTCATGTTCGAACTCTCCAGCTACCTCGGGCTGTTCTTCGCCGCCTTCGGCGCCGCCACGCTGTTGCCCATGCAGTCCGAAGCCGTGCTGGTCGCGATGCTGATCTCTGGCCACTACCTGACCTGGTTGCTATTGCTGGCCGCCACCACCGGCAATGTGCTGGGTTCGATCAGCAATTGGCTGATCGGCCGCTCGGTCGAACGGTTGCGCCACAAACGCTGGTTCCCGGTCAGCGAAAAACGCCTGCAACAGGCTCGTGGTCATTACCAGCGCTACGGTTACTGGTCGCTGCTGCTCAGTTGGGTGCCGGTGATCGGCGACGCCCTGACCGTGGTCGCCGGGGTCATGGGCGAGCCGCTGTGGCGTTTTAGCTTGATCGTCAGCCTGGCCAAGGGCTTGCGCTATCTGGTGGTGGTGTGGCTGACCCTGGGCTTTATCTGACGCGATTGGCCGCCAACGCCAGCCCGTCTGGCGGCAAGGGCAGGGCGGTCTTGTACAACACCTGCTTGAGGGCAAAACTGGAGCGAATATTGGCCACCCCCGGCACTTTGGTCAGGTGCTCAAGAATGAAGCGCTCCAGCTCATGGATATTGGGCACCAGAATGCGCAGCAGATAATCGGCGTCACCGGTCATCAGGTAGCACTCCATCACTTCAGGTCGCCCGGCCACCGCCGCCTCGAAGCGCTGCAACGCGCCTTCGTCCTGCTTCTCCAGGCTCACATGAATGAATACGTTCAGGTCCAGGCCCAGCACCTTGGGGTCGAGCAGGGTGACCTGACCCTTGATCAGCCCGGCCTCCTGCATGGCTCTGACCCGATTGAAGCAGGGCGTCGGCGACAGATTGACTGCGCGGCCCAGGTCCGCATTGGTGATGCTGGCGTCGCGCTGCAGGCTGTCGAGAATGCTGATATCGGTACGGTCGAGCTTCTTCAAGAGAATAAACATCTTTAAAAGGATTGATTGGCAGAGTTTAGTTCTGCAAACGGCTTGCTGGGTAGATAAAAGCGCAAAGAATCTCTCTTGCACCTTTATTAACATTTCTCCTGCACAGCCACTGCCGACGGAGCCATCATGATCAATACCAGCAAACCCGCCACCCACTTGCCCGCAAGCCATGGTCTGTTGGCTTCGCCCCAGGCCAAGGGCGTGTTGTTACTGGTACTGGCGATCCTGATCTGGGGCGCCAACTGGCCAGTGATGAAGGCCGGTTTGCAGCACATCACCCCGGTGTGGTTCTCCGCCGTGCGCTTCGCCGCCGGTGCCGCCTGCCTGTTTGCCCTGCAACTGGCCACGGGTAGCCTGCGCGTGCCGGGCCGTCGCGACCTGCCACTGATTCTCAGTGTCGGCCTGCTGCAGATGCTGACCTTTACCGTGCTTGGTGCCATGGCCATGACCGAAGTGCCGGCCGGCCGCTCGGCGGTGCTGGCCTACACCACCCCGCTGTGGGTGACGCCGATTGCGGTGACCTTCCTCGGCGAGCGGCTGTCGCGTCGGCAATTGATCGGCACGCTGTTCGGCGGCATTGGCGTGGCTGTGCTGTTCAACCCGCTGACCCTCGACTGGGGTAATACCACCCTGCTCAAAGCCAACCTGATGCTGATCGCGGCATCGATCTGTTGGGCGCTTTGCATATTGCATCTGCGTCATGCGTCCACAGGCACCAGCGCCTATCAGCTGGCGCCCTGGCAGATGCTCACCGCCACCGTACCGTTGCTTGTGCTGGCGCACGTGGTGGAAGGGCCGTTCACCGGTGATGGCTCCATGGCGCTGTGGCAGATCCTGTTGTTCATGGGGCCATTGGCGACCGCGTTCTGCTTCTGCGCGGTCAATGCGGCGAGCATGTGGCTGTCGAGCACCAGCATGTCGACCGCGATGCTCGGCGTGCCGGTGGTGGGGCTATTGATGTCGGTGCTGTTCATGGGCGAGCAACTGACCCTGCCGCTGATTGGGGGGGTAATGGCGATTCTCGGCGGCATCGTGATCGTGACCTGCAAGCGCAGCGGCGACTGAGCTCAGGCGCCAGCCACAGCCACAGCAAGACGACAGATCAATCGCTTAATACCACCCCTAGCGTTGGGGGTGTAAGGTTTATCCCACCGCCTGTGCTGCCCGGTAATCAGGGGCGAGGCGGGGGCGCGGCGTGCAACTGATCCGCTCAACGCATAATCAAGCTGAATCTATTCATCCGGGCAGGGTCACCTGATTGGACCGGTCGGGACCGAGGCGTGTGGCAATGAACCACCGCCCGACCTGACTGTTAGCGCCTTCGTGAGCGCACCACTCAATGGTGAACCTGATGAAAAAATCCAACACGCCAGGCCCGGCCGCGGCCGGGCAGGACAGCCCCGCATTACATGCCTCACGGCGCAATTTTCTCAAGGCTGGCGCTTCCGGCATCGCCGCCGCCACCGTTGCAACCTGGGTTCCTGACGGTATGGCTCAATCAGCACCGGCTGTCAGCCAGCCACCTGCCGCCGGGCCGGCCGCCGGGGAGCAAAGCATCGAACTCAAGGTCAACGGCCAGAGCCACCGGCTCAACGTGCCGGCCAACGCGATCCTGCTCGATGTGCTGCGTGACCGCCTGCAACTGACCGGCACCAAGAAAGGCTGTGATCACGGTCAGTGCGGAGCCTGCACCTTGCTGGTCAATGGTGTGGCGATCAACTCGTGCCTGTCCATTGCCGTGCAGCATGACGGTGATGAAATCACCACCATCGAAGGCCTGGCTCAGGACGGCAAACTGCACCCGGTGCAGCAAGCGTTCTGGGAGCACGACGCCTATCAATGCGGTTACTGCACCTCGGGGCAGATCATGAGCGCCGTCGCTATCCTCAATGACCCGAATATCGGCAGCGATGACGCCAGCGTGCGTGAGGCCATGAGCGGCAATATCTGCCGCTGCGGGGCCTACAAGAACATCCTTGCGGCCGTGCAGTCGGCGCGGGGCAAGATGGGGAGGCCGGCCTGATGCGTACCTTCGATTATCTGCGTGCTTCATCGCCGGCCCAGGCGGTCGGCCAGGCCAGCGGCGACGGTCAGCGGTTCTACCTGGCTGGCGGCACCACCTTGCTGGATCTGGTCAAGCTTGATGTGATGCAGGCCGAGCATCTGGTGGACATCAATCGGCTTGACCTGCGCAAGGTCGAGCCGCTGTCCGACGGCCGTCTGCGGGTCGGCGCGCTGGTCAGCAATACCGAGCTGGCCAATCACCCCTTGGTCCGTGAGCGCTATCCGGTACTGGCCCAGGCGATTCTGCAGGGCGCCAGTACTGCGCTGCGCAACAAGGCGACCACCGCCGGCAACCTGATGCAGCGGGTGCGCTGCAATTACTTTCGTGACGGCCTGTCACCGTGCAACAAGCGTGAGCCGGGCTCCGGTTGCGCAGCCGTTGACGGCCTGAACCGCAGTGTTCACGCGGTACTGGGCACCAGTGACCAGTGTATTGCCGCGCACCCCTCGGACATGTGCGTAGCCATCGCCGCACTGGGTGCTCAGGTGACGGTGCAAAGCGCGCAAGGCAGCCGCGACATTGCGTTTGCCGACTTTCATCTGCTGCCAGGCAGCACGCCATGGAAGGAGCATGCTCTGCAAGCTCACGAGTTGATCACTCACCTGACCCTTGATGCGCCGTTGCCGGGTAGTCGTTCGGCCTACCTGAAGCTGCGTGATCGAACCTCTTACCAGTTCGCTCTGGCCTCCAGCGCTGTGGTGCTGGTGCTCGATGGCGAGCGCATCACCGACGCGCGCATTGCCCTGGGCGGCGTGGCCAGCAAGCCATGGCGCGCCAGCGAAGCCGAGCGGGCACTGATTGGCCAGCCGGTATCGCTGGCGCTGTATGGCCAGGTCGCGCAGTTGGCGATGAAGGACGCCCGTGGCTATTCCCACAACGCGTTCAAGATTCCTCTCGGCCAACAGGTCATCACCCGTAACCTCCGTGATCTCACGGCCCAGGAGCTGGCATGAACCAGAACGTGATTGGCAAGGCCCACAAGCGTGTTGATGGCCGCCTCAAGGTCAGCGGTGAGGCGCGCTATGCGGCCGATTATCCGCAGCAAGGCCTGCTCTACGCCTATGGGGTATTCAGCACCATCGCCAGTGGCAAGATTCTGGCCATCGATGATGCCAGCGCCCGCGCCATGCCGGGTGTGGTGGATATCCTGCATCACGGCCATCGCCCGGACATGCACCGTACACCTGATGAGGCCATGAGCTTTGACAAGTTGCTGCAGGCCAGCAAGACCGACGAACACCGGCTGCCGTTCGAAGATGACCAGGTTTACTACCCCGGCCAATTCGTCGCGCTGGTGGTCGCGCAGACGTTCGCGCAGGCGCGGGCAGCGGCCCAGCGCGTCACGGTTCGCTACGCGGCCCAGGACCCGGTGCGGAGCCTGGAAGAGGGGCTGCGCATCAACGGCTTCAAACCCGCCAGCGGCAGTCACGAGCGGGGTACGCCAGAGCCGGCCTATCAGTCGGCCGCGCAGCGCATCGACGCGACCTATACCACGCCGGTGGAAACCCACAACCCAATGGAAATGCACGCCACCACCGCCCACTGGCAGGACGGTCGGCTGTACGTGGAAGAGAGCACTCAGGGGGTCGTGAACCATCGCAACCTGCTGGCCAATGTGTTTGATCTGGCACCGGAACAGGTCGAAGTCCGGGCGCCGTTCATTGGCTCCGGGTTTGGCGGCAAGCTCTGGCCCTGGCCGCACTCCATTGCTGCCTGTGCAGCGGCCAGGCTGACCGGCCGCCCGGTGCAACTGATGCTGCCCCGTGCGCAGATGTTCAGCACCGTGGGCCATCGTCCCGAGACCCGCCAGCGCCTGCGCCTGGCGACTGACGACAAGGGCCGGCTGGTATCGCTGCGTCACGAGTCGTTCAATAGCACCTCGACCCTGGACACCTACATCGAAACCTGCGGCAGCGTGACCAAGAGCCTGTACAGCTGCGCCAACGTGCTGGTCACTCACCACACCAGTGCGGTCAATCGCGGCACCCCGACGTCCATGCGCGCGCCCGGCGCCGCGCCAGGATTGTTCGCCCTGGAGTCGGCTATCGATGAAATGGCCCTGGCTGCCGGCCTTGACCCATTGGCATTTCGCCAGCTCAACCTGGCCAGCAAGGATGAGAGCACTGATTTGCCGTGGTCAAGTAATCACCTGCCCGAAGCCATCGACAAGGCCGCCGAGCGTTTCGGCTGGAAGCAGCGCAATGCTCAGGTCGGCTCGATGCGTGATGGCGACGAGATCATTGGCTACGGCATGGGCGCCTGCAACTGGGAGGCGTTTCAGGTCCCGACCGAAGCCCGGGTCAGCCTGCGCGCCAACGGTACTGCGCTGGTGCAATGCGGGGTGCAGGACATCGGCACTGGCACCTACACCATCGTCGCCCAGACGGTCAGCGAACTCACCGGGCTGCCGGTCGAGCGCATCGAGGTGCAATTGGGCAATTCGTCGTTCAGTCCAGGCCCGGTGTCTGGCGGCAGTTGGGTCACCGCCAGCATCATGCCGGCGCTGGCCGGTGCAACCCGCGAGGCGCTTGATAAACTGCGCAGCTACGCCACTGCCGAGAGCGGTTTTTTTGCCGGTGAAAAGCCCGACACCCTGCAGGTCCGTGACGGTCGGTTGGTCAAGGGCGAGCGGCAGGTCAGCTTTGCCGACGTACTGGCTCAGCAACGTCTGGCCC
Organism: Pseudomonas sp. LJDD11; assembly: GCF_024584215.1. Classification (NCBI taxonomy): domain Bacteria; kingdom Pseudomonadati; phylum Pseudomonadota; class Gammaproteobacteria; order Pseudomonadales; family Pseudomonadaceae; genus Pseudomonas; species Pseudomonas sp. LJDD11. The sequence goes on from NZ_JANJFL010000001.1 coordinate 568,739, forward strand.
GCGCCGAAGGCACGTATCACAGCGAGCAGGGCAAAGAACAGAAATACTCGTTTCGCTCGTTCGGTGCGCATTTTGTCGAGGTGCGCTGGGACCCGGGCATCTCGCGGCTGCGAGTGGCCAGGGTGGTCAGTGCCATCGATGTCGGCAAGGTAGTCAACCCGCTGGCAGCGCGCAACCAGGTCGAAGGCGCCATCGTGATGGCGGTCGGCATGGCCCTGTTCGAGGCCACCGAGCACGACCCGCGCACAGGCTTGCCGGTCAATGACAACTACGCTGAATACTTGGTGCCGGTGCACGCCGATCAGCCCGAAATCGAGGTGATTCTGCTCGATTATCCGGATCTGAACCTCAACGAATTCGGCGCCAGGGGCATCGGCGAGATTGGCATCACCGGTCTGGCCGCAGCAGTCGCCAATGCCGTGTACCACGCCACCGGGCAGCGTATCCGCAGCCTGCCGATCACCAAGGAAAAGCTGATGGCCGGGGTCTGAGCCCAGGGGAGTGTCATGCAACAGCTTGATTTGCAGGTCATACAGCAGGCCCGCGACTGGCTGGCCCAAGGCCGGCCGGTGTGGTTGTGTACGGTGCTGTCCACTTATGGCTCGGCACCGCGCGGGCCGGGGGCGATGCTGGTTGCGCTGGCTGGCGGTGAGCATCGCGGTTCATTATCCGGCGGCTGCATCGAAGAGGACTTTTTGCAGCGTCTGGCCGACGGCACATTACCGCATCGCAATCAGCGGGTGCGTTATGGCGAAGGCGGGTTTGCGCCCAATCTGGTGCTGCCGTGTGGCGGTGTACTGGACGTGCTGGTGGAGTACCTGTCACCGCGTGCCGAGGTCGATCGGCATCTGGCCAGCGTGGAGCGGGCCCTGAGCGCCGGCCCGTGGTTGATTCGCGAGGTCAGCCTGAACGGGCAACTGCCAGCGGTATCGCCCGGCAGCCTGAGTCATCCACGGGTGGCGGTCAGTGCGGAGCAGGTTTCAATCCGCATCGGCGCGGTACACCGGCTGCTGCTGGCCGGCTTGTCACCGGTGGCCGAGTTCTGTGCCAGCTTCGCTCTGGCGCTGGGCTACGAGGTGATTCTCTGTGAACCGCGCACCGAACTGCTGGCCGGGTTTTGCGTGCCGGGCGTCGAGGTGTGTCCGGTGCTGCCAGCGCTGTACATCGAGCAGGGCGGTTGTCATGCGGCGACCGCCGTAGTCGCCTTGACCCACGATCCACGCCTGGATGACCTGACACTCATGGAGGCGGTGCGCAGCGAGGCGTTCTACATCGGTGCCATGGGTTCGCGGCAGACCAGTCACAAGCGCATGGAGCGCCTCCAGCGCATCGGCGGGCTGGACGCCCGGGCGTTGGCACGCATTCATGCGCCGATCGGCTTGAATCTGGGCAGCAAGACCCCGGCGGAAATTGCCCTGGCGGTGATGGCGGATATCCTTGCCAGCGCCAATGGCATGCACGCTCAACAGGTCTGGTCGCGCAGCACCTGAGCCAGCGCGGCCGGGGTATCGGCGTCGAGCAGGATGCCCCGGTCGGCCGTCTCGACCCTCACGCAGTACTCGCTGTGCGCGGCGAGCAGTGCCTTGGCGCCTCGGTCGCCACGCAACTGCTGCAACTGCGGCCAGAAGTGTCGGCCAATGATCACCGGATGGCCCTGCTGACCTTCGTGCATCGGCACGATGATGCGCTGCGGACCTGCCAGCGCCGCCAACGCCACTAAGGTTGCCGGGTTCAGCCAGGGCATGTCTGCCAGCAGGATGGCCACCGCCTCGGCAGGCGCGTCGGTCAGCGCTGATACGCCACTGGCCAGGCTATGGCCCATACCCAGATCTGCCTGCGGGCTGCGCACCACACGCACTTGAGGGTCCAGGCCCAGCGCGACGGCATCGTCTTGCTCGCGCAGCACCACGCGCACATCGGCAAACGCCTGGCAGGCATTGGTGCAACTGCTTTGCAGCACACGGCGGCCGTCGGCAATCAATGCCTGGCGCTTGTCACTGCCAAAACGTCGGCTGCTGCCCGCCGCCAGAATCAGCGCGGCCACCAGAGGGGAAGGGGATGGAGACATCAAGCGCTGAGTCCTTGTTTGAGCATTACCAGCCGCAAGTGTGGCATCTTTGCAGCCTTGTGTAAGGCGACCATCTTCGCCGGCACCACGTTTATCAGCAAGAGAGCGCCCATGAATCCGCATATGCTTCCCGTTGAACTGGACAAAGCCTACCGCCTGGTCAACCACGGCCCGACCATCCTGGTCTCGGCCAGCCACGGCGGCACCGACAACGTCATGGCCGCCGCCTGGGCCTGTGGCCTGGATTTTTCGCCCTCCAAAGTCACTGTGGTCATCGACAAGATCGCCCGCACCCGTGCTCTGGTCGAGGGCAGTGGCTACTTTGCCCTGCAAGTGCCCAATGTTGCCCAGTTGCAATTGACCCAGGCGGTGGGCACCCACAGCTTGAGCGACGACCCGGACAAACTGGAAAAATGTGGCGTGCAATTGATGCACGTGGACGGCTTCAAAACGCCTCTGGTGGTGGGCTGTTCGGCGTGGCTGATCTGCAAGGTGGTCGACGAGCCACATAACCAGCAAGCCTACGACCTGTTCATTGGCGAGGTGGTGGGGGCGTGGGCGGACGATCGGGTGTTCCGCAACGGGCATTGGCAATTCGCCGAGGCTGGCCCCGAATGGCGCAGCCTGCATTACATTGCGGGTGGGCAGTATTACGCCATTGGCGAGTCGGTGGTGGCTTAGCAACCCGCTGGCCTGCGAAAGGGGCAGTAGAAACAATGCCGATCAGTTAAGCGATTAGCAGGTTTGGCTCGGCTTCGGTGGGAGATCACCCGCTGCCATGGCACCGCGCTGTCGCGCAGCAAACACGCAACCTCCGTAGGAGCAGCTTTAGCTGCGAAAGGCTTCGCAGCTAAAGCTGCTCCTACGGGGTGTCCTTACCAAACTGGTGCGAAAAGCCCCTTCCTTCAGGTGGGGCATGAAAGCGCCACCGCGAAGCGGTCATAAGGGTTAAGATCCATAAAACCGCCCCTATTCTGTGTTTCATGACTGAAATGAAAGCGACTTGAGCAGTCGCTCGATTCGTGAGCGTGGTCGTTTTCTGTCGGCGTTCGACATTCACAAGTACACCAACGGGGCCAGCAAAGACCTGGGACTGCACAGCCAATCCGTGCAGGCTGTTGCCGACGAATATGTCACACGGCGCAAGCAGTTCAAAAAGCGCCAGCTCCGCTGGCGCTGCTCGGGCGGCGCCCGGCGCAGTCTGGGTTGGCTGCCCTTCAAGGTCGGCGCTGCTGTCTGGAAAAACGGCCAGGTCGTCTTCAACAGACAGCACTTCAAGGTCTGGGACAGCTACGGCCTGGCGGGCTTTAAATTCAGATCCGGCAGCTTCAACGAGGACAGCCGTGGACGCTGGTATTTCAACGTCGTGGTCGAGGTCGACCGCCAGTTATCGCCAGGCCAGGACGCAGTGGGTATCGACCTCGGACTGAAAACCACGGCCACCTGCAGCGACGGTCATCGCCTTGAAAGCGGCAGGTTCTACCGGGATCTGGAGAGCGCCCTGGGCACGGCCCAGCGCGCCGGCAAG